>NZ_AP024545.1:327065-654130 GCF_018406605.1 Noviluteimonas caseinilytica | reverse complement strand
CGTAGGCGATCGCCGCGACCCACAGCGCGGTCGCCGACACGCCGACCGAGAACACCCACAGGCACGCCAGGTGCATCGCGACGAACGGCGAAGCCCGCAACCAGTCGATGCGACCTTCGCGTTCGCCGGGCACCTGCGTCGTGGTGTCGAACCAGCGCCGCATCGTCGCGGCGACGGTCTGGGCAACGGCCATGGCATCCCTCCTGGAGCGCGGTCCTGTCCGTGTTACGGACGGGACGCCCCGGTGGATGCACCTGCCAGGTCAGATCTGCGCGATGCCGCCCTTCGCCACGACCGGTCCGGACGGGGCCGCATGCGGGATGCCGGCCAGCGGTTCGAGCGTGACGGCGAGCGTCGCGCCGACGCGCAACGCATCGCGCACGGCGGCCGGCACGTCGATGGTCTGCGCCTTGTCGGTCGAGACCAGGCCCAGCGAGATCGGTGCCTTGCCCGCGGGAATGACCCACAGCTCGTTCACGCGACCCTGCGCATCGGCCGGCACGGGCACGGGCGCCAGGTGGACCTGCGCGGCGCCCGGGTCGATGGAGGCGATCCAGCCCGTGCTGCCGTCGTCGCGTTCGAGCACGGTGACGGGGCGCGCGGGCGTCGTCGGTGCAGGCGCGGGCGGCGCCACGACGACCTGCGGCGGTGCGGGCGGCGCGGGACGCTGCAGCAACGCGAAGCTGATCGCGGCGATGGCGGCGGCTGCGGCGAGCGCGGTGGCAAGGCGCCACGTACGCACATCGTTCCAGCGGCCCGGGCGCGTGTCGTCGCCGACCGACGCCCATCCGAGCGACGTACGCACGCGCGGCCAGACGTGCGCGCTGGGCGCCTGCGGTTGTGCACGCAGCAACCAGGCAGCGAAGCGCGCGTCCCAGGCCGCGACCAGGGCCGCGAACGCCGGATCGCGCGCGATGCGTGCCTGCGCTTCGATGCGCTCGTTCGCGTCGAGCACGCCCAGCGCGTATTCGGCGGCGAACAGGTCGTCGTCGCGCGGCACGTCGGGTTCGAGGCGGTCGGCGGCGACGTTCATCGTTCCAGGCACGCTTTGAGTTGCTGCAGGCCGCGCCGGATCCAGCTCTTGATCGAACCGATCGGCGACCCGGTGCGCGCCGCGAGTTCTTCATACGTGACGTTCTCGAAGAACGCGGTGCGGATGAGTTGCCTGCGGCGCGGTTCGAGTTGCTCGACGCAGTCGTCCAGGCGCGCCTTGTCAGCGCTGGCCTCGGCCTGCATGGCGGGCGAGGGCGCGGGGTCGGGCGCTTCCTCGGCGAGTTCCATCGGCGCGCGCGGGGCATTCGGCATTGCGCGCAGGCGGTCGATCGACCGGTTGCGTGCGATCGCGCCCATCCACGTCAGCGCACGCGCGCGGGCGCCGTCGAATTGCGCGGCCTTGCGCCACACCGTGACGAACACGTCCTGCAGCACGTCCTCGGCTTCCGCGCGATCGGGCAGCACGCGCAGGCAGATGCCGAGCAGCAGCGGCGCGGCATCGCGATACAGAGCTTCGAACGCGGCCCGGTCGCCGCCGGCCACGCGCGCGAGCAGCGCGTCGATGGCGTCGGCGTTGCGTTCGGGCAACACGAGGTCGGTCATGGGGCGCGCGCGTCCTGCGAATCGGGGTGCGGCAGGGCGCCGCGGTGTCCGGCGAACCTTAAGCCACGTGCCGTGAAGGGGGAACGTGGGGACGGGACGCCGGACCGGGTGCGGGTGCATGTCCGCCTTTACGCGGCGGAGGGCGGTGCGGATTCAGGGGGGCGCGGCTCAGTCGACGCGGTACACGCGCGCGCCGGGGGTGTCGTCGTCGAGGCGGAAGAACCAGCGGCCCGCCGCGCCGGGCACCACTTTCACCTTCGGCGCCTGCAGCGGTTTCGACAGCGTGTAGTGGCCCTTGAGGACCTTCCAGCGCTGGCCGTTGGCGAGTGCGAACTCGGTGCCGGGTTCCCAACCGTTCAAGGTGCCGACCAGCGTGCTTTCGATCGGCTCGTCGTTGAAGCCGATGAAGCGGGAGCGTTCGGGTTCGCGCTCGGCGTGCGGCGCGGAGGCGGCGACGGGCGCAGGCGCAGCCTCGGCGTCGTCGCGCAGCAAACGGTTGAGTTCGGCGAGCTGCGCGGCGGTCAGCGTGTCCAGGCCGGTGGCGTGCAGCTGTTCCTTCGTGAAGCGATGTTCGAGGTCTACCCACGTCGTCGCGGCGATCGCGCCGGTGACGAAGCAGGCGAGGACCAAGGCCAGGGTGCGTCGCTTCATGCGCGTTCTTCCAGGGGAATCGAGAGGGCGGCCGCGTCGGGCCGCGCCGTGGCGTAGACCTCCAGCGCGCGCTGGATCAGGCGTGCGTTGTCCCACGCCGCGGCATCGCGCGGACCCGCGGCGGACAAGGCGATGCGCAAGGTGTCGTCGCGCAGCACGCGCAACACGTGGCGCGCGAATTCTTCCACGTGCTCGCCGCTCACCACCGCGCTGCGCGCCTTCCGCAAGACGGTGGCGGTGCCCATCACCGCGGTCGATACGATCGGGATGCCGAGCGCCATGGCTTCGATCAGCACCAGGCCCTGCGTTTCGGTGGGCGAGGCGAACAGGAACGCATCCGCCGCGCGATAGCAGTCGAGCAGCGTGGTGCGGCGATCGAGGTTGCCGACGAAGACCACGTTGGCGTCCAGGCCCAGCGTGCGCACGCGCGTGCGCAAGCGTTTCTCATCGGGGCCTTCGCCGGCGATGACGAAGCGGAGTGCGGGCGCGTCGCGCACGACCCGCGCGACGACGTCCAGCAGGAACGGGATGTTCTTTTCGATCGCGAGGCGACTGACCGTCGCGACCACTGGCGCACCGGGCGCGAGGCCCTGCGCGGCGCGGAAGCGTTGGCCGTCGCCGCCCTGGAATTCGTCGAGGTCGATGCCGGTGGGCAGCACCGTGGCAGGCGTGCGCACGCCGTAGGTGCGCAGCACGGCCTCCATCTCGGTGGTCGGTACGATGAGGTGGTCGACCTCGTGGCACAGCTTGCGCGACAGGCGCCGTGCGACCAGCCGCAGCAACGGCGAGGGACACCACGGCAGGTAGTGCGCGATGTATTCCTCGAAATACGTGTGGTAGGTCTCCACCACCGGCGCGCCGGAGGCGCGGGCGAGGCGCACGCCGACGCCATGCGCGCGGAAGGGCGTGTGCACGTGCACGGCGTCGAAGCGGCGCGACGCGAGGCGGGCTTCGACGGCACGCAACGCACGCGCGGTCATCAAGCGGTCTTCCGGATCGAAGAACAACACGCGCGCCGGCACGCGGATCACGTCGAAGGCGGGACCGAACTCCGTGTCGCGCGCGGTCTGTTCGTCCGACGCGCCGTAGTCCGGCGCAACCAGCGTCACCCGGTGGCCCAGCGCGACCAGCGCGCGGACGAACGTGCGGATCGACGTCGACACGCCGTTGACCCGCGGGAAATAGACGTCCGACACCATGAGCAGGTCCATGCGCGCACGGTATGGCGCGCGTGTGACTGTTTTGAGACAGCCGCCTGCGTCAGGCGGCGAGCGGCCGCTGCAGGTCGAAGGCCGGCCGCGGCGCGAGGCGGGCGAGGGTGGCGTGGGTGTGGGACAGCAGGCGCAGCGTGCCGTCGGGATCCTCGACCAGCGCGGTCAGCGATTCGACCCAGTCGCCATCGTTGGCATAGATCAGGCCGCGGCGCATCTCCAGCGCCGCGCGATGGATATGGCCGCACACGATGCCGTCGAGGCCGCGCCGCCGCACTTCGTCGAGCCCGGCCTGGCGATAGCGCGCGATGTAGCGTTCGGCCGCGTCGCTGCGACGCTTGAGGAATTCGGCGAGCGACCAGTAGCGCATCCCGAAGCGCCGGCGCGCGCGGTTGAGCAGCGCGTTCCCGGACAGGATCCGGTCGTACAACCAGTCACCCACGCGCTCCTGCATCCCGCCGAACTGCGTCTGCGCATCGAACTCGTCGCCGTGCACCACCAGCAACCGGCGCCCATCAGCGGTGACGTGGATCGCGCGGCGCCGCACGCGCATCGCCGGCAAAGCGAGCCCGCAGAACCGCCGCGCAGGGCGATCGTGGTTGCCGGGGATGTAGATCAGTTCGGTGCCCGCGCGGCGCAGGGCATGCAGCGCTTCGACCACGCGGTTCTGCGCCGCGCCCCACTGCGCGCGGCGGCACGCCATCCACCACAGGTCCACGATGTCGCCGACGAGGTACAGGCGTTCGCATTGCAGCTGTTCGAGGAAGGTCGCGAGTTCGGCGGCGTGGCAATGGGTCGCGCCGAGATGGCAATCCGAGACGAACGCGGCGCGATGGCGCATGCGGACTCCGGCATTGGCGATGCGCGCAGGCTCGCGCCGCTGCGCGACACGGCGATGACACGCACGCGACAACGCGGTGACGGCGTGGCCACCGGCGTGTCATCGATCGTCCATCTGCGCCCGATAGCCTTGCGCGCCCAGGGGAGGGAACCGACATGCAACTGGGGAAGACGGACAAGGCGCGCGACGTGCTCGCGGGCGGAACGCGCGGTGGCGTGGACATGCGCGAGCGGCGCATCCTGATCCTCGCGGACGGACGCCGCACGCTGGAGGATGTGATCGCGATGCTGGGCGAGGACATCCGGCCGGCCGTCGATCGGCTGGTGCGCGAGGGATACCTGTCGCCTTCGACGCGTGCGCCGGTGGCGATGGAAATCGCACCGCGCGTGGGGCCCGTCGCCACGCAGGCACCTGCCGCGCGACGTCGTTCGCTGGTGGCCGCGAAGATGTACCTCATCGACATGCTGCAACTGCAACGCAGCACCGAAGCGGCCGACCTGCGCCTTGCGATCCAGTCCACCGGCGACGAAGCGTTGCTGGTCGAACGCTTGCTGGAGGGACTCGCGCATTTGTGTGCCACGACGACGGCCAGTTACGGCGCGCGCGTGCGCGAACGCTTGTCGGAAGTGTTGCCGGAAGCCTTGCTGCCGCGTTTGTCGTCGGTGGGTTGAACGCCCGCTTGCACGTTGCTGAATCCGCAAACATGCGCATTCGAATTCGTCGACACACCTGCACATCTCTGAAGCGAACCAATGCATCGCATGAATGCGCGCGCATCTCACGTATTTCTCATGCGTGCTCTTGCAGAGTGTCACCACCGACGCAAGTCGGACATCGGCACCAACCAATCGCAAGAGAGGAGTAAGCACACGATGGGCAACAACCAGAACGACCGCGGCAACATGGGCAGCAACATGGGCCAGGGCTCCGGCCAGCGCCAGGAAGGCCAGGGCAAGGACTCGGGCAAGACCACGCAGCAGACCCAGAACAAGCAGGACGATCGTAGCCAGGACAAGAAGCCCGGCACGTCCGCCCCGCCGCGCGACGACAGCAGCCACCGCTAAGCAACACCACCCTTGATCAGGTGCGAAGCCGGAAAAGCCCACGCTTTTCCGGCTTCGTTGCGTCAGGCCTCGGCCGACGACAGTGCTTCCAGCACCGCCGAGCCGTAACGTTCGAGCTTGGTGGCGCCGACGCCGCTGATGGTGGCGAGCGCATCGAGGTCGGTCGGTTCCGCCAACGCGATCTGGCGCAACGTGGCGTCGTGGAAGATCACGTAGGCCGGGACATTCTGTTCGCGCGCCACGCTCGCGCGCCACGCACGCAGCGCATCGAACCGCACCGTCGCTTCGTCATCCATCGCCGCCGTGCCCTGCGACGCGCGCGCTTCGCGGCGCGCCTTCGGCAGGCGCTCGGCTTCGGCGCGCAGGGTGAGGGTGCGTTCGCCTTTCAACAGCGCCGCGCTTTCCGACGTGAGCCGCAATGCGCCATGCCCTTCGACATCCACCTGCAGCCAGCCGCCCGCGACGAGTTGCCGCATCACGCTGCGCCATTGCTTCGCATCGAGGTCCTTGCCGACGCCGTAGGTGCTCAGGCGTTCGTGCCCGAACTGCTGGATCTTCTGTGTCTCCGCGCCGCGCAGCACATCGATCACGTGCGCGGCGCCGAACCGCTGCCCCGTGCGATACACGCACGACAAGGCCTTCTGCGCCGCCACCGTGCCGTCCCAGCTTTGCGGCGGTGAGATGCAGTTGTCGCAGCGTCCGCACGCGCCGGGATGCGATTCCCCGAAGTAGCCCAGCAGCGACTGGCGCCGGCAGCTGGTGGATTCGCAGAAGCCGATCAACGCGTCGAGCTTGCGACGTTCCAGGCGCTTGCGATCCTCGCCCGAGTCGCCCTCTTCGATCATGCGTTGCAGCAGCACCGCATCGCCGAGCCCGTACGACATCCACGCATCGGCCGGATCGCCGTCGCGCCCCGCGCGGCCGGTCTCCTGGTAATAGCCTTCCATGGACTTGGGCAGGTCCAGGTGCGCGACGAAGCGCACGTCCGGCTTGTCGATGCCCATGCCGAAGGCGATGGTGGCGCACATCACGATGCCGTCTTCGCGCAGGAACCGGCGCTGGTGTTCGGCGCGCACCTGCGAATCGAGCCCCGCGTGATACGGCAAGGCAACGATACCTTTCTCTGACAACGCCTCCGCCGTCTGTTCCACCTTGCGTCGCGACAGGCAATACACGATGCCGGACTGGCCGCGCCGGGAGGACAGGAACTCCAGCAGCTGTCGCCGCGCCTCCTGCTTGGCGACGACGGTATAGGTGATGTTGCGCCGGTCGAAGGAACTGACGAATTCCTGCGCTTCCTCCAGCTTCAGCCGCTCGACGATCTCGCGCCGCGTGGGCGCATCGGCCGTGGCGGTGAGCGCGATGCGCGGCACGTCCGGCCAGCGCTCGTGCAGCAGCGTGAGCTGGCGATATTCCGGGCGGAAGTCGTGGCCCCACTGCGAGACGCAATGCGCTTCGTCGATGGCGAACAGCGCCAGGCGCGCCTGGTCCATCAGCGACAGGAAGCGCGGCGTCAGCAGGCGCTCCGGCGCGACGTACAGCAGGTCGAGTTCGCCGGCCGAGAACGCACGCTCCACCGCGAGCGCGGCGCCGGCATCGAGCGAGGAATTGAGGAACGCCGCGCGCACGCCGAGCTGGCGCAGCGCCTCCACCTGGTCCTGCATCAGCGCGATCAGGGGCGACACCACGATCGCGGTGCCTTCGCGCAGCAGCGCCGGCAGCTGGTAGCACAGCGACTTGCCGCCGCCGGTGGGCATGAGGACGAGCGCGTCGCCGCCACCGGCGACGTGCGCGACGATCTCGCCCTGCGCGCCGCGGAAGGCGTCGTAACCGAAAACGTGGCGGAGGGTGTCGAGTGCGGCCTGCATGCCGCACAGGTTACGCGAGACCGGCGCCGTCCCGGGCGGAACGACGCCGGCAAATCAGCGGATCATTGCAGCAGCGAGCGCAGCATCCACGCATTCTTCTCGTGCACCTTCAGGCGCGAGGTCAGCATGTCCACCGTCGGGTCGTCGCCGGCCTTGTCGGCGATTTCCAGGCTCTTGCGCGCGGTGCGGCTGACGGCTTCGTTGCCCAGCGTGAGCTGGCGGACCATTTCGCGCCAGTCGGTGTGTTCCACCGTGGTGTCGTCCTTGATGGTGCTCAGGCGCTGGAAATCCTTGTACGAGGCCGGCACGTTGTAGCCCAGCGCGCGGATGCGCTCGGCGATCTCGTCCAGCGCGATCCACTGCTCGTTGTACTGGGTCTCGAACATCAGGTGCAGGCTGTTGAACATCTTGCCGGTGATGTTCCAGTGGAAGTTGTGCGTCTTCAGGTACAGCGTGAAGGCGTCGGCCAGCACCTGCATCAGGGATTCGGAAATGGCCTTGCGATCGTCGGCGTTGATGCCGATGTCGATGTCGGGGGCGTTGGCACCCAGGTTCGGATCCTCGGACAGGGATTTCTCGGACTTGCCCATGCGCATGCGCTCCAGGTGGGGGGTTGCGATCACAATAGTGGGGCGGCGGCGACTCGGGAAATCGATTGTCGCTGCCGCAGTGATTGATGGCGGCTATCAACAGGCAGTGTATGGAATCGAGTGCAAAGACCGCGTCAGGGCGGGCCCGCAACGCCATCGAGGGCGCGCTCTCGAAGGACCGCGGCCGCCTGCTCGGCCTCTGGCAGCGCTGGAACGCGAAGCCGGAAGACGAGGCTTTGCGCGATGCCTTCGCCCAGGCGCTGCAGCGCTCGGTCACCGTGCGCGAGGCCCGCGCGGCCGCCTTGCCGAAGGCCGGGGTGGCACCGGACCTGCCGATCGCGGCGGAAGCCGAACGCATCGTCGAACTGATCCGCAAGCACCCGGTGGTGGTGATCGCGGGCGAAACCGGCTCGGGCAAGACCACGCAGATCCCGAAGCTGTGCCTGGCCGCGGGCCGCGGCGCCGCCGGGATGATCGGCTGCACGCAGCCGCGCCGCATCGCCGCGCGCGCGGTGGCGCGACGCGTCGCCGAGGAATTGCAGGTGCCGGTGGGCGGGGCCGTGGGGTTCCAGGTGCGCTTCACCGACCACGTGTCGGAGCAGACCGCGATCAAGTTCATGACCGACGGCATCCTGCTGGCGGAAATCCAGTCCGATCGCTGGCTGTCGGCGTACGACACGATCATCGTGGACGAAGCGCACGAGCGCAGCCTCAACATCGATTTCCTGCTGGGGTACCTGAAGCAGCTGCTCGAACGCCGGCGCGATCTCAAGGTCATCGTGACCTCGGCGACCATCGACACCGCGCGCTTCGCGGCGCACTTCAACGATGCGCCGGTGGTGAGCGTGGAAGGGCGCGGGTATCCGGTGGAAGTGCGCTATCGCCCGCTGGAAGGCGAAGGCGACGAGGCAGGCGATCGCACCACGCTCGACGGCATCGTCGCGGCCTTCGACGAAATCGCGCGCGAACGCCCGATGGGCGACACGCTGATCTTCCTGCCGGGCGAGCGTGAAATCCGCGACGCGCACCAGGCGCTGGAACGCCGCAAGTATCGCCACACCGAAATCCTGCCGCTGTATGCGCGCCTGTCCGCGCGCGACCAGGACCGCGTGTTCAATCCCGGCCCGCAGCGGCGCATCGTGCTCGCGACCAACGTGGCGGAAACCTCGTTGACCGTGCCGCGCATCCACGCGGTGGTCGATCCGGGCCTGGCGCGCGTGAAGCGCTACAGCCCGCGGCAGAAACTCGATCGCCTGCACATCGAACCGATCAGCCAGGCCAGTGCCGACCAGCGCAAGGGGCGGTGCGGGCGCATCGCGCCGGGCACGTGCTATCGCCTGTATTCGGAACCGGATTTCGAATCGCGCGCGCGCTTCACCGATCCGGAAATCCGCCGCGCCGCGCTCGCGGGCGTGATCCTGCGGATGCTGTCGCTGGGCCTGGGCGGCATCGAAGACTTCCCGTTCCTCGAACCGCCCGATCCGCGCGCGGTGGCGGATGGCTGGCAGCAGCTGCATGAACTTGGTGCGGTGGAAGAGGGCGGCTCCAACGAAGCACGCCAGGCGCGCAAGCTCACCGCGATCGGCCGCACGATGGCGCGGATGCCGGTGGACGTGAAGCTGGCGCGCATGCTGGTGGCGGCGAAGGACATCGGCTGCCTGCGCGAGATGCTCGTCATCGCCGCGTTCCTCGGCATCCAGGATCCGCGCGAGCGTCCGTCGGACCAGCGCGGCGCGGCCGACACGGCGCATGCGCTGTTCGCCGATCCGAAGTCGGAATTCGTCGGCATCCTCAAGCTGTGGGACGCCTACCGCGTCGCGCACGAAGACCTCACGCAGTCGAAGCTGCGCGCGTGGGCCGAGAAACACTTCCTCGGCTTCCTGCGCCTGCGCGAATGGCGCGAACTGCATCGCCAGCTGAAACTGCTGTGCGACGAACTGGGCTGGCAGCAGAACGACACGGACGCGCATTACGCGGATTTGCACCGCGCGTTGATGACGGGCTTGCCGACGCAACTCGGCAACCGCGGCGATCGCGGGCTGTACGACGGGCCGCGCGGGCGCAAGTTCCAGTTGTTCCCGGGCTCGCCGCTGGCGAAGAAGCCACCGCCGTGGGTGTTGTCCGCAACGCTCCTCGATACCGAGCGCGTGTGGTCGCTCACCAACGCCGCGATCGAACCCGAATGGGCGATCGACGCGCTGCCGCACCTGCTTGCCCGGCGCCAGCACGATCCGCGCTGGGCGCGTTCGCAGGGGCGCGTGGTCGGCAGCGAACAGATTTCCCTGTTTGGCCTGGTGCTCGCGCCCAAGCGCCCGATCCATTACGGCGCGCTGTTCCCGGAAGAAGCGCGGCAGATCTTCGTGCGCGATGCGTTGCTGACGGGCGAGATCAACACGCGCAGTGCGTTCCTGCCGCGCAACCTGGCCACGCTGGCGAAGGCGAAGGAAGAAGAAGCCAAGCAGCGCCGCGCAGGTCTGGTGGTCGACGAGGAGTGGCAGGCGCAGTGGTACCTCGATCGCCTGCCGCCGCACGTGCACAACGCGCAGGCGCTGGATGCTTGGTACGGGCGGTTGTCGAAGGAGGCGAAGCTCGCGCTCGACTGGTCGCTCGCCGACCTGATGGTCGGCGACCAGAGCGACGCGATGCGGTTCCCGCCGTGGCTTGCGCTGGGCGATGCGCGGCTGGCGGTGCGGTATCGCTTCGAACCGGGCGCGCCGGACGACGGCATGACGATCGTGGTGCCGCTGCATTTGTTGAATGCGCTGGATCCGGCGCGCTTGTCGTGGCTGGCGCCCGGGTTCATCGCCGACAAGGCCGCGGCGCTCATCAAGTCGTTGCCGAAGGCATTGCGGCGCAACTTCGTGCCGGCGCCGGATTTCGCGCGCGCGTTCGCGGAGGCGTTCCCGGAACCGACGGCGGACAGCATCGAAGGCGCGCTTGCGCGCTTCCTGCACAAGCTGACGGGCGTGGCGGTGGCGACGACCGATTTCGCACCGGAAACGGTGGAGGCGCATTTCCACGCGAACCTGCGACTGCTCGATGCGGGGACCCGGGACCGGGGACCAGGGACCGGGGGTGAAGCGCGGGTGCTTGCGGAGACGCGCGACCTTTCGGAATTGCGCGAACGATTCAGTGCGCGCGCAGAAGCGGCGTTTGCGGCGCGTGCCTCCGAAGGCATGGCGGCGCAGGGGCTGGTCGTGTTTCCCGAGCGCGCGATTCCCGTCTCCGTGCCGGGCGCGGGCGGCGTGCCTGCGTATCCCGCGCTCGAGGATCGCGGCGACAGCGTTGCGCTGCACGTGCACGCCAATCGCGAGGAAGCCGCGCGGCGCCATCCCGAAGGCGTGCGGCGCTTGCTGCACCTCGCGCTCGCCGATCGCTTGAAGCAGGCGCGCAAGCAGTTGCCCGTCCAGCCGAAGACCGCGTTGTTGTATGCGGCCATCGAATCCGCCGCGCCGCGCACGATGGCGGGCAACGACAGCGACCGCCTGCGCGCGGACCTGGTCGATGGGGCATTCGCCGCCCTGTCCGCGCAGGGGCTGGAGGACATCCGCGACGCGGACGCCTTCGCGCACCGCCGCGATGCGATTGCCAAGGGCCTGTTCCCCGAAGCGATGGCGCGCCTGCAGCAGGCGCAGGCGATCCTCGGGCTGGTGGCCGACGTGCGCGCGGGCCTGGACCCGAAGCTGGTCGGCTGGGCCTCGGGCAACCTGGACGACATGCGGGCGCAGCTCGCGCAGTTGGTGCCGCCGGGCTTCCTGCGCGACGTGCCCGCCACCGCGCTCGCCGATTACCCGCGTTACCTGCGCGCACTGGTGCTGCGCAGCGAACGCGCCCTGCGCGACCCGGGCAAGGACCAGGCCCGGATGCTGGAGCTCAAGCCCTTCGCCGATGCGGTGGCGTCGGCGGCCGCCAATGACCTGCTGGGCGAACCGGACTGGCAGGCGTTGCGCTGGGACCTGGAGGAACTGCGCGTGTCGCTGTTCGCGCAGGAACTGGGCGCGCGGGCGGGGGTGTCGCCGAAGCGGCTGGCGCAGCGCTTGCGAGATCTCGGGACCGGGGACCGGGGACCGGGGACCAGGAAGAGCCAACGCTCTTGATCTTCCCGGTCCCTGGTCCCCGGTCCCTGGTCCCGGCCTTTACCTCTTTCGCGCTAGTGTGACCTCACCACCGGACCTGCTGCTTGAACGCCCCCTCGCCCCTCGCCCCCGCCTTCGACTTCCCGGCGCTGCTTTCGCAGGCGCCCGCGAACGCGATCGCGCCGGCGTTGCGCGACGCGATGCTGCGCACGCCGGGCGATCCCTTCGTCGGCGCGCCGGATGCGCCCGCGGTGCTGATCGACACGCTGGCCTCGCTCGCGCGCCTCGGCGCGGATGGCGAAGTGACCGCCGCGGCGATCCTGCATGCGTTGCCCGCGGTGCAGGCGCCCTTGCGCGCGACGATCGATCGAGAATATCCGAACATCGCCGCGCTGCTGGAAGGCCAGCGTGCCGCCGCGCAAGTGTGGGCGCTGCACGCCGAACAACGCGGCATCGGCAACAGTGAAGGCCTGCGTCGTTTGCTGCTCGCGATCGTGCGCGACCTGCGCGTGGTGCTGGTGTTGCTGTCGCGGCACCTCGCGCGGTTGCGCCTGGCGTCCGCGCTGCCCGAAGACCAGCGCCGCGCGCTCGCGCAACTCACGCGCGACATCCACGCGCCGCTCGCCAACCGCCTCGGCATCTGGCAGTTGAAGTGGGAATTGGAAGACCTCGCGTTCCGTTACCTCGAACCTGCGACGTACCAGCAGATCGCGCGCCTGCTCGACGACAAGCGCAGCGGGCGCGAGCGTTTCGTCGAAGACGTGAAGACGCAGTTGCGCGACGCGCTGGCTGCGCAGGGCATCCGCGGCGACGTGGCCGGGCGCCCGAAGCACATCTACAGCATCTGGAAGAAGATGCAGAAGAAGAACGTGCCGATCGGCGAGCTGTACGACCTGCGCGCGGTGCGCGTGCTGGTCGACGACGTGCCGGCCTGCTACGCGGTGCTCGGCGTCGTGCACGCGTTGTGGCTGCCGGTGCCCGCGGAGTTCGACGACTACATCGCACGCCCCAAGCGCAATGACTACCGCTCGCTGCACACCGCGGTGATCGGGCCGGAAGGCAAGACGCTCGAAGTGCAGATCCGCACGCACGAGATGCATGCGCAGGCCGAGCTCGGCGTCGCCGCGCACTGGAAGTACAAGGAAGGCCGCGGCCACGCCAGCAAGACGGCGGACGCGGCGATGGAAAAACGCATCGCGTGGATGCGCCAGCTGCTGGAGAGCGAAGAAGGCGGGATGCTGCGCGAGCTCGACAGCGAGCTGGCCGAAGACCGCATCTACGTGCTCACGCCGCGCGGTGAAGTCATCGACTTGCCGCAGGGTGCCACGCCGCTCGATTTCGCCTACCACGTGCACACCGAAGTCGGGCATCGGTGCCGCGGCGCGAAGATCGACGGGCGCATCGTGCCGCTCGACCACGTGCTGCGCAGCGGCGATCGCATCGAGATCCTCACGGCGAAAGTCGGCGAACCGCGGCGCGACTGGCTGGTCGCGTCCAACAAGTTCCTGGCCAGCCCGCGCTCGCGCGAAAAGGTGCGCAGCTGGTTCCACAAGCTCGACCGCGCGCGCAACCTCACCGCCGGCCGCGACCTGCTGGAACGCGAACTCAAGCGCCTCGGCCTTGCGAAGGCCGACCTGTCGCCGGTGTTCGCGAAGTTCAACGTCAGCACCGAGGACGACCTCGTCGTGCTGGTGGCGTTGGGCGACGTCGGGCCGCACCAGGTCGGTCGCGCGCTGCTGGAATACGAGCGCGCGCAGTCCGAACCCGAACCGATCGCCTCGCCGGTGGTCTCGCGCGCACCGTCGAAGAAGCAGCGGTCCGACTTCACCATCCAGGGCGTCGGCAACCTGCTCGCGCAACCGGCGCGCTGCTGCCAGCCGTTGCCGGGCGAACCCATCGTCGGTTACCTCACGCGCGGCAAGGGCGTGTCGGTGCATCGCGCCGGATGCGCGACGTACACGCGCCTGGCCGCCGCGCAACCGCAGCGCGCGATACCGGTGGAGTGGGGCGGGGCGCACGGCGGGCACGATGTCGACGTGCAACTGCTCGCGCTGGATCGCAAGTGGCTGCTCAAGGACGTCACCAACCTGATCGCGCAGGAAAACGCGCACGTCTCCGGCATCCACAGCGACCCGGAACGCGGCACCGGCCGCGTGCGCCTGGGCCTGCGCCTGCGGGTGGAGGACTACGGCCAGTTGTCGTCGCTGCTGGGCAAGCTCGCCGCGGTGCCGGGCGTGGAGGATGCGCGGCGTGCGACCTGAGCCTCGCGGCGGCCTCGTGGCCCGCATGTTCGGCAATTTGCGGATCGTCGAATGGATGCGGCGCTGGCCGCCTGCGCTCCGGCGGCGTGCGGCCTGGGTGGTGGTCGTGGTGTTCGCGCTCATCGCGGTGGCGATCGCGTTGCGCAATCCGATCGCCGACCGCGTGTATCCCGAAGCACGCGCGCAGCAGTTGCGCGACGACGCCGAACGCGCGCTGCGCCAGGGCCGGTTGACGTCGCCCGATGGCACCGGTGCCCGCGAACTGTATGCGGCCGCATTGGCGCTGGATCCGGATCGCGACGAAGCGCGCGTCGGCCTGCGCAAGGTGGGCAGCGCCGCGATCGGACGTGCGCGCACCGCCACGGACGCGAAACGGTTCGAAGAAGCGCACGCCGCGTTGCAACTGGCGCGCGAGTTGTCGATGCCCGCCGCGGAAGTCGACGCCATCGCCGAACGCCTGCGTGCACGCGAAGCCGATGTCACGGGCATCGACACGCTGCTCGAGCAGGCGAATGCTGCGCGCGAAGCCGGGCACCTCGACGGTGCGCCCGATGCGGCCTTGCCGCTCTACCAGCGCATCCTGCAGTTGCAGCCCGATCTCAATGCTGCGCTCGAGGGTCGCGAAGACGCATTGTCGGACTTGCTCGTGCAGGCGCAGGCGCAGTTGTCGGCCGGCAAGCTGGCCGAAGCCGCGGCGATCGTCGAACGCGTGCGCGGTTACGACGCCGGCCACGTGGGCCTGCCCGATGCGCAGGCCGCGCTCTCGCAAGCCGGTGAGCGCGCACGCGCAACCGGTGCGCGATCGCTGCGCGCGCACCAGCTCGATGCCGCGCAGGCCGCGTATGCGAATGCCCTCGCGCTGGATCCGCAGGACACCGCCGCGCGCGACGGCTTGCAGGACGTCGCGCTGGCGTGGGCGGCGCGCAGCGAACACCAGGCCTCCGATTTCCGCTTCGACGACGCCGAACACAGCCTCGCGCGGGCGCGCACGCTCGCACCCGACAGCCCTGCGATCGCCAACGCCGAACGCCACCTCGCGCAGAGCCGCACGTTGCAGAAGCGGCTGCCGGTCGCGAAGGTCACGCCGCGTCGCGCGGCGGAAGTGAAGCGCCTGATCGCGGAAGCCGCCGCGGCGGAAACCCGCGGCGACCTGCTCGCACCCCCCGGCGACAGCGCGTACGACCACCTGCGCCATGCGCGTGCCCTGGCGCCGAACGATGCCAACGTGCAGCGCGCACTCGCGCGCCTGTTGCCCGCCGCGCAACGCTGCTTCGACGATGCGCTGCGCGCCAATCGCCTCGCCCGCGCGCAGGCGTGCCTGGATGCGCGCGAACAATTGGGGGACAAGGCGACGCCGCTCGCGCAGGCGCGCACGCGACTCGCGGCGCGCTGGATCGCGGTCGGCGAAGAACGCCTCGGCGCCGGTGAAGTCGAATCCGCGCAACGCGCGGTCGATGCCGCGCGCACGCTCGATCCCGACGTGGAAGGCCTGGCGGATTTCGCCGCCCGCACGCGCGCGGCGGGCGCGCGCCGCTAGGCGTCCTGGCGCAGCAGCACGCGGCGCACGACGTCGCGCCCCGCATCGAGCGAGAAGTGCGCGGCCACGTTGCGCAGGCCGGCATCGCGCAAGCGCTCCCACAAGGCTTCGTCTTCATGCAGGCGCACGATCGCCTCGGCGAACGCCTCGGGTGCATCGGCCACCAGCACGTCGTCGCCATCGCGCAGGTGCATGCCTTCGACCGCGCACGACGTGGCCACCACCGGTTGCCCGTGCGCCATGCTCAGGTTGACCTTGCCCTTCACGCCCGCGCCATAACGCAGCGGCGCGAGCGCGATGCGCGCGCCGTCCATGTACGGATCGATGTCCGGCAGGTGGCCGTGCACGTGCACGCCGTCGATCGCGTCGAGCACGCGGATCTCGTCCGGCACGTGGCCGCCGATGCAGTGGAACCGCACATCGGGCAGGCGCGCACGCACGCGGGGAAACACGGATTCGACGAACCAGCGCACCGCGTCCACGTTCGGCGGATGGCGGAAGCCGCCGACGAACACGAGGTCGTGGCGTTGCGCGAACGGCAGGCCGGGGCCGGCGAGCTGGTGCAGGTTCGAGAGGATGTCGACGCGCGCCCCCGGGGCATCGGTGGCCAGCAGCGTGCGTTCGACGTCACTGACGACGAGCGTGGCGTCGCTGCGCGCGATCAGGTCCAGTTCGCGCGTGCGCGTGCGATCGGCGGCGCGCAACGCGACCTGGTCGCCCGCGACTTCCGCGCCGCGGCGTTCGCGCAGGTAGTGCAGGTCCACCGTGTCGAACACGACGCGCGCCTGCGGCGCGTGCTGGCGCGCCAGCGGCAGGAATTCGGACGCGACGTAGTGCCGGCACAGCACGATCGTGTCGAAGCGCGCCCCGTGTTCGCGGAACCACGCCGGCGCGCGTGCCGCGAACGGCGCATGCCAGCACTCCACGCCCATCGCTTGCAGCGCGTGCGTTGCGGCCCCGTCGTCGCGGCGGTTGGCCGGCAGGAAGACCACGTGCGCGCCTTCTTCGCGCAGCAGGCGCATCAGGTTCACGAGGCGCAGCGAGCCGGAGTCGTGGTCCGGATGCGGCGTGAGCGCATCGACGATCAGCACCTGCCGTTGCCGCGCATGCACGACGGCGGGCGAGGGCACCGTGCCCGGCGCCGGGTGCGTCGCCAATGTCTCGCGCCAGCGTTCGAGGAAACGCCCCTGGTTGCGCACCTGCGCGGCCTTCGGGCCCGCGTTGAGATCGGTGCCGGCCGTGCCGCCTTCGTCGTGCACGACCACCGAATCCGGCTGGTACACCACGCGCAAGCCCCGCGCGCGCACCGCGAACGCGAGGTCGGTGTCTTCGTAATACGCGGGCGCATACGTGGCAGAGAACCCGCCGAGGTCGGCGAACAAGGCGCGCGGCAGCGCGATCGCCGCGCCGCTCACGTAGTCGCAATCGCGCAGGTAGGCGTAGCGACAATCCTCCGGCGCGGCGAAACGCCCGTAATTCCACGCGCTGCCGTCGGAGAAGACCACGCCGCCGGCTTCCTGCAGGCGATCGTCCGGGTAACGCAGTTGCGCGCCGACGAGGCCGACGTTCGGCTCCGTGTCGAATGTGCGCAGCAATGCATCGAGCCAGCCCGGCTGCGGGATGGTGTCGTTGTTGAGGAACACGACGACCTCGCCGCGCGACAGCGATGCGCCGTCGTTGCACGCGGCGATGAACCCGCCGTTCGCCGCGCGGCGGTGGAACCGCAGGCCGGCCACGCGGGGCAGGGCCTCCGGCGTCTCGTCCGACGAACCATCGTCGACCACGATCACCTCCGCCAGCGCCGCCGGCGGATGCGCCGCCAGCGCGCGCAGGCACGCCAGGGTGCGCGCGAACTGCCCGTACACGGGAATCACGATGCTGGCGCGCGGCGCGTCGGCGGCCAGCGTGGCCGGCAGCGCGAAGGGCGTGAAGGGCGCGTCGGCCGGGCGCCACGGCGGCGTGCGCGGCGCGGCGGTGCTGCGTTCGAAGACGTCGCGGACGCGGGCCCACGTGGCGCGCCAGCCGCGGGCACGCAGGCTCGCCCAGCCGCGGCGGAGCAGGCCGGTCGCGCGATGGAACAGGAAGCGCGCATCGGCCAGGGGCATCGACATGCGAACGGAACTCCGGCTGACTGGTGGGGATGCGCGCGCCCTGCGTGGCGTCCTGCCTGCCGGGGACGCTGCGCTAGACTCGCGCCTCCATTGTCGCATCGCAGTGCCCCGAACCCTTCGCGGCGCGCGGCCGAGAACCCTCCGGATCATGCCCAAGCAGCCCCCGCGGATCGAGTACGACGAAGACGACGACCGCGATGACGCCGCCCCGCCGGGGTGGCGACGACGCGTCATCACGTGGGGCCTGGCGGCCGTGGCCCTCGGGCTCGGCTTCCTGGTCCCGTACACCCTGTATCTCAACCACCAGGTCGGCGAGCGCTTCGGCCAGTTGCAATGGCAGTTGCCCACGCGGGTGTACGCGCGCCCGCTGGTGCTGCGCCCCGGCGCGGCGATGGATGCGCAGACGCTCAAGACCGAACTCGACGCGGCTTCCTACCGCGACGACGGCGCCGGCGTGCGCCCCGGCACCTACGCCCGCAAGGGCGGCCGCTGGCTGATCGCCAGCCGCGGGTATTTCGACGTCGACGGGCAAGTCGCGCCGCGGCGCATCGAAGTGGTGCTGTCCGGTTCGCGCGTGGCCACCGTGCGCGATCCGGCGCGCAAGCAGGGCCTGAAGCAGGCGCGCCTGGATCCGGCGCGCATCGCCACGCTGTACGGGCAGCAGCAGGAAGAACGCCGCCTGGTGCGCATCGAGGAAGTCCCCGAGTTGCTGGTCACCGGCCTGCAGGCCGTCGAGGACCGCGACTTCAACAGCCACCACGGCCTGGACCTCAGCGGCATCCTGCGCGCGGCGTGGGTGAACATGCGTTCGGGCGAAGCCAAGCAGGGCGCGAGCACGCTCACGCAGCAGCTCGCGCGCAGCGGCTTGCTCGGGATCGGCAAGGAACAGACCCTGCGGCGCAAGTTCAAGGAAATGCTGTATGCGTTGCTGATCGAAGCGCGCTACGACAAGCGCACGATCCTGGAGGCATACTTCAACCAGGTGTACCTCGGCCAGCAGGGCTCGCAGGCGATCCACGGCGTGGCCGCGGCGTCGGAGTTCTGGTTCGGCCGCGACCTGCGCGACCTCAGCACCGAACAGATCGCCCTGATGATCGGCATCGTGCGCGGCCCGTCGTACTACGACCCGCGCCGCCATCCGGAACGTGCGCTGCAGCGTCGCAACTTCGCGCTCGGCAAGATGCACGAGTCCGGCCTGATCAACGACCAGGAATACGCGCGCGCGATGGGCGCACCGCTGGGCGTGAGCGCCACGCCGCTCAACATCGCCAATCGTTTCCCGTCCTACGTGGACCTCGTGCGCCGCCAGCTCGCGCGCGACTATCCCGCCGATGCGCTGCAGGGCGCGGGCCTGATCGTGCTCAGCGCGATGTCGCCGTCGGCGCAGGCCTACGCCGAAGGCGCGGTGACGCGCACGCTGAAGTCGGTGGAAAGCAAGCGCCGCCCGCCGCTGCAGGCAGGCCTGGTGGTCACCGACGTGCACAACGGCGACGTCGCCGCGGTGGTCGGCAGCCGCAGCTTCCAGGAACACGGCTTCAACCGCGCGGTGGAAGCGCAGCGCCCGGTGGGGTCGTTGCTCAAGCCGTTCGTGTACCTGCTCGCGCTCGCGCAGCCCGCCAAGTATTCGCTGGCCACGTACGTCGACGACGGCCCGGTCACGGTGTCGCTGGGGCAGGGCAAGCGCTGGACGCCCGGCAACAGCGATGGCCGCAGCCATGGCTCGGTGCGCCTGATCGATGCGCTCGCGCAGTCGTACAACCAGGCCACCGTGCGCATCGGCATGCAGGTGGATCCGCGTCGCCTCGGTGCGTTGATCAAGACGCTCGCGGGCATCGAGGCCGATCCCAATCCCGCGCTGATCCTGGGCTCGGTGGACCAGAGCCCGTATGCGATGGCGCAGCTGTACCAGTTCCTCGCCTCGGGCGGACAGATCCAGCCGTTGCACGCGGTGCGCGGCGTGCTCGATGCGAAGGGCAAGGCGCTCAACCGCTACGACACCATCCCGCCGCCGGCGCAGGAAGGCGACGCGATCGCCGCGCGCCTGATCGGCACGGCGATGCAGCACACCGTCACCTCGGGCACCGCGCATCAATTGGTCGGCGACGGCCTCGGCCGCCTGCAGGCCGCGGGCAAGACGGGCACCAGCAACGACAGCCGCGACAGCTGGTTCGCCGGTTACACGGGCGACTACCTGGCGGTGGTGTGGGTGGGCAACGACCAGAACCAGCCGACAGGCCTGTACGGCGCGACGGGCGCGATGCGCGTTTGGTCCGGCATCTTCTCGCGCCTGCCGAGCAAGCCGCTCGAGATCGGCGACAAGGGCCTGAACTGGACGTGGGTGATCGGCGGCAACGCGACCGATCCGGATTGCCCGGGCGCGCGCCGCTTCGCATTCGTCGCCGGCTTCCAGCCGCCGTATGCGCCGTGCCAGATCCAGGCGCCGCCGCAGGAAGAAAGTGGTGGCTGGCGCGACTGGTTCGGGTTCGGCAAGGACAACGACCAGCAACAACCGCAACCGCCGCCGCAGCCGCAACAGCAGCAGGCGCCGCCGCAGGACAACGGGCAATGACAGTGGCAGTGCGTGGCTTCGCGATCGCGTGCGTGCTGGCCGTGCTGTCAGCATGTGCCACGCCTGCGCCGCCGCAACCGCCGGCCGCGCCGCCGGTGAACGTGGAAGCGATGGTCGCGCAGATCCGCTTCGCCGCCGGCGCGCCGGAACCGCGCGAGGAACTGGCGATCCAGCCCCTGCGCGATCCGGTCGTCGAAAGCGAACGCGCGCAGGCCCGCACCGCCGAAACCGAACATCGCTACGCCGATGCCGTGGCCGCGCTCGATCGCGCGCTGGTCGCCGTCGATGACGATCCGTCGTTGCTGCAGGATCGCGCGGAAGCAGCACTCCTCGTGCGCGATTTCGACGGCGCCGAAAAATTCGCCGAACGCGCCTACGCCGTCGGCGCGCAGGTCGGCCCGCTGTGCCGCCGCCACTGGGCCACGATCCTCGCCGTGCGCAAGCTGCACGACGACGCGGCCGGCACCACCATCGCCGAACAGGGCTTCGCCGCCTGCAAGGTCACCGCGCCGCCGCGCTACTGACGATGTCGGACCTGGTCGCCTCCGCGCGCGATGCGCTGGCCGAAGGCGGCGCGCTCGCCGATGCCATTCCCGGCTTCACGCCGCGCGACGCGCAGCAGCGCCTCGCGATGGCGGTGGCCGACGCGTTCGACAAGCGCAGCACGTTGCTCGCCGAAGCCGGCACGGGCACCGGCAAGACTTTCGCGTACCTCGTGCCCGCGTTGTTGTCGGGGCTGAAGACGATCGTCTCCACCGGCACGCGCGCGCTGCAGGACCAGCTGTACCTGCGCGACCTGCCGCGCGTGCGCGATGCGCTGGGCATCGGCATCACGACGGCGTTGCTGAAGGGTCGCGCCAATTACCTGTGCAAGCACCGCCTCGAACGCGCGAAGGGCGAGCCGCGTTTCGCCAATCGCGAACAGATCGCGCAGTTCCAGCGCATCGTCGCGTGGAGCGGGCGCACGCGCTTCGGCGACATGGCGGAGATCGAGGCGCTACCCGAGGATTCGCCGCTGCTGCCGATGGTGACGAGCACGGCGGAGAACTGCCTCGGCAGTGAATGCCCGTTCTGGTCGGAGTGTTTCGTCGTGCAGGCGCGCTCGCGCGCGCAGTCGGCGGATGTCGTGGTCGTCAACCATCACCTGCTGCTCGCGGACCTGGCGCTCAAGCAGGAAGGCTTCGGCGAAATCCTGCCGGGCGCGCAGGCGTTCGTGGTCGACGAAGCGCACCAGTTGCCGGATCTCGCCGCGCAATTCTTCGGCGAAGGCCTGGGCGCACGCCCGCTGGTGGAACTGGCGCGCGACGCGATCGGCGAATGCAAGGACGTCGGCAGTGCGCTGGGCGCCGTGCAGGGTCCGGCGATGCAGGTGGAACACGCCACGCGCGTGTTGCGCGCCGCGATGGACGTGTTGCCGACGCGCGGCACGCGCGGGCGTGCGCTGCACGAAATCCCGGTGCGCGATGCGTGCGAACAGTTGCTCGACGCCGTGCAGGATTTCGTCGAAACGCTCGTCCCGCTGCGCGAAGCATCGCCGGGCTTCGAGAGTTGCCATGCGCGCGCGGTGGAATTCGGGGCGCGGCTGCGGCGCTGGATCGAAGGACCGGAAGCGCGCGATTTCGCCGAGGCCGTGGAAGGCGACGAAGACCTCGCGCCGCAGCACGATGGCGACGTGTGTTGGTACGAACTCTCGCCGCGCGGTTTCCGCTTCCAGCGCACGCCGCTCGATGTGTCGGGTCCGCTGCGCGAGCATCGCGAGCGTTCGCATGCGGCGTGGGTGTTCACGTCGGCGACGCTGTCGGTGGCGGGCGCGTTCGACCACGTGCGCGAACGCCTCGGCCTCGAAAACCCCGAGATGCTGCTCGAACCCAGTCCCTTCGACTGGCCGAAGCAGGCCCTGTGCTATCTCCCGCCGCACATGCCGGAACCGATGTCGCGGGACTACGGCCGCGCCGTGGTCGATGCGCTGACGCCGGTACTGGAAGCGTCCGCCGGCCGCGCATTCGTGTTGTTCGCCTCGCACCGCGCCTTGCGCGAAGCGGCCGAAGCGATGCGCGATGGTCCCTGGCCGTTGTTCGTGCAGGGCGAAGCGCCGCGGCACGTGCTGCTGCAGCGCTTCCGCGAATCCGGCAACGGCGTGTTGCTGGGCGCGGCGAGTTTCCGCGAAGGCGTGGATGTCGCGGGCGATGCGCTGAGCGTGGTGGTGATCGACAAGCTGCCGTTCGCCGCACCGGACGATCCGGTCTTCGAAGCGCGGCTGGATTCGATCCGCCGCGCCGGCGGCAATCCCTTCCGCGACGAACAGTTGCCGCAGGCCGTGATCGCGCTGAAGCAGGGCGTCGGCCGGCTCATCCGCAGCGAGACCGACCGCGGCGTGCTGGTGCTGTGCGACCCGCGCCTGGTCGGCAAGAGCTACGGCCGCACGTTCTTCGAATCCCTGCCGCCATTCGCGCGGACGCGGGACGTGGCGGACGTGGCCGCGTTCTTTGCGGCAGAATCCACGCACATCCCCGTCGAGGAGCCTGTCCATGACTGATCGTCCCCGCCGCGTGCACGGCATTGGCGGCGTGTTCTTCAAGGCCGACGATCCCGACGCCTTGTCCGCCTGGTACGCGAAGCACCTCGACGTCGGCGGCGAAGGCTGGGGCGGCCACATCTTCAGGTGGAAGCGCGACGACACCGGCGCGCCGGCCCAGACCGTGTGGTCGCCGTTCAAGGCGAGCACCGAGTATTTCCAGCCCAGCGACAAGCCCTACATGGTGAACCTGCGCGTCGACGACCTCGACGCCACGCTCGCCGCGCTGCGCGCCGAAGGCTGCAACGTGCTCGACCGTTACGACGCGAGCGAGCAGGGCAAGTTCGGTTACGTGCTCGATCCGGAAGGCGGGCTCGTCGAGTTGTGGGAACCGGCGCCCGAAGACGGCGCATGAAACTGCTGGCGTTCGAGCTTGCGACCGAAGCGTGTTCGGTGGCGCTGTGGGTCGACGGCGACGTGCGCGAGCGCTTCGAGATCGCGCCGCGCCGCCACGCCGAACTCGCATTGCCGTGGGCGGAAGCGGTACTGGCGGATGCCGGCATCGCGAAGTCGCAGCTCGATGCGATCGCCGTGGGCCGCGGCCCGGGTGCCTTCACCGGCGTGCGCCTGGCGATCGCGATCGCGCAGGGCATCGCGCTGGCGCTGGATCGTCCGATCGTGCCCGTGTCCACGCTCGCCGCGCTGGCATTGCGGGCGAACGCGCGTGACGTGCTCGCCGCGATCGATGCGCGGATGGGCGAGGTGTATGTCGGTGCGTTCCGTTGCGAGGGCGGCGATGCGCGCCTGGTGGATCACGAACGCGTCGCGAAACCGGACGGCGTGGTGTTGCCGGACGGCACGTGGATCGGCAGCGGCACGGGCTTCGGCGCGGTCGATGGTGTGTTGCCGCGCACGCTCGGCGATCGCCTGCAGGCGTTCGATGCGACGGCGTTGCCGCATGCGGCGGATGTCGCGCGACTCGCGGTACATGCGTTCGAACGCGGCGAAGCGGTTGCGCCGGAGCGCGCGGAACCTGCGTATTTGCGCGACAACGTCGCGCTCACCCTCGTCGAACAACAGGCTGCACGCGCCGCGCGCCAGCCTTGATCGCGCTTACCGGTCGATCAGCTCGCCGCCCGGCGTGAATTGCCACGTCCGCACCACGTGCAGGATGTCGACGTTTTCTTCCGTCTTCGGCAGCGGCGCGAACGGTTCGCTCAATTTCACGATGCGCAGCGCGGCCGCGTCGAGCATCGGCGTGTGGCTGGACTGGATGATGTCGGCGCGTTCGATGCTGCCGTCGCGGCGCACCGCCACGCTGATCACGAGCAAGCCGCCGATGCGGCGACGACGCGCCTCGTCCGGATAGTTGAGGTTGCCCACGCGCTCGACGCGATCCACCCAGCCGCGGAGGTACGCGGCGTACGCGTATTCCTTGGTGCTGGCCGAGACGAACTTGCGCTTCGGGCGCTTGGCGTAACGCTCGCTGCGCAAATGGATCTCCGCGGCCAGGCGCGCCATCTCCATGTCGCGTTCGACTTTCTGCCGGCCCTGCGGATACGGGATGTCGGTGGGCGTCGGCGTTTCCTGCGCTTGCGGTGCGCGCGTGTCGCTGCGCACCGCGGTGATGACGCGCGCTTCCGGCGGCGGCTGCGGCGCGGGCGACTGGCGGCGCAACGGTTGCGCGGCGACGCCGGGTTCCGGCTGCG
Source organism: Noviluteimonas caseinilytica (assembly GCF_018406605.1). Lineage (GTDB taxonomy): Bacteria > Pseudomonadota > Gammaproteobacteria > Xanthomonadales > Xanthomonadaceae > Noviluteimonas > Noviluteimonas caseinilytica. The sequence continues at coordinate 629,531 of NZ_AP024545.1, read as the reverse complement.
GCGCGATGCCGGTCTGCGCATCGGTGGGCCGCGCGCTCTTGTCGTGTTCGCCGCCGCCCTGGTTGTTGGCCTGCGCCAGGAAATCGGCTTGCTTCGGCGTGAGCGGCGTCTGTGTCTGCGTGAGAATCACGTCGAGCGTGGGCAGCACGGGCGCAGCGTCGTCCAGCGCGAAGCCCACGCCGAGCACGAGCAATCCGTGCAGGAGGAGCGAAAACACGACGGTCGCGCTGAGGCGTTCGTTGTCGCCGATGCGCGGCGCGGGCGGGGGTGCGGCGACGGCGGACATCAGGCGCGGGCGATGTCCTGGTCGCGCGCGGCCACGCGCGCTTCGATGGCATCGAACAGCAGGCCGGCGATGTTGAGCCCGAACTGCGCGTCGAGCTCGCGGATGCAGGTGGGGCTGGTGACGTTGACCTCGGTGAGGTAGTCGCCGATCACGTCCAGGCCCACGAACACCATGCCGCGGCGGCGCATCTCCGGGCCCACCTGCTGGGCGATCCAGCGGTCGCGTTCGCTCAGGGGGCGGCCTTCGCCGCGCCCGCCGGCCGCGAGGTTGCCGCGGAATTCGTCGCCCTGCGGGATGCGCGCCAGGCAATAGTCCACCGGCACGCCGTCCACGAGCAGGATGCGCTTGTCGCCTTCGGAGATCTCCGGGACGTAGCGCTGCGCGATGGCCAGGTGGCGGCCGCCGGCGGTGATGGTTTCCAGGATCACGTTGACGTTGGCCTCGCCGGCGTCCACGCGGAAGATCGAGCGCCCGCCCATGCCGTCCAGCGGCTTGACCACGGCGCGGCCCTGCTCGGCGACGAAGGCCTTCAGGGCGGTGGCGTCGCGGGACACCAGGGTCTCGGGGCAGCACTGCGGGAATTCGAGCGAGCCCAGCTTCTCGTTGAGGTCGCGCAGGCCCTGCGGATCGTTGACGACCAGGGCCCCGGCGCGCTGCGCCAGCGTGAGCACCTGGGTGTCGTTGAGGAAATCGGTGTCGACCGGCGGGTCCTTCCGCATCAGCACGACATGCTGCGGACCCAGCTCAATCTGTGACGCAGTTCCCAGTTTGTAGTGGTTTCCGGCCTCGTCGCGCACTTCGAGCGGCGCCACGCGCGCCCCGGCGACGCCGCCGCGCACCGACAAACCACCGGGCACCACGTACAGCAGGCGGTGCCCGCGGCGCTGCGCCTCGAGCAACATCGCGAAGGTGGAGTCCTTGGCGATCTTGATCGACCCGATCGGGTCCATCACCACGACGACATCAAGCATGGGGGTGCGCGCTGGGCAAGGTGCGCGGGATGTTAGCAGGCACGCATGCCCCGACCTGCGGACGCTGGCACGCAATTCGCACGCGTGAATGCGTTGCCTCCGAATAACTCTGCAATTCTCGCTTGACAGCGTTCGTCCGGACTGGGATATAAGACGTCCGCAACGGCGCCGGGGGAGTCATGAGCGCCGTTCGAATCGAAGGGGATCACGTGATGCAGGAAGACGGTCGGCCGACCAACCTCAGTGGCTTGAGGGTGATGGTCATCGACGACTCGAAGACGATCCGACGTACCGCCGAGACATTGCTCAAGCGCGAAGGCGCCGAGGTGGTGACGGCGACCGACGGCTTCGAGGCGCTCGCCAAAATCGCCGACAACCAGCCACAGATCATCTTCGTCGACATCATGATGCCGCGCCTGGATGGCTATCAGACGTGTGCATTGATCAAGAACAACCAGATGTTCAAATCCACGCCCGTGATCATGCTGTCCTCCAAGGACGGCCTGTTCGACAAGGCGAGGGGTCGAATCGTCGGCTCCGAGCAGTACCTGACCAAGCCTTTCACTCGGGAAGAACTGCTCGACGCCATCCGCAAGCACGTCAACGCCTGACCGGGGGGTAGGGCGACACCATGGCAAGAATCCTGCTGATCGAGGACTCGCCGACCGATACGGCGGTCCTTACGCAGTTGCTTGAACGCAACGGACACCAGGTGCTGGCATCGCCCAGCGCCGAGGACGGCATTGCCGTCTGCAAACGCGAAATGCCCGACCTCGTGCTGATGGACGTGATCCTGCCCGGCATGAACGGGTTCCAGGCCACGCGCGCGCTGTCCAAGGACGCCGCGACCAGCGCCATCCCGGTGCTGATCGTGAGCACCAAGGGCATGGAAACGGACAAGGCGTGGGGACTTCGGCAGGGAGCCAAGGACTACATCGTGAAGCCGCCGCATGAGGCCAGCCTCATCGCGCGGATCAACGAACTGCTGGGGGCCTGACCTCATGGGCATGCACACGGACACGATGACGTCCCGCGCCGCCGGGTCGCGCGCCACGCCGTACGAGGTCATCGCGGACTACGAGCGTCGCAGCCTGTCGCACGTCGTCGGCCTGCCGGAGCAGATGGAAGCCCCGGGCCTGTGGCGCGGCGTCGGCTATCGCATCGGCGCGCACCGCCTGGCCTCGGGCTTCGACGAAGTGGTGGAAATCCTGCCGCTCCCGCCGGTCACCCCGGTGCCGGGGGCGCAGCCGTGGATGCTCGGCGTGGCCAACATCCGCGGCAGCCTGCTGCCCATCGTGGACCTCAAGCAGTTCCTCGAAGGCGAGCGCACGGTCATCCATGAAGGCCAGCGCGTGCTGATCGTCCGCCAGGCTGGCGGCGATGTCGCGGTCACCATCGACGAACTCTATGGACAGCGTTCCTTCGTCGAAGCGCAGAAGATCGAAACCGACGGCCTGGCCGAAGGCCGCTACTCGCATTTCATCGACCGGGCCTACCGCCTGGGCGACCACCCCTGGGGCGTCTTCAGCCTGTCGTTGCTGGCGCGCACCCCCGAATTCAGACAAGCCGCGGCCTGAGCCGCACCGCAGATCAGAGGTCGAACATGAGCACGATGATGGAAAAGGGCCGCAACCTGGGGACCACGGCGTGGCTTGGCCTGCTGGGGTTGTCGGTGTTGATCTTCGGTGCGAACACGGGCATCGCCACGTATCGCGGCAGCCAGCTGGCCGGCGCCAACGCCTCGGCGGCGAACCTGCAGGTGTTGTCGCAGCAGCTCGCCAACCAGGGCCGTGAAGCGGTCGGCGGCAAGCCCGAAGCGTTCACGGCCTTCAAGGCGACCAAGGCGACGATCGAGTCGGACGTGTCCGACCTGAAGAGCAACTACGGCGACAAGGCGCTGGTCTCCGGCCCGATCGACAAGGTTTCCGCGACGTGGGCCCCGCTGGGCCGCAGCGCGGACCAGGTGGTCGGCGCCGAGAAGACGGTGGTCGAATTCGCCGGCCACGCCGACAAGTTCACCGCCCGCGTCCCGCAGCTGCAGGCGCAGCTCGACGAGGTCGTGCGCGCGATGTCCGCGTCCGGCGCGCCGTCCTCGCAGGTCTACATCGCCCTGCGCCAGGTGGTGCTCGCCTCCACGATGGCCCAGCGCGTCACGCAGATCCGCGCCGGTGGCGCGTCGGCCAGCCTCGCCGGCGACGCGCTCAAGCGCGATACCGACGTGTTCGAAAACGTGTTGAAGGGCCTGCGCGACGGCGGTTCGGCCAACGTGCAGAAGCTCGCCAACCCCGCCGCGGTGGCCTCGCTCAACCAGGCCAGCGTGTTGTGGACCGACATGCGCAAGGACCTGGACGCCATCCTGGCCAGCTCGCAGAACCTCTTCGCCGCCCAGTCGGCCGCCGCGCAGATCACCAACGGCTCCGACGGCCTGCTCAACGACAGCCGCGGGTTGTTCGACGCGCTGTCTTCGTTCGGCTCCGTCAAGAGCACCACGCTCGTCGGCCACCCGCTCGTGAGCTTCGTCTCCGGTGCGCTGGCGCTGCTGTCGATCATCGGTTTGCTCTGGTCGTTGTACCGCGCGCAGCAGCGCCGGTTCGACACCACCAAGGAACTCAACGACCGCAACCAGGAGGCGATCATGCGCCTGCTGGACGAAATGGGTTCGCTGGCAGAAGGCGACTTGACGGTGAAGGCGACGGTCACGGAAGACATGACCGGCGCGATCGCGGACTCGATCAACTTCGCGGTCGAACAGCTCCGCAGCCTCGTGGCGACGATCAACGACACCTCGGTGCAGGTGGCCTCCAGCGCGCAGGAAACGCAGGCGACCGCCATGCACCTCGCCGAAGCCGCCGAACACCAGGCGCAGGAAATCAGCTCCGCCTCCGACCGCATCAGCGAAATCGCGGAAAGCATCAACCAGGTGTCGCGCAACTCGGCCGAATCGGCGGACGTGGCGCAGCGCTCGGTGCAGATCGCGACGAAGGGCGCCGGCGTCGTGCGCCAGACGATCGCGGGCATGGACTCGATCCGCGACCAGATCCAGGAAACCTCCAAGCGCATCAAGCGCCTCGGCGAAAGCTCGCAGGAAATCGGCTCGATCGTTGAACTGATCAACGACATCTCCGAGCAGACGAACATCCTGGCGCTCAACGCGGCCATCCAGGCGGCCTCGGCCGGTGAAGCGGGCCGCGGCTTCGCGGTCGTCGCGGACGAAGTGCAGCGACTCGCAGAACGCGCTTCGAACGCCACCAAGCGAATCGAAACGCTGGTCCAGACGATTCAGTCCGACACCAACGAAGCGGTGAGCTCGATGGAACAGACGACCTCCGAAGTGGTCGCCGGTGCACGCCTCGCGGAAGACGCGGGTACGGCACTGGGCGAGATCGAAAAGGTGTCGTCCGACCTGTCGAACCTCATTCAGGGCATTTCGACCGCAGCGCAACAGCAGTCCAGCGCCGCGACGAACATCACCGCCACGATGAACACCATCCAGCAGATCACTTCGCAGACCTCGCAGGGCGCGAGCCAGACGGCCGAATCCATCGGCAACCTGGCCCAGCTCGCCGCGGACCTGCGCCGTTCGGTCGCGGACTTCAAGCTGCCGGCGTAAAGCGCCGACAGCAGGAACCTAAGGCATGACCGCGCTGCGCGACGCCATCGATACCACCACGCTCGGCTGGATCAAGCCGGAGCTCGATGAAACCCTGCGCCAGGCGCGCATGGACATCGAAGCCTTCGCCGAAGATCCCGCCGATACCGCCCGCATGCGCTTCTGCGCCGGCTTCCTCCACCAGGTGCACGGCACGTTGCGCATGGTGGAGCTGTATGCCCCGGCCATGGTCGCCGAGGAAATGGAACGCCTCGCGCACGCGCTGGCGGTGCCGCCCGGCTCGGCCGGCGGCGTCGCCGACCGCGACGAGGCCTGCGGCGCGCTGATGCGCGGCGTGGTCCTGCTCCCGGATTACCTCGAGCGCCTGCAGGGTGGCCACAAGGACATCCCGATCGTCCTGCTGCCGCTGCTCAACGAGCTGCGCGCCGCACGCGGCGAAACGGGGCTGAGCGAAAGCGTGCTGTTCGCGCCGGACCTCGACCGTCCGCTGCCGGCCGACCTGCCTGCGCCGACGCCGCTGCCGCGCCAGAGCCGCCAGCTCATGGCGGGCCAGCAGCTGTCGACGCTGCGCGACGCATTGGCGGCGTGGCCGGAAGACGGCGCGCCCGCGAATGCCGCCGGCATCGCGAAGGCGATCGACGCATTGCTGGAAAGCGCCGACCACGATTCGACGCGCCGCATGTTGTGGGTGGCCTCGTCCGTGGCCGCCGCGCTGCGCGATGGCGCCATCACCGCGACGCGTGCGATGCGCCAGGCCTTCGCCGGCGTGGAGCGCGAAGCGCGCAACGTGTTCGAGGGCGACAGCTTCAATGCGCCGCGCCCCGAACCCACCTTCGAACCGACGCGCCAGCTGCTGTACCACGTCGCCCACAGCGACGGGAAACACCAGGCGCTGGATGCGTTGCGCAACACGTTCAACCTGTCCGCGCACCTGCCGACGGAATCCGAACTCGCGCACGCCCGCGGCAGTTTGAGCGGCCGCAACCGCGCGCTGCTCGACACCGTGGCCGCCGCGATCAAGGAAGACCTGCTGCGCGTCAAGGATTCGCTCGACCTGCACCTGCGCACCAAGCAGACGGGCGTTGCCGACCTGCATCCGCAGGTGGAAGCGCTGGGCCGCGTCGCCGATACGCTCGGCATGATGGGCCTGGGCGTGGCGCGCAACGTCGTGCTGCAGCAGCGCGATGCGATGCACGACATCGTCGCGGGCAACCGCCCGGCCGACGAAGGCGCGCTGCTCGATATCGCCGGCGCACTGCTCTACGTCGACGCCTCGCTGGACGACCAGGTCGATCGCCTGGGCCGCCCGAACGAAGGCGAAGCCTCCGACCCGATCGCGAGCGAATCGCGCAAGGTGCTCGAAGTCCTCGTCCGCGAAGCGATCACCAATTTCTCCGACGCGCGCCAGGCGTTCGTCGCGTTCGTGGAAACCAGCTGGGACCACGCGCAGCTCGACAACGTGCCGCGCCTGCTCGACGAAGTCGGCGGTGCGCTGCGCATCCTCGACCTCGCGCAGCCCGCCGACTACCTCGTCGGCATCCGCAAGTACACCGAGGCCGAGCTGATCGGCCGCAAGCGCGTGCCCAACGGCCAGCAGCTCGACACGCTCGCCGATGCGCTCGCCTCCATCGAGTACTACCTCGAAGCCCTGCGCGAACAGCGCCCGAGCCGCGACGGCATCCTCGACATCGCGCGCCAGAGCCTGGAAACGCTGCGTTACTGGCCGTTGCCGCAGGACGTCGCGCCGGTCGAAGCGCCGGTGGAAGCCGCACCGGTCGCCGAACACGACGTCGCGTTCGACCTGGTCGATGCGCCCGTCGCCCTGTCCGACGACACGATCGAACTGGTGTCGGCGCCGACGCACGCCGTCGAGCCCACGCCCGCGATCCCCGTGCCGCCGCCCGCGCCGGCCTACGTGCCCGCGCCCGTCGCCACCGGCGTCGCCGGCGGTTTCGAAGCCACCGGCGACGAGATCGACGACGAAATCCGCGAAGTGTTCCTCGAGGAATTCGAGGAAGAGATCGGCCACCTCGAACAGATGCTGCCGGCGTGGCGCAACGCGCCCGACGACGTCGAGAAGCTGCGTCCGATCCGTCGCGTCTTCCACACGCTGAAGGGCTCCGGCCGGCTCGTGGGCGCGCGTACGCTCGGCGAGTTCAGCTGGAAGATCGAGAACATGCTCAACCGCGTGCTCGATGGCTCGCGTCCGGCCAGCCCGGCGGTCATCGCGCTCGTCGAACAGGCCTTCTACACGCTGCCGCAGCTGCACGCGGCGTTGCGCGGCGAAGGTGCGTTGTCCGCGGACCTCGCCGGCATCGAAGCGATCGCCGATCGCGTCGCCGCGGGTGAAGAAGCCACGTACGTTGCGGCCGCGCCCGTCGCTGCCGTGGTGGCGCCCGTCGCGACCACCGTCGCCATGGATGCCGCCGATTCGCTCGCGCCCGCCGTCACCGGCGACAGCGACGAAGTCACCGTGCCGGCAACCGTCGACCCCGTGCTGCTCGAGATCCTGGGCACGGAAGTCGGTGGCCACCTGGTCACCATCGATGCGTGGCTCGCCCAGGCGCAGGCGCGCCCGGTCGCCGCCAACGACGCGCTGCTGCGCGCGATGCACACGATGAACGGCGCGTTCGCGATGACCGAAGTCCCGGCCATCACCAACGTCACCGGTCCGGCCGAGACCTACATCAAGCGTCTGCTCGCCGCGCATGCATTGCCGACGGCGCAGGGCGTGGCCGCGCTGGCCGCCACGGCGGAAGCCATCCGCCGCACCGTCACCGCGTTGCAGACCGACGCGCCGCGCGTGCCGGTGTTCGAAGCGCTGGCCCGCCAGGTCGTCGCGCTGCGCGACGAACTGCCGGAAGCGAAGACGCCGCTGCTGCCGACCGAACCGGTCGAAGCCGACCTCGACGCGCTGGAACACGCGAACCTCGAACTGGCCGGCGTCGCCGACCTGCGCGAATTCACCGACCTCGCCGAAGCCACGCCGGTCGACACCGGCCTTGCGTTGCAGGACACGTCGGACCACGCCGTCGAGGAAGTCACGCTGCAGGGCGAAGACCTGTCGGCGTTCCTCGACCTGTCCGATGCGATCCCGGTCGATGCCGGGCTGCCGATCAACGAAGCCGCCGAAGGTGGCGCCGACCACGTCGTCGTCGAAGACATCGTGCTCGACGGCACGCTGGACACCGCGTCGCTGGATGCCGCGTCGTTCGACGTCGGCAGCGACGGCCTGGCGCTGGAAGAGTTCGAACTCGAAGGCGATGCGGCCGACGCCGCGGCGATCGAAGCGCAGGCGGGCCTGGAAGCGTCGTTGCTCGAAGCCGAGCGCGTCGAAGCCGAGCGCCTGGAAACGCAACGCCTCGACGCCGAGCGTGCGCAAGCCGATCGTGCGGAGGCCGAACGCGCCGAAGCGGCGCGTGCGGAAGCCGAACACGCCGAAGCGCAGCGCCTCGAAGCGGAACGTGCCGAATTCGAACGCATCGAATCCGAGCGCCTGGAAGCCGAACGCGCCGAGTCCGAGCGCGCCGAAGCCCAGCGCGTGGAAGCCTTGCTGCTGGAAGCCGAACGCCTCGAAGCCGAGCGCATCGAAGCCGAACGCCTCGACGCCGAGCGCGCCGAGACCGAACGCGTCGAAGCGGAACGCCTCGAAGCCGAACGCCTCGAGGCCCAGCGCGCCGAAGCCGAACGCGCCGAAGCCGAACGCGCCGAAGCCGAACGCGCCGAAGCAGAACGCGTCGAATCCGAACGCGTCGCCGCCGAAGCCGAAGCCGAACGCGTCCGCCTCGCCGAGGAAGCCGAATACGCCGCGCTGGAAGCGGAATACGAAGCCGAGCGCCTGGCCCGCGAACACGCGGCCGCCGAGGCCGCGAAGCTCGCCGAGGACGCCGCGGCGCCGCAGCCTGAAGCCGAAGCACCTGCGGTCGAAGAACCCGTCGTCGAAGAACCCGCCGTCGAAGCCACCGTCGCCGAATCCGAAGACGCCGAACCCGCCGTCGCCCAGATGCTGGCCGACGCCGTGGCCTCGGCCAACGATCCGGACGAAGCGCTCGACCTCACCGACCTCGACCCCGAACTCGTCGACATCTTCGTCGAGGAAGGCGTCGACCTGCTCGACCATTCCGACGGCCTGCTCGCGCAGCTGCGCAACGCACCGGGCGAACGCGAACACCTGGTCGGCCTGCAGCGCGACCTGCACACGCTCAAGGGCGGTGCGCGCATGGCCGGCATCATGGCCGTGGGCGAACTCGGCCACGCGATGGAGTCGCTGCTCGAAGCGGTGGTCGAACACCGCAGCGAGCTGGGACGCGATGGCATTCCGCTGCTCGAGCGCGGTTTCGACCGCCTGCACGCGATGGTCACCCGCGTCGGCGAACGCCGCGCGATCGCGATGCCGGAACAGCTGATCGCCCAGTTCGACGCGCGCGCCAAGGGCCGCACGTACGAGCCGGCGGCGGAAGTCGACACGCGCCAGACGTGGGCCGCGCCGAAGGCGGAACTCAAGCCGCTGTCCGCGCCGATCATGGACGCGGGCGCCGGCGACGACGACGACATCGGCGTGCGCGCCCCGCAGGAACAGGTGCGCATCCGCGCCGACCTGCTGGACCGCCTCGTCAACTACGCGGGCGAAGTCGCGATCTACCGGTCGCGCCTGGAACAGCAGCTCGGCAACTTCCGCGGCGCCATGGGCGAAATGGAAGCGACCAACCAGCGCCTCCGCGACCAGCTGCGCCGCCTGGACATCGAAACCGAAGCGCAGATCATCGCGCGCTACCAGCGCGAGCACGACACCGCGGACCAGACGTTCGATCCGCTGGAACTCGACCGCTTCTCCACGCTGCAGCAGCTCAGCCGAGGCCTGGCCGAGTCCGCGGCGGACATGTCGTCGCTGCAGGGGTCGCTGGAAGACCTGACGCGCCAGTACGAAACGCTGCTGCTCCAGCAGTCGCGCGTGAGCTCGGAACTGCAGGAAGGCCTCATGCGCACGCGCATGGTGCCGTTCGATGCGCTCGTGCCGCGCCTGCGCCGCGTCGTCCGCCAGGCGGCGGCCGACACCGGCAAGAACGTGCAGCTGAAGCTGGACGGTGCGCAGGGCGAACTCGATCGCAACGTGCTCGAGCGCATGACCGCGCCGCTGGAACACATGCTGCGCAACGCGGTCGCGCACGGCCTGGAATCGCCGGGCGACCGCAGGAAGCACAAGAAGAGCGAAGAAGGCACGATCCGCATCGCGGTGCGCCGCGAAGGGTCGGAAGTCGTGCTGGAAGTCGGCGACGACGGCGCGGGCCTCAACCGCAACGCCATCCGCAAACGCGCCGAAGAGCGCGGCCTGATCCGCAGCGATGCGGTGCTGGCCGACGCCGACCTCGACGCGCTGATCATGGAGCCGGGCTTCTCCACCGCCGACACCGTCAGCCGCCTCGCCGGCCGCGGCGTGGGCATGGACGTGGTCGCCAGCGAAGTCCGCCAGCTCGGCGGCGCGCTGGACATCAAGTCGAAGCAGGGCGAAGGCACCACGTTCACCCTGCGCCTGCCGCAGACGCTCGCGGTCACGCAGGCGGTGTTCGTCAAGATCGGCGAAACCACGTATGCCGTGCCGATCGCCTCGGTGCGCGGCGTGGGCCGCGTGACGCGCGAAGCGCTGGCGAAGAACGACGCCACGTACGCGTACGGCGGCGAAGAGTACGCACTGCACGATCTCGGCCTGCTGCTCGGCCACGCGGCCGCGAAGGCCGAAGGCCAGCTGCAGATGCCGCTGCTGCTGATCCGCGCCGGTGAACTGCGCGCGGCGGTCAGCATCGACCAGGTGCTCGGCAATCGCGAAATCGTGGTGAAGCCGGTGGGTCCGCAGGTGGGTTCGGTGCCGGGCATCTTCGGCGCGACGATCATGGGCGACGGCTCCGTCGTCGTGATCCTCGACGTCGCTCCGCTCGTGCGCCGCCAGGCCGCGTTGCCGCGTGACACCGTGCCGGCGCCGCAGCCCGAAAAGCGCCACGTGCCGCTGGTCATGGTGGTCGACGACTCGGTCACGATGCGCAAGGTCACCGGCCGCGTGCTGGAGCGCCACAACTTCGAAGTCACCACCGCGAAGGATGGCGTGGACGCCCTGGAACGCCTGGAAGAGCGCGTGCCCGACCTGATGCTGCTCGACATCGAAATGCCGCGCATGGACGGTTACGAACTCGCGACCGCGATGAAGGCCGACCCGCGCTTCCGCAACGTGCCGATCATGATGATCACCTCGCGTACCGGCGAGAAGCATCGCCAGCGCGCGTTCGACATCGGCGTGGAGCGTTACCTGGGCAAGCCGTACCAGGAGCACGAATTGCTGCGCAACGTGTTCGAACTGATCGCCGAGAAGATGGCCGACGGAGTCCGCGTGAATGGGTGAGTCCCGTCGCGTCGCGCTGCTGGCCCGTCCCGGTGAAGCCTGCGAACGCCTGCGTTCGGCGTTGCAGGAAGCCGGCGGCGAAATCGTGCTCGAAGCCGATCCCGCGATGATCGAACCCAGCGCGCTCGCCGATGCGCGCGCGCAGACGATCCTCATCGCGCTGGATCCGGCGGTGGAAGACGCGCTGGAAAAGTTCGACGAAGTGCTGTCCGATCCGTCGCTGGCCGTGATCTTCGACGAGGCCGAACTGGCCGCGCGCCGCGAAGGCTGGGATGCGGCGCGCTGGGTGCGCCATCTGTCCGCGAAGTTGAATCGCCATGCCGACGTGCTGCCGCCGGGGCGCGAACCCGAAAGCGATGCGTTGCTGGTGCCGGGGCGTCCCGAAGCGCCGGAAGCGCGCCACGCGGATGCCGATATCGCCACGTTCGCCGCGGAAGCCGATGCGGTCGCCGTCGACGTGCCGCGCGAGCCGGTGATCGGCGAAGCGGCGCTCGAACTGCCGGCCTTCGACGCCGACCTGGGCGGCGAGATCGTGATGGAAGGCGTCGAACTCGACGGCCTGGCGCTGGACGAGCTGTCGCTCGACGACCTGCAGTCCGCCGACATGTCGATGGAAGCGGTGTCGATGGAATCGGTGTCGCTCGACGACATCGCGTTCGACGACTCGGTGGCGCAATCGTCTTCCGATGCAACGCCCGCCAGCGAGCCCGCCTTCGGCGAGACCGCGCTCGACGAAATCTCCTTCGGCGACATGACCTTCGCCGAATTGCCGGTGCACGACACCGTGCAGCACGCGCCCACCGACGCCCCGGCGTTCGGCGGCATCGCGTTCACCGACGACGTCAACGCGCTGGACTTCGAGGCCGAGGAAGGCCTGTCGGACCAGCCGCGCCCGTCGTTCCGCCACGATGCAGGCGAGGCGCACGACTTCGACGCGATGATGCGCGACCTCGGTGCGCACGCCGCGAACGAAACCGAATCCGACGTGCTCGAAGCCGTCGCGCCCGTGCGCGCCGCGCCGGCGGAACTGCCGAACCTCGACTTCGACATCGCGCCGATCGAAGCGCCCGCCGCTGCGGCGAGCACCGCCAGGCCGGCGAAGCTCGACTTCTCGTCGCTGTCGCTCGCCGACGTCACCGACGAACCGCACGTCGCCACGCCGATGGCGATCGACGAAGCCGCCGCGCCGCAGTTCCGCCAGCACCTGGATGCGCTCGACGAAAAAATCGCCACGCTCGCGCTGGTCGACGAAGCCGCGGTGTCGCGCGGCGCCGTGCTGATCCTCGCCGGCATCGGCGGACCCGATGCAGTGCGCCAGATCCTCACCGCGTTGCCGACCGGCTTCGCGCGCCCCGTGCTCATCAGCCAGCGCCTCGACGGCGGCCGCTACGATCGCCTCGTGCAGCAGATGGCGCGCGCCGCCTCGCTGCCGGTGACGCTCGCCGAAGCCGCGACGGTGCTCGAGCCCGGGCACGTGTACATCGTGCCGCCCGAACTCGGGCTGGAATCCGTCAACGGCCTGCGCTTCGCGTCGAATGCGACGTTGCTCGCCGCGCTGCCCCCGGCCGACAGCGCCGTGCTGCTGCTCAGCGGCGCCGATCCTGCGTTGGTCGATCCTGCGCTCGCGCATGCGGCGAAGGGCGCGCTGGTCGCCGGCCAGTCGCCCGACGGCTGCTACGACGCTGCGGCGCCGATGGCCCTTACCGCGCGCGGTGGCGAAGCCTCCACCCCGCACGACCTCGTCAACCGCCTGCTGCTGCGCTGGCCCGCCTGAGTAACGCAACGATGTCCGCACCCCAACTCAATCAAGACATCCGAGGCGTGCTGATCCAGATCGCCGGCGCGCGCCTGCTGCTGCCGAACGCGACGATCGCCGAAGTGCTGTCCTACGCCGATCCCGAACCCGTCGAAGGCACGCCCGACTGGCTGCTCGGCCGCATCCGCTGGCGCGGTTGGCAGTTGCCGCTGATCGCGTTCTCCAAGCTCGCCGCCATCGCCGAAGAAGCCGGTGGCCTCGGCAGCAAGGTGATCGTGCTCAAGGCGCTCGGCGGCGACGCCAAGTTCCCGTACTTCGCGCTGCTGACCCAGGGCTTCCCGCGCCTGGTGACGGTGGCGCACGACACGCTCGTCGAAGACGCCGTCGCCGACGGCGACACGCTGCCGACCGGCGTGCACGCGCGCGTGCTGCTCAACCAGGACCAGGCGCTGCTGCCGGACCTGGAACGCATCGAGCAGATGATCAACGACGCGTTGCAGCAGGCCGCGCAAGCCGCCTGACCCCGGCCCCGCGCATGCGGGGCCAACGCCTGCCGGGCTAGAATCCGGGCCCCTTTTTCATCCAGGCGCCCGCCCGATGGCCATCCTCCGCATGACCGACCTCGACCTGCACGGCAAGCGCGTGCTGATCCGCGAGGATCTCAACGTGCCGGTGAAGGACGGCAAGGTGACCTCGGAGCAACGCATCCTCGCCGCGCTGCCGACGCTCGTGCGCGCGCTGGACCAGGGCGCCGCGGTGATGGTGATGTCGCACTTGGGCCGCCCGACCGAAGGCCAGTGGAGCGCGGCCGATTCGCTCGCGCCGGTCGCGCAACGCCTGGCGCACCACCTCGGCCGCGACGTGCCGCTGGTGCGCGACTGGCTCAGCGACGATTTCGACGTGCAGCCCGGCCAGATCGTGCTGCTCGAGAACTGCCGCATGAACATGGGCGAGGGCAAGGATGACGAAGCGCTCGCGAAGAAGTACGCGGGCCTGTGCGACGTGTTCGTCATGGACGCGTTCGGCACCGCGCATCGCGCGCAGGCCTCCACGCATGGCGTCATCAAGTTCGCGAAGGTCGCCGCGGGCGGTCCGTTGCTGATGGCCGAACTCGATGCGCTCGCGCTCGCGCTGGAAACGCCGGCGCGTCCGCTGCTGGCGATCGTCGCGGGCAGCAAGGTGTCGACCAAGCTGGAACTGCTGGGCTCGCTGGTGGGCAAGGTGGACCAGCTGATCGTCGGCGGCGGCATCGCCAACACGTTCATCGCGGCGCTGGGCCACGACGTCGGCAAGTCGTTGTACGAAGCCGACCTCGTCGACACGGCGCGCAAGATCATGGCGGACGCGAAGGCGCGTGGTGCCGAGATTCCGTTGCCGACCGACGTGGTGGTCGCGCCCGCGTTCGCGGCCGATGCGCCTGCCACCGTGAAGCGCATCGATGCGGTGGGCGCGGACGACCTGATCCTCGACATCGGCCCGGAGACGGCGAAGGCCTATTCGGCGCTGATCGCGAAGGCGGGCACCGTGGTGTGGAACGGGCCCGTCGGCGTGTTCGAGTTCGATGCGTTCGGGAAAGGCACCGAGGCATTGGCGCATGCGATCGCGGCGTCGAAGGCGTTCTCGATCGCCGGCGGCGGCGACACGCTGGCCGCGGTCGACAAGTACGGCATCGCCGATGACGTGGGCTACATCTCCACGGGCGGTGGCGCGTTCCTCGAATTCCTCGAAGGCAAGACGCTGCCGGCGGTCGCTGCGCTCGACGCGCGCGGTTGATCAGCGATCCTGGCGCGGGAGTTCGCGCCAGTGGTGTTGCGGCGAATCCCCGGGCTTGAAGCCGAGGTCGCGCAGCAGGCGCAGGGAGGCATCGTTGCGCGGGTCGGCGTTCGCGTCGAAGCGCTGCAATCCCAGCGTGTCGTGGCCCCACGCCAGCGCGCGCGACACCGCGTCGCGCGCAAGCCCGCGTCCCCAGGCATCGGGATGCAGCGCGTAACCCACCCACGCGGCATGCGCGCGGCCGACGAAGTTGAACAACGTGCACGTTCCCAGCGCGCGGTCGTCGTCGCGCGCGGTGACGATCCATTCGATGCGCGTGCGGTCGTCGAACGAGGCCAGGACTTCGTCGATCCAGCGTTGCGCTTCGCGCAGCTCCACCATCGGCGCGCGCGGCCAGTAGCGCATCACGCGCGGATCCGCATACAGCGCGAACACGGCCGCGGCATCCTCCGCCACCGGCGCGCGCAGGCGCGTGCGCACGCCGCGCAACGCGGGGAAGCCCGGCAGTGCGGCGAAGGCCTGGTCGACGGAAATCGTATGCAGCGGCATGGGCGCGCGCGGGCCCTGTGTTAGGTTTCGTGGAGACCGGGACAACAGATTGCCATGACCACGCCGCAACGCCGCCGCACCCGCATCGTCGCCACCCTCGGCCCCGCCACCGATCCGCCCGGCGTGCTCGACGCGCTCATCCAGGCGGGCGTGGACGTGGTGCGCCTCAACTTTTCGCACGGCGATCCGGCCGGGCAGATGGCGCGCGCGCAGGCCGTGCGCGAAGCCGCGCAGCGCGCCAACGTCGAGGTAGGCATCCTCGCCGACCTGCCCGGCCCGAAGCTGCGCATCGAGCGCTTCGCCGAAGGCAAGGTGTACCTGAAGGCCGGCGATCCCTTCGACCTGGTCGCGCGCGCCGACGCCGCGCCGGGCACCGCGCGCGAAGTGGGCATCAGCTATCTGGGCCTGCCCGACGACGTGCGCCCCGGCGACACGCTGCTGCTCGACGATGGCCTGCTGCAACTGCGCGTGGAGCACGTGGACGGCGAACGCATCCACACCACCGTGCTCAACGATGGCGCGCTGTCCGATCGCAAGGGCCTCAATCGCCTCGGCGGCGGCCTGTCGCTCGGCGCGCTGACCGATCGCGATCGCGAACTCATCAAGGTGGCCGCGCAGATCGATGCGGATTTCATCGCCGTGTCGTTCTGCCGCAACGCCGCCGACATGGAAGAAGCGCGGTCCATCGCGCGCGCCGCCGGCAGCGAAGCGGCGATGGTGGCGAAGGTCGAGCGCGCGGAAGCGATCGAAAACCTGGCCGAGATCGTGGACGCCAGCGACGTGGTGATGGTCGCGCGCGGCGACCTGGGCGTGGAGATCGGCGACGCCGAGCTGCCGGGCCTGCAGAAGAAGATCATCCGCGAGTCGCTGCTGCGCAACAAAGTGGTGATCACGGCGACGCAGATGTTGCAGTCGATGGTCGACAACCCGATCCCCACGCGCGCCGAAGTGCTGGACGTCGCCAACGCCGTCATCGACGGCACCGATGCGGTGATGCTGTCGCAGGAAACCGCCGCCGGCAGCTATCCGGTGAAGGCGGTGGAAGCGATGACGCGCATCTGCCTGGGCGCCGAGCGCCAGTTCGAGATGGACACCGATTTCGAGAAGGCGCCGCGCAACCTGGAGCGCGTGGACCAGGCGATCGCGATGTCGGCGATGTTCCTGTCCGAGCACATCGGCGTGCGCGCGATCGTGGCGATGACCGAATCCGGCGGCACCGCGCGCTTCCTGTCGCGCTTCCGTTCCTCGGTGCCGATCTACGGCCTGTCGCGCTACGACGGTGCGCGCCGGCGGATGGCGATGATGCGCGACGTGTTCCCGGTGGATTTCGACAGCCGCGGCATGGCCTCGCGCGACGCCGCCCGGCAGGCGTTGAAATTGCTGTACGACCGCGGGTTCCTCGACGTGGGCGACCGCGTGATGTTCACCAGCGGCGACCACATGGAACACCACGGCGCGACCAACACGCTGCGCCTGCTGCAGGTCGGCGCCGGCGGGCGCGCCGAGGGCCTCGGCGACCTCTGAGATTGCTGCACTGCGGCCGGATTGGCGCCTGCGCGGCGCCGACCAATGGTCGTTGCGGTCGTGCTGCCGTGGGTGTATTCCGGCGCCGTGGACAGCCGCTTGCCCTTGCTTCTCTGCTGCGCCCTGGCGTGCGCGACCACGGCGCGCGCGGCCAACCGCATCCCCGTGACCAATGAAGGCGGCATCCGCGATCGCTGGATGCTGGCCGACGGGGTGACGCTCGCCGCGCCCGCGTACCCCCAGGCCTTCGTGCGCCGCGGCGACGAGGTGTGCGTGGCCGTGGGGTACCTCGTGAATCCGGACGGCACCACGTCCGATTACGCGTTGGTCAAGGCGTGGAGCAGCGCCGGCGCCACCAGCGAACCCGCGCCCGGCTACTGGAGCGCCTTCGCCGAGGCCGCCGCCGACGCATTGAAGCAATGGCGCTTCAAGCCGCGGCCCGAAGTGACGGCGCCGACGAAGGTCTACACCGTCGGCACGTTCGTGTTCGGCATGCGCGGCCTGCGGAACGACCTGCGCCAGCGGTGCAGCGTGCCCGACCTGGCGGCCCGCCTGCGGGAGCTGAAAAGCGGCGCGCGTCGCAACGTGATGCTGGACTCGCTGGACCTGACGCCGGCGGCCGGCGGCTACCAGCGCGACAACGCCCCGGGCGGCATGCAGCGCTGAGGCGCCGTCACCCCGCGCCCGACATTCACCGGCTTGCACATGCACGGGAAGCGGCCGTTCGCTTAGGATCGGCGCGCACCCCAAGCACCCAGGCCCAGGAGCCGCCCCATGACCCGCACCCGCGTTGCCTTGCTCGCGCTGTCGTTGTGCACCGTCGTCGTCGCCGCACAGGCCGGCGACCGCACCCGGATCGTCAACGAGGGCGGGATCCGCGACCAGTGGATGCTGGCCGACGGGATCAAGCTCGCCGCGCCGGGCTATCCGGCTGCCTACAAGGAGCGCGGCGACAACGTCTGCGTCGCGGTGGCCTATGCGATCAAGCCCGACGGCACGACGTCCGACTTCGCCGTGGTGAAGGAATGGAGCAGCGCCGAGGACGCCGGCACGACGAAGGGGTATTTCGACGCGTTCGCGCAAGCCGGCGCCGGCGCGCTGGCGCAGTGGAAGTTCAAGCCGCGCCCGGAAGTGACCGAGCCGCAGCGCACCGTCACCGTGGCCACGATGCACTTCATGGGCAAGCAGGCGATGGACATCGCCGCGCTGCGTTCCCACTGCCAGGTCTCTGACCTGGCCGCGGCGATCCAGAACGCCAAGCACGACGCCACCGACCGCGACCACACGCGCCGCGACATGGAGCGGGCCGCGCGCCAGGGGGTCTCGTCGGGCGCGATGATCAACGATCCCGGCGCGGCGCAGGGCCGGCCGATCCGCTGAGGCGGGGGGCGTTGCAGGGGCGGGCCGAGCGGGGGAGGGGCGTATAATCGCGCCCTTTCCCATCGCCCCCAGGACGCCAATGAGCATCGAACAGCTTGCAGAAACCGCACAGGCCATGGTGGCCGCCGGCAAGGGCATCATCGCGATCGATGAGTCCACCACGACCATCGCCAAGCGCTTCCAGGGCGTGGGCATCGAGAACACCGAAGAGAACCGCCGCGCCTACCGCGAGATGCTGCTGACCACGCCGAAGCTCGGCGACTACATCTCCGGCGCCATCCTGTTCGACGAAACGCTGCGCCAGTCCACCAAGTCCGGCGTGCCGTTCGCGAAGTACATGTCCGACAACGGCATCATCCCGGGCATCAAGGTCGACAAGGGCCCGCAGCCGCTGGCCGGCTTCCAGGGCGAAGTCGTCACCGAAGGCCTCGACGGCCTGCGCGCGCGCCTGGAGGAGTACTACAAGCTCGGCGCCCGCTTCGCGAAGTGGCGCGCGGTGATCAACATCGGCGACGACATCCCGTCGGGCACCTGCATCGAGGCCAACTCGCACGCGCTCGCGCGCTACGCGGCGCTGTGCCAGGAACAGGGCCTGGTGCCGATGGTGGAGCCGGAAGTGCTGATGGATGGCTCGCACGACATCCAGACCTGCTACGAAGTCACCGAAGTCGTGCTGCGTTCGCTGTTCGACGCGCTGTTCAACCAGAACGTCATGCTCGAGGGCACCATCCTCAAGGCATCGATGATCGTGCCGGGCAACAAGAGCGGCGAGCGCGTGTCGGTCGACGACGTCGCCGAGAACACCCTGATGTGCCTGAAGACCGCCGTGCCGGCGATCCTGCCGGGCATCGTGTTCCTCTCCGGCGGCCAGAGCGACGAAGACGCCACCGCGCACCTCGACGCGATGAACAAGATGGGCCCGCACCCGTGGCCGCTGTCGTTCTCCTACGGCCGCGCGATGCAGTCCGCCGCGCTGAAGATCTGGTCGCAGGACCTGGTCAACAACGTGGCCAAGGCGCAGCAGACGGTGTTCGCGCGTGCGCGCGACAACGGCCTGGCGGCGCTGGGGCAGTGGAAGAAGGTGGCCTGAGGCAGGACGTTTCAGGTTTGATCCGGTTCGGGGAGCGGCGTAGAGTCCGCTCCCAGGTCGCGCCGACGGGTGCAAGCGCCCGGCCACCGCGCAAGCGGTCCCCACCCCACGGTAGGGATAACCAAGAGTCTCCCGGAACACGAAACCCCCGCTTGCGGGGGTTTCGCTTTTTCAGAGCAGTGCGCGCAGCAAGTGCCTGAACTTGTCGGGCTTGCCGCCGGGCCGGAAGCCCCGGCGCGGATGCGCGCTCAGCACCATCAGGTTGGCGTCGAGCCCTGTCTTCGGCGAAGCGCGCCGCAACGCGAAGAACACGGCGTAGTCCTCTCCGGCTTCGGTACGCACCGTGCTGAACAACACGTGGTTGCGGCGGTCGGTGAGGTAACAATTGCGGTCGAGCATCGTGGCGACGATGCGTGGCAATTCCTCGCCCATGGCATGCCGGGTCTCGCAGAAGATCCGGCCTTCGGGGTTTGCGTGATAGATCGCGCAAGGTTCTGCGGATTCGTTCGCCGCAGCGCGCCGCGTAAAGCAGTGCAGGCCGAACTTGACGCCGACGGTGACATCGCGCGCACGCGGTCGCGTGGCGGTGGGCGGAAGTCGGTAGGTCTGGCGGCGGCCGTGGAAATGCTGCAGCGAGTATCGCTTTCCGTGGCAACTGACATAGGCAGCCCATTGCATGCGTCGATCCGGTTCGAGGCGACTTTCGTCACTGACCGGATCGTCAACTCAGTGTTCCGGTTGGCCCTCACTCGCAAACTTTTCCGCGTGCTTCAGCGCCATATTCCTGTCGATCGCATCCAGCCCCAGGTCACTCGCCGTCTTCAACACGGTGAACAACACCAGCAAGCCGGCGCCGCCATCCAGGCCCGCGCCGACCAGGATCGCCAGGTGCATCGGGATGATGCGGAGGTAAGGCGTGAACATCAGCGTGCCGAGATTGGGCTTGCCGCGCAGGTCGGCGGCGTGTTGCGCGGCGTAGGTCTGCTGTTGCGACAACACGAACGACACGCCGCACGCAGCCAGCACCAGCAGGTCCCAGCCTGCGGTCACGCGATGCTCGGCGCACAGGAACAGGAAATAACACAGGTGGAAGAAACCGTAATGCAGCGCGAAGAAATTCGCGGTGGAGCGCTTGCCCTGTTCGTTCTCCGGCACGGGCTGGTCGTTCGACGTGAAGCCCGTCGTGCTGAAGCGCCGCAGGTTCAACATCCGCTTGCGCGCATACCAGCCGATCACCACGCTCTGGATCCAGTACGTCCACAACAACCAGCCCGCGGGCCAGTGGAAGACGAGCGCGGCCGCCAGCGTCGCGGCGTTCGACAGCAGCAGGTTGCGGGCCGACGGTGTCATAGCGCGAGCATCACCCGGTAGCGATTCGCCATGGCCGCATCGAAGCAGGCGAACACGACGCGCGCCGGCCGTCCACCGCTTGAGGCACGCACCGTGCGCACCGCGATGGGCACCGCGAGTTCGACCGGATACCCGAACACGCCGCAGCTGATCGCCGGGAACGCGATCGATTCGACACCGTGCACCGCGGCCAGGGACATCGCGTTGCGATAGCACGCGGCCAGCAGGCCGGGTTCGCCCTGGTGGCCGCCATGCCAGACCGGCCCGACGGTGTGGATCACCCAGCGCGCGGGCAGGGCATGGCCGCCGGTGAGGCGGGCCTCGCCGGTCGGGCAGCGCACGCCGGGGGCGGTTTCCGGCAGGTCCCGGCATTCCTGCAGCAGGCCGGGGCCGGCGGCGCGGTGGATGGCGCCGTCGACGCCGCCGCCGCCCAGCAGCGTGGGATTGGCGGCGTTGACGATCGCGTCGACCTGCAACTGCGTGATGTCGCCTTCGATCACTTCGATTTCCATGCGTGCCAGCCTACTGCCGCTTGCGCGCGGGTGCGCGCGCATTCACCGCGGGCGCGTGAAAGCATGGTGAAATGCGCACCCTTCGTGGCCACCCTGTGACGCGCAGCCGCGTTCCGCGCGGCGCTCGCAGGCACCATGCGTCCCGCCAACGTGCAACCGCGCGCACCCCAGATACGTCAGTCTTTCCATGAAGCCCCGCATCACCCTCGGTAACGTCGACCGCCTGCAGTCGACCGTCGATCGCGCCACCTGGCTGCACCGCCTCGGCCTGATCCTGTTCGTGCTCGCCTGCACGTGCGTCGCGCTGCCGCGCTCCGGGCTGCCCGCCTGGGTGCCGATCGCGGGCCTGGGCGCCACGCTGCTCGCCTTCGCCATCAAGGCCGCCGGCACGCTGCACGAGATCCGCCTGGCCGATTCCCTCTCGAAGGTGATGGGCCTGCCGGTGCGCCATGGCTTCCATGCGCGCGGGCTCGACCAGAACGCCTGGTCGCAGATCCGGTCCTACATCTTCGTGTCGGTCGCGCTCACCGTGGCCGCCGCGCTGGCGCCGAGCATGCTGGCCGCCAGCGGCGAGACCACGCTGGGCAACCTCACGGTCACCATCAGCATGGCGGCGCTGGCCATCCAGTCCTTCGACAATCCGCGCCGCCTGCACAACCGCGTGATGCAGATCTGCCACGGCCGGCTGGATCCGCACGCCCACGAAGACGGCACCTTCGTCGCCTGACGGCGCCGGCTGCGTGCCGGCGCGTTGCCTCACAAGCCGGCGAGCCACTCGTCGTCCGAGCCTTCGTTGACGCCTTCGAACAGGATCGTGGAGAAGTAGCGTTCGCCCGTGTCGGGCAGCATCGCCAGGATCACGTCGCCTTCCTTCGCGGTCTTCGCCACTTCCAGCGCGCCGGCCACCGTTCCGCCCGCGGAGATGCCGACGAACAGGCCTTCTTCCTGCGCAAGGCGTCGCGCGGTGTCGCGCGCCACCATCTCGTCGATCTTGAGCAGCGTGCCCGCGACGTCGCGATTGAGCACTTCCGGCACGAAGTCCGGCGTCCAGCCCTGGATCTTGTGCGGCACGAATTCCGCGCCCGACAGCAACGCCGCGCCCGCTGGTTCGCACGTGGTGATCTTCGTTTCGGGGCGCGCGACGCGCAGCACTTCGGCCACGCCGGTGAGCGTGCCGCCGGTGCCCCAGCCGGTGACGAAATGATCGAGGCGATCGCCGGCGAAGTCGCGCAGGATTTCCGCTGCGGTCGTCTGCCGGTGGTACGCGGGATTGGCGGGATTGGTGAACTGGCGCGCGAGGAACCAGCCATGCTGCTTCGCGAGTTCTTCCGCGCGGCGCACCATGCCGCTGCCGCGTTCGGCGGCGGGCGTCAGGATCACTTTCGCGCCGTACGCGCGCATCAGCTTGCGGCGTTCGATCGAGAACGAATCGGCCATCGTCGCGACGAACTTGTAACCCCGCGCCGCGCACACCATCGCCAGCGCAACGCCAGTGTTGCCCGACGTGGCTTCGATCACCGTATCGCCCGGCTTGAGCAGGCCCTTCGCTTCCGCGTCGAGGATGATCGCGATCGCGAGGCGATCCTTGACCGAGCCGCCCGGATTGAAGGATTCGACCTTCGCGTACATCGTCACGTGCGATGGCGCGATGCGGTTGAGGCGGACGACCGGCGTGCGGCCGATGGTGTCGAGGATGCTGTCGTGGCGCATGGGGCGTTCTCCGGGGGGACGAGGGGAACAACGCAGTCCGCGGAGTGTGCAGGACGCGGGCAGGACGCGCGCGCCACTGTCGTTGGTCATGGGTCCGCCGGGTCAACGCGTGCGCGGATGGGGCGTTGATGCCCTTTCGTGGCCTTCCGGCCCCGCGCCGTGACCGTACTGCCACGCCAACCGGCCTAGAATTCACGAATGACGCCTTTCCCACGCTCCAAGTTCACCAAGTCCACCTTCCTCCTCGCCTGCGCGCTGTGCGCCACCTTGTCGGCCTGCGGCCGCGACCAGGCGGCGGCCGCCAACAATCGCGACGCGCGCGGCGGCGGCAATGCACCCGTTGCGGTGACGACCACCATCGTGCGCGCCAGCGATTTCTCCGACGCACTCACGGCCATCGGCACGGCGCGCGCGCGCGAATCGGTGACCGTCACCGCGAAGGTGAGCGAGATCGTGCAGCAGGTGCATTTCGACAGCGGCGATGAAGTCGGCAAGGGCGCGGTGCTCGTCACCTTGTCGGGCCAGCAGCAGCAGGCCGCGTTGCGCCAGGCCGAAGCGGCGGCGAAGGAAGCGCAGCAGTTGCTCGATCGCCAGGACGCACTGGCGAAGCAGCAGTTGATCGCGACCTCGCAGCTCGACACGCAGCGCGCCGCGCGCGACCAGGCCAATGCCCAGGCCGCGCAAGTGCGCGCGCAGATCAGCGACCGCACGATCCGCGCGCCGTTCGGTGGGGTGCTCGGCATCCGCCAGGTGAGCCCGGGCGCGCTGGTGACGCCGGGCACCGTGATCGCCACGCTCGATGATCTGTCGCGCGTGTACGTCGACTTCCCGATGCCCGAAGGCGAACTCGCGCAGCTCGCGCAGGGCCAGCGCGTGTACGGGCGCGCGGCGGCGTATCCGGGCACGGCGTTCGATGGCGTCGTCAGCACCATCGACACGCGCATCGATCCGACCACGCGTTCGGTGAACGTGCGCGCCGACTTCCCCAATCCGGACCACCGCCTGCGCCCCGGCATGCTGATCAACGTCGACCTGCGCCACGGCGAGCGCAATGCACTGCTGCTGCCGGAGATATCGGTAGTGCAGGTGGGTGAGCGCACGTTCGTGTATCGCGTCGGCAACGACGGCACGGTGCAGCAGGTGGACGTCAAGGTCGGCACGCGCCGCGATGGCCGCGCGGAAATCCTCGACGGCGTGAAAGCCGGCGACCGCGTGATCGTCGACGGCACGGGCAAGCTGCGCCCGGGCGCGAAGATCGCCGACGCCGCAAACGCGCGCACGGCGACGCGCTGACATGCGCCTGTCCGACCTTTCGATCGAACGTCCGGTCTTCGCGACCGTCCTGAGCCTGCTGCTGATCGTACTGGGCGTGATGGCGTATTCGCGTCTCACGCTGCGCGAGCTGCCCGCGATCGATCCCCCAGTGGTGTCGGTCGAAGTCGCGTATGCCGGCGCATCGGCGTCGGTGGTCGAAAGCCGCGTGACGCAGGTGCTCGAAGACGCGTTGTCGGGCATCGAAGGCGTGGAGACGATCGAGTCGAGCAGCGTCAACGGCCAGTCGCGCATCACCCTGGAATTCAGTCTGTCGCGCGACATCGAAGGCGCCGCCAACGACGTGCGCAGCGCCGTGAGCCGCGTGTCGAACCGCCTGCCGGACGAAGCCGATCCGCCGCAGGTCAGCAAGGTCGAGAGCGATTCGGATCCGATCATCTGGCTCAACATGAGCTCGACGAAGATGTCGACGCTCGAGCTGAGCGACTACGCCGAGCGTTACATCGTCGATCGCCTGTCGAGCATCGACGGCGTTGCGCAGGTGCGCATCGGCGGCCAGCAGCGTTACGCGATGCGCGTCTGGCTGGATCGCGATGCGCTCGCCGCGCGCGGCCTCACCGCGATCGATGTCGAGAACGCCCTGCGCGCCGAAAACGTCGAGCTCCCCGCTGGCCGCATCGAATCCGAATCGCGCGACTTCACCTTGCGCGTCGCGCGCGGTTACGAAAAGCCCGAGGATTTCGCGCAGATCCCGCTGGGCAAGGGCCCGGACGGGTATGTCGTGCGGCTGGGCGACGTCGCGAAGGTGGAGCTGGCCTCCGCCGAGCGTCGTTCGTACTACCGCAGCAACGGCGAACCGAACATCGGCCTGGGCGTCGCGCGCACCTCGACGGCGAACGCGCTGGACGTGGCCAACGCCGTGCGCGCCGAAGCCGACCGCATCCGCCCGACGCTGCCGGCCGGCACGAAGATCTTCGTCGCCTTCGACACCACCACCTTCATTGATGCCTCGGTCGAACGCGTGTACCACACGCTCATCGAGGCGATCGTGCTGGTGCTGATCGTGATCTGGCTGTTCCTGGGCAGCCTGCGCGCGGCGCTGATTCCCGCGGTGACGGTGCCCGTGTGCCTGATCGCGGCCTTCGTGCCGCTGTACGTGTTCGGCTATTCGATCAACCTGCTGACCTTGCTCGCGCTGGTGCTGTGCATCGGGCTGGTGGTGGACGATGCGATCGTCGTGCTGGAGAACATCCAGCGTCGCGCGGACCTCGGCGAACCCAAGCTCGTGGCGGCCGCGCGCGGCACGCGCCAGGTGGCGTTCGCGGTGATCGCGACCACCGCGGTGCTGGTCGCCGTGTTCCTGCCGATCGGCTTCATGGAGGGCAACACGGGGCGCTTGTTCCGCGAGTTGTCCGTCGCGTTGGCGGGCGCCGTGGCGTTGTCGGCGTTCGTCGCGCTGACGCTCACGCCGATGCTGTCGTCCAAGCTCGTGCGCCCGCATCGCGAAGAGAAATCCAATCCGGTCAACCGCTGGGTCAACGCGCGCCTGGATGGCGTGACCGCGCGCTATCGCCGCTTCCTGCAGGGCAACGTCGGGCGGCCGCTGTGGTTCGGTGCGCTCATGCTCGTCGCGCTCGGCGCGAGCGCCGTGCTGTTCAAGCTCGTGCCGTCGGAACTGGCGCCGCCGGAAGATCGCGGGTCGTTCCAGGTGAGCCTGACGGGCCCGGAAGGCGCCGGCTACGACTACACCGTGCAGCAGGTGCAGCAGGCCGAGAAGATGATCGCGCCGCAGATCCAGGGCAAGGGCCCGATCGAACGCGCCAACGCGCGCGTTCCGGGCGGCTTCGGCGCCAGCGAAGAAATGCACACCGCGCGCTTCAGCGTGTTCCTGAAGGATTGGGACAAGCGCTCCGAGAACACGCTGGACGTCGCCAAGCAGCTCAAGTCCGAACTGGATGCGTTGCCCGGCATGCGCGTCTCCACGCAGGTCGGCGGCGGCCTGGTGCGCACGCGCGGCCAGCCGGTGCAGATCGTCATCGAAGGCCCCGACTACACGGAACTTGCGGCCTGGCGCGATCGCCTGCTCGCGCGCATCGAGACCAACCCGGGCCTGACCGGCGCGGATTCGGACTACAAGGAAACGCGTCCGCAGATGCGCGTGCAGATCGACCGCAAGCGTGCGTCGGACCTGGGCGTGAGCGTGGAAGACATCGGCCATGCGCTCGAGACGATGATGGGTTCGCGCCGCGTGACCACGTTCGTGCGCGGCGGCGAGGAATACGATGTCGTCGTGCAATCCACGAAGGCCGGCCGCGCGACGCCCGCGGACCTGGAAGCCATCCAGGTGCGCGCACGCGATGGCGCGCTGATCCCGTTGTCCAACCTCGTCACGCTGCACGACGTGGCCGAGGCCGGCAGCCTCAACCGCTTCAACCGCCTGCGTTCGATCACCATCAGCGCGGGCCTCTCGCCGGGCTATCGCATGGGCGATGCGATCACGTGGC
The DNA here is from genome assembly GCF_018406605.1 of Noviluteimonas caseinilytica. GTDB lineage: Bacteria > Pseudomonadota > Gammaproteobacteria > Xanthomonadales > Xanthomonadaceae > Noviluteimonas > Noviluteimonas caseinilytica. The sequence continues at coordinate 602,853 of NZ_AP024545.1, read as the reverse complement.
TGCAGGACGCGGTGAAGGCGGAATTGCCGGAACACGCGCAGATCGACTGGAAGGGCGAATCGCGCGAATACCAGCGCGCGGGCGGCGCGGTGCTGCTCACCTTCGCGCTCGCGTTGCTCGTCGTGTACCTCGTGCTCGCCGCGCAGTTCGAAAGCTTCATCCATCCCTTCGTGATCATGCTGACGGTGCCGCTGGGCGTGCTCGGTGCGCTGCTCGGCCTGTGGGTCACGGGCGGAACGCTGAACCTCTTCAGCCAGATCGGCATCGTCATGCTGGTGGGCCTGGCGGCGAAGAACGGCATCCTGATCGTCGAGTTCGCCAACCAGCTGCGCGACGAAGGGCGCAGCGTGCGCGAGGCGATCGTCGAATCGGCCGGCGTGCGCCTGCGCCCGATCCTGATGACCTCGATCGCCACGATGGTCGGCGCGGTGCCGCTGGTGCTCGCGGGCGGGCCGGGGTCGGCGAGTCGTTCGACGATCGGTGTGGTCGTGATCTTCGGTGTCGGTTTCTCGACGTTGCTGTCGTTGTTCGTCGTGCCTGCGTTCTATGCGTTGCTGGCGCCGTACACGCGTTCGCCCGAAGCGGTGGCGCATGAACTGAAGGAACTCGAAGCCACCGTGCGTCCGGCGGGCGACCGCCTGGGAGAACATGCGTGAGCGATTCGCCGTGGAAGTCGAAAGGACCGCCGAAAGGCCCGCCCTCGCGCGGTCCGCAGGCGAATGGACCGCGCCGCCCCGACGGCCCGAAGCGCGAACATCCTTCGCGTGCGCCGTCGCCGCGCGACATCGCCACGGCCGAGCACCAGCACGTCCGCGAACATCGTGAGCTCGAGTTGCGCCTGTACGGCGTCAACGCCGTGCGCGCCGCGTTCCATCGCCGTCCCGATGCGCTGCGCAAGTTGTACCTGGTCTCCGAACGCATCCCGCAACTGCAACCGATGCTGCGCTGGTGCGTCGCGCATCGCGTCGGTTATCGCGTGGTCGAGGATGAGGCCGACCTGCAGCGCCTCGCGTCGAGCACGCACCACGAAGGCGTGGTCGCCGATTTCCAGCGCGAAACGCCGCAGACGTTGACGACGTGGTTGCAGCACGTGCCGCAGGGTCCGGTGTGCGTGCTGTGGCTCGACGGCGTGGGCAATCCGCACAACCTCGGCGCCGTCCTGCGCTCGGCCGCGCATTTCGGCGTCGCGGCGATCCTGTTGCCGAAGCATTCGACGCTGAGCCTGTCCGGCGCCGCCGCGCGCGTGGCCGAAGGCGGCGCGGAAGCGGTGCCGTTCATCCGGCTGGGCCGCGAAGACAATTCGCTGGCCCAATTGCGCGGCGCGGGATTTGCGCTCGCGGCGACCGTCGTGCGCGACGGTGCAAGCGTGTTCGATGCGCAACTGCCGCAGCGGTTGGTTTACGTGCTCGGCGCGGAAGGCGAAGGCATGTCGCAGGAACTCGCCGCCGCGTGCGACCTGCGCGTCTCGATCCCCGGCAGCGGGAAAGTCGAAAGCCTCAACGTCGCGGCCGCCACGGCGGTGTTGCTCGCCGAGTGGACGCGCAAGGCCAAGGCGGTTGCGTAGGGCGCCTGGGCGGGTGCAATATAACGTTCGTTATATACCCGCTGAGGTCCCTGCCATGGTTTCGCTCAAGGTCACCACGATCGGCTCGTCCGCCGGCGTCATCCTCACGAAGGAGGCGCAGGCGCTCCTGCGCGTGAAAAAAGGCGACACGCTCTACCTGGTCGAAACGCCGACGGGTGCGCACATCAGCGCATACAACCCCGATTTCGTTCGCCAGATGTCGCTCGCCGAAGAGATCATGCACGAGGACAAGGAGATCCTCCGGGCGCTCGCGAAATGACGGAATGGAAATGGATTTCGGCAGAGCTCGCGCATGTGGTGCACGAGCGCCAACTCGCGGAACACGGCGGTCCTGAAGGCATTCGTGATCTCGGTGTCATCGAATCCGCACTCGCGCGCCCCGAACAACTCGCGCACTACGGCGAGCCTGATGTGTTCGACCTGGCGGCCGCGTACTGCTGGGGCATCGCGCGAAACCATGGCTACGTCGATGGCAACAAGCGCACCGGATGGTTGCTTGCGCGCATCTTCCTCGCCGATCACGGCGTCCGCGTTCGTGTCGACCCCATCAGCACGGTACGCGCCGTCGAAGCCGTGGCGGCTGGAACGATGACGCAAGATGCGTTGGCAGCATGGCTACGCTCCTGCGCCGTCGCCTGACGATCACGGCTCCAGGAAAATCAGCCACGCCGCCACCGCGATCAGCGCGAAGCCGGCCCAGTGGTTCCAGCGCAGCGGCTGGCCCAGGTACCAGATCGAAAAGCCCGCGAAGACCACCAGCGTGATCACTTCCTGCAGGCCCTTGAGCTGCGGCGCGGAATAGACCGCGCTGCCCCAGCGGTTGGCCGGCACCATCAGCGTGTACTCGAACAGGGCGATGCCCCAGCTGGCGAAGATCGCCAGCGCCAGCGGCGCGGATTTGTACTTCAGGTGCCCGTACCAGGCGAAGGTCATGAAGATGTTCGAACCCAGCAGCAGGAGGATGGGGAGCAGGCGTTCCATGGGCATCCGGGTTTGGTCCTTGGGGGGAGATGGGCGGAGAAGGGCGTGATTTGACGCCATTGTTGACGCTTTCGGCGTCTTCACGGAGCCTGCACCGGTCGGTCGGCACCTTCACGAACCTGAAGCCCAGACAGGAGCCCACTCCATGCGTAGCAGTGAAGAACCCGCCGGCCTCGTCCTCATCGTGGAGGACAACCGCAACATCTCCGAAATGGTCGGCGAATACCTCGAAGGCCGGGGGTTCGAAGTCGACTACGCCTCCGATGGCCTGGACGGTTACCGCCTGGCCGCCGAGAACAGCTACGACGTGATCGTGCTCGACCTCATGCTCCCACGCCTGGATGGCCTGGAAGTGTGCAAGCGGCTGCGCGAGGAAGCGCGCAAGTCCACGCCGGTCCTGATGCTGACCGCGCGCGACACGCTGGACGAGAAGCTCACCGGCCTGGGCGCCGGCGCCGACGACTACCTCACCAAGCCGTTCGCGATCCAGGAACTGGAAGCGCGCCTGCGCGCCCTGATCCGCCGCGAGCGCCGCCAGGTGGGCGCCGAGGTGCTGAAGGTGGCCGACCTGGTGCTCGATCCCGCCTCGCTCCGCGCCACGCGCGCCGGCAGCGAACTGCAGCTCTCGCCGATCGGCCTGAAGCTGCTCACCATCCTGATGCGCGAATCGCCGCGCGTGGTGAGCCGCCAGGAAATCGAGCGCGAGATCTGGGGCAACGGCCTGCCGGACTCCGACACGCTGCGCAGCCACCTGTACAACCTGCGCAAGACCATCGACAAGCCGTTCGAAAAGCCCCTGCTGCACACCGTGCAGAGCGCGGGCTACAGGATCGCCGACATCGAACAGCCCCCGGCCTGAGACCCGACCTTCGTGCCACAGGGGTTGCCACGCAAGATCCGGGTCGCCTTCCTGCTCCAGGTGGTGATGGTCAGCCTCGCGGTGATTGCCGCGGGCTGGCTCGTCTCACTCGTGATCCAGATGGGATTCGTCCGCAAGCTTTCGGAATCGGAGGCTTCGAACTTCTTTGCCCGTCGCGCGGTGGATTCCGACTACGACGTGCCGCACGGACGCAACTTCGACGGCTGGTTCGTGCCGGCCGGGCAAGCCGCCACGGGCGTGCCGGCGTACATCGCCACGCTGTCGCCGGGCTTCCACCCGATGGACGAACGCGCGCTGCAGGTGCGCGTGGAGAAGCGGCCGTCGGGCACCTTGTACCTGGCCTACGACCAGGACCGCATCGACCGGCTGATGTTCGCCTTCGCGGTGCTGCCGATCGTGATGGGGTTGCTCGCGGTGCTGGCCGTGTCCGCGTTGAGTTACCGCGTGTCGAAGCGGCTGGTGACGCCGGTGAACTGGCTGGCGCGGCAGGTCGCAGGATGGGACCCGCGCGCGCCCGACATCGATGCATTGGCGCCGCATCGCTTGCCGCCGGACATCGGCAGCGGCGAAGCGCGACAACTGGCGCAGGCCTTGCATCGCCTCGGCGAACGCGTGGAAGCCTTCGTCACGCGCGAGCGCAACTTCACGCGCGACGCCAGCCATGAACTGCGCACGCCGCTCACCGTGATCCGCGTCGCCGCCGACCTGCTGGAAACCGAACACGGCCTCAGCAGCCGCGGCGAGCGTTCGTTGCGGCGCATCCAGAGCGCGAGCCGCGACATGGAAGCGGTGATCGATGCGTTCCTGATCCTCGCGCGCGAAGGCGACATCGAACCGCCGCGCGAACATTTCTCCGTCGCCGACATCGTGGACGAGGAAGTGGACAAGGTGCAGCCGCTGCTCGACGGCAAGCCCGTGCACCTGCACGTGGTGAAGCACGCCGAGCCGGAACTGCATGCGCCCTCGCGCGTGCTGGCGGTGATGGTGGGCAACCTGCTCAGCAACGCCTGCCAGTACACCGACAGCGGCGACATCGAAGTGCGCATCGAGAACGACCGCGTCAGCGTCCGCGACACCGGCATCGGCATGTCGCGCGAAACGCTGCAGCGCGCCTTCGATCCGTTCTACCGCGCCGACCAGGACGCCGGCGGCATGGGCCTGGGCCTGTCGGTCGTGCGCCGCCTCGGCGAACGCTTCGGCTGGCCGGTGGTCCTCGAAAGCGTGCCCGGCAGCGGCACGCTCGCCACGATCCAGTTCGTGCGCTGACATTCAAGTGCTGAACGTTGGCCGCGCTGCGCGGTCAACGTGGCGACGGTGCGCGCGTTTGCGGCATCCTCGACCCATCTTTCCCGGCATTCCCCTTCATGGCCCAGACCCGATCCGCCCCCGCTCGTTCGTCCCGTCCGCGTGTTGTCGCCATCGGCGTTGCCGTCGTCGCCCTGGCGGGGCTGGCGTGGTGGTGGACGCACCATGAAGCGAAAGCGGCCGACAGCGGGTTCCGCACGGCCGCCGTCGAAAGCGGCGACATCCGCGTGTCGATCTCCGCCACGGGCACGCTCAGCGCGATCTCGACGGTGGACGTGGGCAGCCAGATTTCCGGCCAGGTCACCGACGTGCTGGTGGACTTCAACGATCGCGTCAGGAAGGACCAGGTGATCGCGCGCATCGATCCGAGCACGTACCAGGCGCAGATCGCGCAGGGCGCGGCGCAGATCGCCAGCGCGCGCGCGTCGCTCGCCACCGCGCAGGCCACGCTGCGCAACGCGGAGATCGATTACGACCGCAAGGCCTCGCTCTCCGGCCAGCAGCTGATCGCGAAGAGCGACGTGGACCTGGCCCGCGCCGCGCGCGACCAGGCGCGCGCGCAGGTCAACGCCGCGCAGGCGCAGATCACGCAGCAGCAGGCCTCCACGCAGACCACGCGCCTCAACCTCGACCGCACGGTGATCCGCTCGCCCGTCGACGGCGTGGTGCTCACGCGCACGATCGAACCGGGCCAGACGGTGGCGGCCAGCCTGCAGGCGCCGGTGCTGTTCCAGATCGCAGAAGACCTGTCGCAGATGAAGATCGTGCTCGCCATCGACGAGGCCGACATCGGCCAGGTCAAGGCGGGGCAGTCGGTCAACTTCACAGTCGATGCGTTCCCCGAGCGCAGCTTCCGCGGCAAGGTGCAGCAGGTGCGCCTGTCGGCGACGAACACCAACAACGTGATCACGTATCCGGTGGTGGTCACCGTCGACAACCGCGACCAGGTGCTGCTGCCCGGCATGACCGTCAACGCGGAAATCGAAGTGAGCCGTCGCGACAACGTGTTGAAGGTGCCGAACGCGGCATTGCGCTTCAAGCCGGCCGACGATGCGACGGGCGGCACCGCCAATGCGCAGCCGCAGCAGCGTGGCGGCGGGATGGCGTCGGAGTTGCCGAAGCTGGCGCAGTCGCTGCACTTGAACGCGTCGCAGCAGGACGCCTTCGACACCGCGCTTGCGCAGATGAAGGAACGCATGGCCGCGCGCGCGGCGCCGGCGGCGGCGCAGCAGGGACAGGGCGGCAGCGCGCTGTTCGGGCGCGGGCCGGGGGGTGGTCCGTCGTCGGGCGGCAACGCGAATACCGGCGCCGCCAGCGGTGCGATGCGCCAGCGATTGATGGAACGTTTCAACCAGCAGTTCGCCGCGTTCCGCGCATCGCTCGACGACACGCAGCGCACGCAATGGGATGCGGGTGTCACCGCGCTCGTCAGTGCGCGTCGCGCGCCGATCTACAAGCTGGTCGACGGCCAGCCGCAGCCGGCGGTCGTGCGCATCGGCGTGTCGGACGGCACCAGCACCGAAGTGTCCGGCGACGTGCATGCGGGCGACCTCGTGATCACGGGCGCCGAACGCGCAGCGACGGCCAAGGCCACGCAATGAGCGCCGTCGCACAGGCCCAGGTCGCCGCCCGCGAGGCGGTGATCGAAACGCAGGCGCTCGACAAGGTCTACGCGCAGGGCACGGAAGCGGAGGTCGTCGCGTTGCGCGGCGTGAACCTGCGCATCCTGCAGGGCGAGTTCGTCGCGATCATGGGGCCGTCGGGCTCGGGCAAGTCGACGCTGATGAATTTGCTCGGATGCCTGGATACGCCCAGCGCCGGCGTGTACCGCTGCGACGGCGTCGATGTCGCCACGCTGGACGCGGAAGAACGCGCGCGCCTGCGCCTGGACAAGATCGGCTTCGTGTTCCAGGGGTTCAACCTGTTGCCGCGCATGTCGGCGCTCGAGAACGTCTCGATGCCGATGGGCTACGCCAACGTGCACCGCGGCGAGCGCCTCAAGCGTGCGCACGAGGCGCTCGCGTCCGTCGGCCTCGGCAATCGCGAAGGCCACAAGCCCAGCGAAATGTCCGGCGGCCAGCAGCAGCGCGTGGCAATCGCGCGCGCACTCATCAACCGCCCGCCGATCCTGCTCGCCGACGAACCCACGGGCGCGCTGGATTCCAGGACGGGCGAGGAAATCCTGGCGCTGTTCAAGCAGTTGCAACGCGACGGCCACACCGTCGTGCTGATCACGCACGATCCCGACGTCGCCCACCACTGCGACCGCATCTTCGTCATGCGCGACGGCGAACTCACCGAGGAGGCGCGCGCATGAACCCGATGGAAGTCCTGCGCACGGCGATCTACGCATTGCGCGGCAACTGGATGCGCAGCGCGCTGACCTCGCTGGGCGTGATCATCGGCATCGCGGCGGTGATCGTGATGGTTTCGGTCGGGCAGGGCACGCAGGCGGAGATCGACAAGCTCGTCTCGGGCCTGGGCTCCAACCGCCTGGACATCAGCCCCGGTTCCGGCCGCGGTTTCGGCGGCATCCGCGTCGGCGGCGCGAACAACTTCACGCTGACCGAAGACGACGCCACGGCCATCCGCACCGAGTTGCCCGACGTGCAGTACGTCGCGGGCAGCCTGCGCGGCAGCAGCCAGTTCGTGTACGCGGAAAACAATTGGTCGAGCAACTGGCAGGGCGTGCAGGCCGACTGGTTCGACATCAACGGCTGGACGCTCGCCAGCGGCGCGGGATTCGACGCGCGCGATTACGGCGGTGCGTCGAAGTCCGTGATCCTCGGCGAAACGGTGCGGCGCGAATTGTTCGGCGACGACGATCCGCTCGGCCAGGTCGTGCGCATCGGGCGCGTGCCGTTCACGGTGGTGGGCACGTTGAAGCCGAAGGGCCAGGGCGGGTTCGGGCAGGACCAGGACGACATCGTGGTGGTGCCGCTGGAAACCGCGCGCCGCCGCCTGATGGGCGCGATGGGCCTGCCGCCGGGCGCGGTGATGCAGATCGCGTTGGGCGTGGCCAACGCCGACGACCTCGACTACGTGCAGGGCGAAGTGGAAGCGTTGCTGCGCCAGCGCCACAAGATCCAGCCCGGCGCGGAAGACGATTTCAACGTGCGCAACATCGCCGAGATCATCAGCACGCGCACGGCCACGACCAACCTGATGTCCAAGTTGCTCGGCGCGGTGGCGACGATCTGCCTGATCATCGGCGGCATCGGCATCATGAACATCATGCTGGTGTCGGTGACCGAGCGCATCCGCGAAATCGGCTTGCGCATGGCGGTGGGTGCGGGGCCGCGCGACGTGCGCCGTCAGTTCCTCGCCGAAGCGATGCTGATCTCGATGATCGGCGGCGTCATCGGGATCGCGATCGGGATCGTGGGCGCGTTGCTGGTCGGCAAGTTCAGCGAATTGCCGGTGCAGGTGAACGCCAACGTCGTCGGCCTGGCCGCGGCGTTCTCGATCGCCACGGGCCTGTTCTTCGGGTATTACCCGGCGCGCAAGGCGTCCTTGCTGGATCCGATCGAAGCGTTGCGCCAGCAATAGGCGGGCGGCGGTATCCTGCGCGGCATGTCCGCCGGAGACCGCCATGCGCCCGCATCGATTGCTTGCCGCCCTGTTGTGTTGCGCGATCGCCATGCCGGCCTTCGCGGCTGATCCGCCCAGGCCGAAGACCGCGCTCGTCATCCATGGCGGCGCGGGCGTGATCGAGCGCGGGTCGATGACGCCGGAGGAAGAAAAACTGGTGCGCGCCGACCTCGACCAGGCGCTCGACGCGGGCAACGCCATCCTCGCCAAGCACGGCACCGCACTGGATGCCGTCGTCGACGCGATCCGCGTGCTGGAGGAATCACCGCGCTTCAACGCCGGCAAGGGCGCGGTGTTCAACGCCGACGGCAAGCACGAACTCGATGCGTCGATCATGGAAGGCCACACGCATCGCGCGGGCGCGGTGACCGGCGTGATGACGGTGCGCAGCCCGATCCTGCTGGCGCGCGCGGTGATGGAGCGGTCCAAGCACGTGATGCTGGCGGGGCAGGGCGCGGAGAAATTCGCCGACTCGCTGCCGGACATCGAACGCGTGCCCAACAGCTGGTTCGACACCGATCGTCGGCGCAAGCAGCTTGAAGACGCGCAGGCGAAGGAGAAGGCGAATGCCGGCCTCGACCTGCCCGGCACGTATTTCGGCACCGTCGGCGCGGTGGCGCTCGACGCCGACGGCCACATCGCCGCGGCCACCAGCACCGGCGGCATGACCAACAAGCGCTACGGGCGCGTCGGCGATTCGCCGATCATCGGCGCCGGCACGTGGGCCGACGAACGCTGCGGCGTGTCGGGCACCGGCTGGGGCGAGTTCTACATCCGCAACGCGGTGGCGCACGACATCTGTGCGCGCGTGGCGTATCGCGGCGATGCGCTCGCGGTCGCCGCGGAAGAGGTGGTCGACAAGATCGTGCCCGGGATGGGCGGCGACGGCGGCGCGATCGCGCTGGACAAGGACGGCAACATCGCGATGCCGTTCAACACCTCGGGCATGTATCGCGCTTGGCTGAAGCCCGACGGTGCGCGCGGCACGGCGATCTATCGCGACGAAGCGAAGTAACCCGTCGCGGCGCTCAGGGCACCTCGGCCTGCGAGGCCTGGCCCTTCGCCCATTGCGCCATCCGTTCGGTGAGCGCTTCGGGCGCCACGTCCTCGATGTGCGTGCCCAGCGTCCACTTGTGGCCGAAGGGATCGGTCACCGTGCCCATGCGGTCGCCCCAGAACTGGTCGGCGACCGGCTTGGTGATGGTGGCGCCGGCCTGGACGGCGCGCGCCAGCGCCGCGTCGCAGTCGGGCCCGTAGATCACGAAGCTCACGGTGCCGCCGCCGCGCTTGAGCGGGCCCAGCGCGCCCATGTCGGGCCACTCGTCCGAGAGCATCAGCTGGGTGTCGCCGATGCGGACCTCGGCGTGGCCGACGCGCTCGCGTCCGTCGGGGCCGGGGACCGGCAGGCGGAACTGTTCCTTCGCGCCGAACGCCCGGGTGTAGAAATCGATGGCGCGGGCGGCGTCCTCGACGATGAGGTAGGCGGTGACGGTGTGGTAACCCTCGGGGACGGGGCTGACGGCCATGGCGGGACGCTCGCGGGGGCGGGGGGAGCCGGAAAGCGGGACGTTGCGCCGGGATTCGTTATGCGCCGGTGACCGCGCGGCGTGTCCTCATGCACATGGGTCGGGCGCCGCGGTGTGGCAGAATCGCCGCTCCTCGGGAGCCGGTCCTCGTCCAAGCCATGCCGTCCAAGCACCTGCGCACCGATCGCGGCGGCGCCCATGGCTGACCAGTTCGGACACCTGCCCCGCCACCCCGGCCGAATCCTCAAGGCGACCGTGTGGTCGATGCAGGGGCTGCGTGCGGCGTGGTTGCACGAGTCCTCGTTCCGGCTCGAGGTGTACCTGTTCCTCGTGTTCTGCCCGCTGGGGCTGTGGCTCGGGGCGACGGGGGTGGAGCGCGCGTTGCTGGTGGGCAGTTGCCTGCTGGTAATGGCGGTCGAGCTGCTCAATTCCGCGATCGAAGCGGTGATCGAGCGCTACGGCCCCGAATTCCACGAATTGGCCGGGCGCGCCAAGGACATGGGTTCAGCCGCGGTGTTCCTGACGATGCTCAACGTATTGCTGGTGTGGGGCTGCATCTTGGTCCCGCATTTCTTCTGACCCCTTAGGATTCCCGCGCGATGCTGGATTGGTTGGCCGATCCCCAGGCCTGGCTCACCCTGGTGACCCTCAGTGCGATCGAGATCGTGCTGGGCATCGACAACCTGGTGTTCATCGCGATCGCGGTCAGCAAGCTGCCGCAGGAGAAGCGGGAGCGCGCGCGCAAGTTCGGCATCGCGGTGGCGTGCATCACGCGCATCGGGTTGCTGCTCACGCTGGCGTGGCTCGCCGGCCTCACCCAGGACCTGTTCCGCCTGTTCGGCCAGGGCATCTCGGTGCGCGACCTGGTGCTGATCCTGGGCGGCGTGTTCCTGGTGGTGAAGGGGATCATGGAGATCCGCGACCTGCTGATGGGCGAGGACGAAGCCGAGGACATCCACACCAAGCCGCTGGTCTCCTTCGGCATGGTGATCGCGCAGATCGCGATCATCGACATCGTGTTCTCGCTGGATTCGGTGATCGCCGCGGTCGGCATGGCCAACCACGTGACGATCATGGTCGGCGCGATCCTGCTGGCGGTGGGCGTGATGCTGCTGGCCGCCACGCCCCTGGGCCATTTCATCGAGCGCAACCCGACCATCAAGATGCTGGCCCTGGCCTTCATCGTGCTGGTGGGCGTGTACCTGCTCCTGGATGGCTTCGAACTGCACATCCCGAAGGGCTACCTCTACGGCGCGATGGGCTTCTCCGCCGCGGTGGAGTGCCTGAACCTCTGGGCGCGGCGCAAGGCCAGCGCGCGACAGCTCGCGCAGTAGCGCCCCGCGGGGCCCGGGACGCGCCTTCATTGCGTCCTACCCCCTTCGATGCTGGAATGCCGCGCGTCCCCCACCGCGGAGCCAACCCCATGCGTCCGAACACCTTCCTGCGCGCGCTGCTCCTCGGGCTCGCCATCGCGCTGCTGTCCGGCTGCGGCTACAACCAGATCCAGGCGAAGGACCAGGCCGTCAAGGGCGCATGGTCGGAAGTGCTCAACCAGTACAAGCGCCGCGCCGACCTCATCCCCAACCTCGTCAACACCGTGAAGGGCTACGCCGCGCAGGAACGCGACGTGCTGATCCGCGTGACCGAGGCGCGCGCCAAGGTCGGGCAGATCCAGGTCAACGCGGAAGACGCGGCTTCGCTGGCGCAGTTCCAGAAAGCGCAGGGCGACCTCTCGCAGGCGTTGTCCCGCCTGATGGTGGTGACCGAGAACTATCCGAACCTCAAGTCCGACCAGTCCTTCCGCGACCTGCAGGCGCAACTGGAAGGCACGGAGAACCGGATCACCGTCGCGCGCGGCCGTTACATCACGACCGTGCAGGACTACAACACCTACATCCGCCAGTTCCCGCAGAACTTCACCGCGAAGATGTTCGGCCACAAGGAAAAGCCGAACTTCTCCGTGGAGAACGAAGCGCAGATCTCCAACGCGCCGACCGTGGAATTCAACCCGCCGACGACGGCGCCGGCGACCACCGCCGCGCGCGCCCCGGCGTACTGACGCGCTGATGCACAACGCGCTGCCGCGTTTCGCGCGCACGGTCTGCTTCGCCTTCGCGCTGGTGATCGCCAGCGCGTCGGCGTTCGCGCAGGCCAACGCGCCGATCCCGAAACTCGATCGCCCGGTGATCGACACCACCGGCACGCTCGATGCGGCAGCCATCGCGTCGCTGGAACAACAGGCGCGCGCGCTGCAGCAGCGCAAGGGCAGCCAGCTGCAGGTGCTGATGGTGCCCACCACGCAGCCGGAAACCATCGAGCAATACACCGTGCGCGCGTTCGAGCAGTACAAGCTCGGGCGCAAGGGCGTGGACGATGGCGTGCTGGTGGTCGTGGCCAAGAACGACCGGCGCGTGCGCATCGAACCGGGCTATGGCCTGGAAGGCGCGATCCCCGATGCGATCGCCAACCGCGTGATCCAGGAATACCTGGTGCCGAAGTTCCGCGCGGGCGATTACGCGGGCGGGCTGACCGACGGCACGGCGGCGCTGGCCAAGCTGATCGACGGCGAGGAACTGCCGCCGCCGATGGCCGACAACAAGGGCAGCAGCGGCGGGCGCGATGGCGGGCAGTGGGTCTTCGCGTTGTTCCTGTCTTTCATCATCGCCACGTTCGTGCGCGGGATGTTCCGCTGGCTGCCGGCCGCCCTGCGCGGCGTGGTGGGGGCGGGCGCAGCCGGATTCGTGGCGTGGTTGGTGTCGTCGCTCGTGCTGGTCGGCGGGCTCGGCGCACTGGTCGGCCTGTTCGTCGGGCTGTCGGCGGCGCCCACCGGGCGCGCCGCGCGCCATGGCGGCTGGGGCGGGTTCGGCGGTGGCGGATTCGGGGGCGGCGGCGGGTTCGGCGGCGGCGGTGGCGGCTGGTCGGGCGGCGGCGGCATGAGCGGGGGCGGTGGCGCCTCCGGCAGTTGGTGAGGATCGCGACCATGCGCCTGTTCCGACACCTGCTCGCACGTCCTGCCCGCGCCTGGTTCCCCGAGGACGCGATGGACCGCATCACGGCCGCGATCGACGCCAGCGAACTGCGCCACAGCGGCGAGATCTGTTTCGCGGTGGAGCCTGCGCTGCACTGGCTCGACGTGCTGCGCGGCGTCGACGCGCGCACCCGTGCCGAGGACGCGTTCGCGCGGCTGCGCGTGTGGGACACCGAAGGCAACACGGGCGTGCTGGTGTACCTGTTGCTCGCCGACCATCGCCTCGAAATCGTGGCCGACCGCGGCCTGCGCAACGTGGATCCCGCGCGCTGGCGCGCAGTGTCCGATGCGATGCAGGCGCGCCTGCGCGCCGGGGAGCCGGAAGCGGCGATCGTCGAAGGCGTGGCGGCGATTTCCGACCTGCTCGCCGAGCACGCGCCGCTGGTCGCGGGCACCCCGGACCGCGACGAATTGCCGAACCGCCCGCGCCTCCTCTGACGCGCGACGCTGGGGCACAATGCCGCCACGCGCCATCGCCTGGACAACGCCTTGCACGATTTGACGTACCTGCACCAGATCGACCCGATCGCACTCGCGCTCGGCCCGCTGAAGATCCACTGGTACGGCCTGATGTACCTGCTCGGGTTCGCCGTTGCATGGTGGCTCGGCAATCGCCGCATCCGCGCAGGGCGGCTGCCCGGCGTCGACGGCCACGGCTTCGGCGACCTGATGTTCTACGCGATGGTCGGCGTGGTGCTCGGCGGGCGGCTGGGCTACATCCTGTTCTACGACCTGCACACCTACATCGCCCATCCGCTGCAGATGCTGAAACTGTGGGAAGGCGGCATGAGCTTCCACGGCGGCCTGATCGGCGTGGTGGTGGCCACGTGGTGGTGGTCGCGCAAGCACGGCCTGCACGTGATGGACACGATGGAATTCATCGCGCCGCTGGTGCCGCCGGGGCTGGGCTTCGGGCGCCTGGGCAACTTCATCAACGGCGAGCTGTGGGGCAAGCCCACCGACGCGCACTGGGGCGTGGTGTTCCCGAACGCGCTGCCGCAGCCGTACGCCAGCATGGATCCGCAGGCGTTGCGCGCGCAGTTCGAAGCCGGCGCACTGGATGTGTTCGCGCGCCATCCTTCGCAGCTGTACCAGGCGTTCCTCGAAGGCCTGGTGCTATTCCTGGTGCTGTGGCTGTATTCGCGCAAGCCGCGGCCGCGCTATTCGGTGGCGGGCCTGTTCGTGCTGTTGTACGGCGTGTTCCGCTTCCTCGTGGAGTTCGTGCGCGTGCCCGACCAGCAACTCGATTACATCGCCTTCGGCTGGCTCACGATGGGCCAGTTGCTGAGCGTGCCGCTGATCCTGCTGGGCCTGTTCTGGTTGTGGTGTTCGCGCAGCGCGCCGACGCTGCAGCCGCGCGTCGCCTGACCGCACGGAGCGTCACATGCGCCAATACCTCGACCTGATGCGCGAGATCCTGGAACACGGCACCCCCAAGGGCGACCGCACCGGCACGGGCACGCTGAGCGTGTTCGGGCGGATGATGCGGTTCGACCTGCGCGAGGGGTTCCCGCTCGTCACGACGAAGAAGCTGCACCTGAAGTCGGTGATCCACGAGCTGCTGTGGTTCCTCGCCGGCGACACCAACGTGCGCTATCTGCAGGACAACGGCGTCAGCATCTGGGACGAATGGGCGACCGAAGACGGCAGTCTCGGCCCGTTGTACGGCGCGCAGTGGCGCAGCTGGCCCACGCGCGACGGCGGCACGATCGACCAGATGTCGGGGCTGATCGCTGCATTGAAGGCGAAGCCGAATTCGCGCCGCCACATCGTCAGCGCCTGGAACGTCGAATACCTGCCGGACGAATCGCGCAGCCCGCAAAACAACGTGCGCGACGGGCGCATGGCGCTGGCCGCGTGCCACACGCTGTTCCAGTTCTATGTCGCCGACGGAAGGCTCTCGTGCATGTTGATGGCGCGCAGCCAGGATTTCCTGCTCGGCACGCCGTTCAACATCGCCAGCTACGCCTTGCTCGTGCACATGGTGGCGCAGCAATGCGACCTCGACGTGGGCGAGTTCGTGTGGGTGGGCGGCGACGTGCACCTGTACAACAACCACCTCGAACAGGCGCGCACGCAGCTTGCGCGCGAGCCGAGGCCCTTGCCGCAGCTCACGATCAAGCGCCGGCCGCCGTCGTTGTTCGACTACCGCTTCGACGACTTCGAGATCACCGGTTACACGCCGCATGCGGCCATCAAGGCGCCCATCGCCGTCTGACGCAGGTCGGGCCGCATCCGGGGCGCGTGCACGAAAGGCCGCTAGGTGACTTCCGGTCACCGGGCGTATCCTCCGATCCCAACGCGGGCCGCCGGGATCTGCCATGCGAATCCTCATCGCCGACGACCAGTCAGCCGACCAGAAGGCCAAGGACGATGGCAGTTGCCAGGCCTGGGCGAAGACCGACACGGGCATCGACCCGGCGGCCGTCGCCGCGGCCCCGACCACCACCACCGGACCGCAGGGCCAGCGCGCCCGCGGCGCGGTGCGCGGCGCGGCGGCCGGCGCGGTGATCGGCGAGGTGGCGCACGGCGATTCCTCGCAGGGCGCGAAGACCGGCGCCGCGGCGGGCGTGATCGCCGGCGGCGCGCGCTCGCGCCGCAGCCAGGCCGCGCAGGTGCAACAGCAGCAGACCGCCAAGGCGCAATCCATCGACACCTACTGGCGGGCCTGGGGCGCGTGCATGTCGGGCAAGGGCTACACGGTGCAATGACGGACTGACACCGGCCCGCGAACCGGGCCAGAATGCGCTGGCGCGCAGGGGCGCCAGCGAGGTGATTGCATGGGATGCAGGCACGCAGCGTGGTCGATGCTCCTCCTGGGCGGCCTGTTCACATCGGCCGCCTTTGCGCAGTCGACTTCCACCACGACCACCCCCGCGCCTGCGACGGCGCCGGCCACCCCCGCCTGCGGCACGCGCGCCCCCGGCGACACGCGCCCGCGCATCGGCCTGGCCCTCGGCGGCGGCGGCGCGCGCGGCATCGCGCACGTCGCGATCCTGCGCGAGATCGAAGCGCGGCACATCCCGATCGACTGCATCGCCGGCACCAGCATGGGCGCGCTGGTCGGCGGCTTGTACGCGTCGGGCATGTCGGTCGACGACATGGAACACCTCGTCACCTCGACCGACTGGAAACGCCTGTTCGACGATTCCATCGAACGCCCCGAGCGCACCTACCGGCGCAAGCAGGACGACCGCGATGCCCTCGCCACCGTCGGCGTCGGCATCGGTGGACCGCGCGGGCTGAAGCTCTCGCCCGGCGTGCTGCAGGGCGAACGCATCCTGGCGATGTTCGAACAGGCCACGCTGGGCGTGAGCCGCGTCGAACACTTCGACCAATTGCCGATCCCGTTCCGCGCGGTGGCCACCGACCTCAACACCGGCGACCCCGTGGTGCTGGACCACGGCAGCCTGGCGATGGCGATGCGCGCGAGCATGTCGCTGCCCGGCATCTTCCAGCCGGTGGAAATCGGCGGGCACGTGCTGATCGATGGTGGTGTCGCCGACCAGGTGCCGATCGATGTGTTGCGCACGATGGGCGCGGACGTGCTGATCGCGGTGGACGTGGGCACGCCGCTCGAGAAACTCGATCGCGACGCCAGCCTGCTGCAGGTCGTTTCGCAGATGACCGGCATGCTCACCACCGGCAACACGCGCCGCATGCTCGCCACGATGGGCGAAGGCGACGTGCTCATCGTGCCGGACCTCGGCACGGACGTGGCCACCAGCGATTTCGACAAGGCGAAGGAAGCGCTCGCGATCGGCGCGCGCGCCGCGGAAGCAGCGCGACCGCGCCTGGCGCGCCTGGCCGCGAAGGACGACGCGGCGTATCGCACCGCGATCGCGCAACGGCCCGTGTTCGACAACCAGCCGCCGATCATCGAGTTCGTGCGCCTGGACAACCAGACCGACTACGCCGACGCGATGCTGCTCGCGCAACTGGACATCGACATCGGCAAGCCGCTGGACGCGGCGAAGGTGGAAGAACACGTGCTGCGCGTGTACGGCTTCGGCACGATGGCCAGCGTGACGTACGAAGTGGTGGAGGAAAACGGCCGCACGGGCATCGTGGTGAGCGCGCGCCCGAAACCGCAGGGCCCGAATTACCTCCAGTTGGGCCTCACGCTGAGCAACGATTTCCAGGGCGGCTACGACAGCAACCTGCGCATGGGCCTGCTGTTCGCGCCGCTGTCGCCGTTCGGCGCCGAGGCGCGCGTCGTGTTGCAGATCGGCAGCGAACCGGGCCTGTCGGCGGAGTACTACCACCCGTTCGACATCGCCAACCGCTACCTCCTCCACGCCGAGGCCGCTTACGCCAACCCGAACATCCGCGTGTACGACAGCAATGGCCACAACACGGCCACGTACGACGTCGCCACGCTCGGCGTCGAACTGCAGGTGGCGCGCGAATTCGGCAACTACGGCACCGCCGGCTTCGGCCTGGAGCGCGGCAGCGGACACGCGAGCGTGCAGACCGGCGACCCCGCGGTACCGTTCAACTTCGACACCGGGCGCCTGTCCGCCTTCGTGTCGATCGATCGCCTCGACAGCCTGTTCTTCCCGCGCAACGGCTATGGCACCAACCTGGCGTACACGATCGCGCGCGACTGGCTCGGCAGCGACAGCGAATACGCGCAGCTGGATTTCGACGTGCTCGCCGCGAAGTCCTTCGGCCGCAGCGCCATCCAGGGCGGCGTGGGCTACCACGCCACCACGCAGGGCACGCTGCCCGTGCAGGACCGCTATCGCCTCGGCGGGCGCGGGCAACTCGTGGGGTTCCGCCAGTTCGAACTGACCGGCCAGGACTACGCGGTGGTGTACGGCGGTTACACGTGGCAGCTGGCGGAGGTGTTCGGGCGTTCGGCGCTGGTGGGCGGCACGCTGGAATACGGCAACGCGTGGGAAAAACGCAGCGACATGGACTGGGCCGACGGCATCTGGAACGCGAGCCTCTACATCGGCTTCGATTCGTGGGTGGGGCCCATGCTGTTCGGGTACGGCTGGCGCGAAGGCGGCAACGGCGTGCTATTCCTGGAGATCGGCAAACCGTTCTGATCGTGGCGCACGTAAGCGATACTCGCCGCATGCCCAAGCCGATCCTCAGCCTCGTCGCCGCGCTCGATCGCCACCGCGCGATCGGACGCGGCAATGCCTTGCCGTGGCACCTGCCCGCGGACCTGAAACGCTTCAAGGCGCTCACGCTCGGCAAGCCCGTGCTGATGGGGCGCAAGACGGCCGAATCGATCGGCCGCGCGTTGCCGGGGCGTCGCAACCTCGTGCTGACGCGCAGCGGACGCGTGCCGTTCGACGGGATGGAAGCGGTGGACTCGATCGATGCGGCGCTGGCGCTCGCCGACGACGAACTCAGCGTGATCGGCGGCGGCGAAGTCTACGCGCTGTGCCTGCCGCGCGCGGATCGGTTGCACCTCACGCACGTCGACACGATCGTGGCAGGCGCCGATGCGTTCTTCCCGGCGTTCGATGCCGCGGCGTGGCGCGTGACCCATCGCGAAGCGCACGCGGCCGACGAACGGCATGCGTTCGCGTTCGAATTCATCGACTACGACCGCGCGTAACCTCACTCGTCGCGCGCGGGCACCGCCGGGAGCGGACGGTGGTACGGCGGACGCGGCTGCGGCGGATTGGCGGGCACGTCGCGGCCCGGCACCTGGATGACGCGCAGTTCGTCAGTGTCCAGCTGCAACGCGGTGAGCTTGCCGCCCCACACCGCGCCGGTATCGATCGCATGCACGCCGTGGCCGAGGAACAGGCCCAGCGTCGACCAGTGCCCGCATACGATCTTGAGATCGCGCTCCGCACGGCCCGGCACTTCGTACCAGGGATACAGGCCCGGTTGCTGCGTGCCCGGCGCGCCTTTCTCTTCGAACGCGATGCGCCCGCGGGGCGAGCAATAGCGCAGTCGCGTGAACACATTGATGATCGCGCGCTCGCGCTCGATGCCGCCGAGGCCCGGCGAC
Source organism: Noviluteimonas caseinilytica (assembly GCF_018406605.1). GTDB lineage: Bacteria > Pseudomonadota > Gammaproteobacteria > Xanthomonadales > Xanthomonadaceae > Noviluteimonas > Noviluteimonas caseinilytica. Next base: position 583,980 of record NZ_AP024545.1, on the reverse strand, counting down.
CACGCCGGCTTGTCGCCGTACATGTTCTTCAGCAGCTTGCGGTAGCCCTCGCTGCGCAGCTTGCGCTCGACTTCGCTGGCGTGTTTTTCCGCGAGCGTGGTGGTCCACTTCGGCGCGAGGCCCGCGTGCACCATCATCCAGCCGAGCGCGCGGTCGGCGTGCAGCAGCGGTTGCAGGCGCAGCCAATCGAGGAGTTCGCGCGCGTCGTCGGCGAACAGCACGCGTTGCAGGTCGGGGTTGACCTTGCGTTGTTCGTCGGGACGGCGTTCGCCGATCGCGAGCAGCGACAGGTCATGGTTGCCGAGCACCACCACGCTCTGCGCGCGCAGCGAATGCACGAGGCGCAATGTTTCGAGCGACTGGCCGCCGCGGTTCACGAGGTCGCCGCAGAACCACAGGCGATCCTGCGCGGGGTCGAAGCGCAGGCGTTCGAGCAGGCGCTGCAACGGGTCGTAGCAGCCTTGCAGGTCGCCGATCGCGTAGGTGGCCATGCGCGCGCGTGCCCGTCAGTGCAGCGTGCGCGGGGTGGTCAGCGTGAACGGCGGGATGGGCGCGGCGAAGCGCGTGCCGTCGTCCGCCAGCATGTCGTAGCTGCCGCGCATGGTGCCGAGGCTGGTTTCGAGGATGGCGCCGGAGGTGTACTGGAAATCTTCGCCGGGCCGGAGCCACGGTTGCTCGCCCACCACGCCTTCGCCCACGACTTCCTCGACCTTGCCGTTGGCGTCGGTGATCACCCAGTGGCGGCCGAGCAGGCGCGCCGGCACGGTGCCGCGGTTGCGGATGCTGATGGTGTAGGCGAAGACGTAGCGGCCTTCATCGGGCGCGGATTCTTCGTCCAGGAAGCGGGTGTCGACATCGATGTCGAACGCATAGGCAGCGGTGTCCGTCATGCGTGCAGTTTAGCCGCAAGCCGTTGGATGTCGCGCGAAGGCCCGTGCGGGCGGGCGCTCAGGGCGTGGGCAGGTTCGCCAGGCGCACGAAGCCGGCGACGTCGATCTGTTCGGCGCGCGCGTCCGGGCGCAGGCCCGCGGCTTCGATCATCGCGGTGTCGGCCACGCCCTGCAGCGCATTGCGCAAGGTCTTGCGGCGCTGGCCGAACGCGGCGCGGACCACGTGCGTGAACCGCACCGGATCCTGCACGCCCATCTCGCCGGGCGCGCGCGGCACCATCCGCACGACCGCCGAATCGACCTTCGGCGGCGGACGGAACGCCCCCGGCGGCACCTTGAACAGCGGCACGACGCGGCAGTAGGCCTGCAGCATCACGCTCAGCCGCCCGTACACCTTGCTGCCGGGTTCGGCGGCCATGCGGTCCACCACTTCCTTCTGCAGCATGAAGTGCATGTCGCGGATCGCGCCCGCATGTTCGAGGGCGTGGAAGAGGATGGGCGAGGAGAGGTTGTAGGGCAGGTTGCCGACGAGGCGGATTTGTCCGTCCGTGCCTTCGACGTCCTTGGCCAGCGCGGTGAAATCCACCTGCAGCACGTCGCGATGCACGATCGTGAGCCGGCCGTGCGCCTGCGCCGCTTCGGTGAGCGGGGCGATGAGGTCGCGGTCGAACTCGATCACCGTCAGCGCGCCGTGGCGATCGAGCAGCGGGAAGGTGATCGCGCCCTGGCCGGGGCCGATTTCCACCAGGCGATCGCCGGGCTTGGGATCCACCGCCTGCACGATCTTGTTGATGACGCCCTTCTCGTGCAGGAAGTGCTGGCCGAGGTGTTTCTTCGCTTCGCGCTGGAAGCCGGGGCGCGCCTCGCTCATGCCGCGACTGCCTTGCGCGCCATGCGCGCGCAGGTGTCGACGGCGGCGAACAGGCTCGACGGATCGGCGATGCCGCGACCGGCGATCGACAACGCGGTGCCATGGTCGACGGCCACGCGCGGGTAGGGCAGGCCGAGCGTGAGGTTCACGGCGCTTTCGAATCCGCTGTACTTGAGCACCGGCAATCCCTGGTCGTGGTACATCGCCAGCACTGCGTCGACGTCGCGGAGTTTCGCGGGCAGGAACGCGGTGTCCGCGGGCAGCGGGCCTTCGAGGTGCAGGCCTTGCGCGCGCAACGCGGCGATGACCGGCGCGATGACGTCGAGTTCTTCGCGTCCCATGTGCCCGTCTTCGCCCGCATGCGGATTGAGTCCGAGGACGGCGATGCGCGGTGCCACGATGCCGAAGCGCGTGCGCAGCGCGGCGTCGACGATGCGCAGCGTGCGCGCGAGCGAATCGGCGTTGATCGCATCCGGCACGTCGCGCAATGGCAGGTGCGTGGTGGCGAGCGCGACGCGGACGATGGCGTTGGCCAGCATCATCACCACGTCGCAGCCTGCTTGCCGCGCGAGCAGTTCGGTGGTGCCGGTGTAGGCGATGCCGCCGTCGTTGATCGCGGCCTTGTGCACCGGGCCGGTGACGAGGCCATCGAACGCGCCGTCGAGGCACGCGCGTGCGGCGGTTTCGAGCGCGGCGATGACGGCGCGTGCGTTTCGCGGATCGGCGCGGCCGAATTCGACCGCGACTGCATTCGGGATGGCGTGCAACGGCAGGTCGCCGGGACGCGTGGCAACCGCGTCGGCAGGCAGCAACTGCAGCGGTAACGACAACGCGCGGGCCGCGGCCACCAGCGTGTCGCCGTCGCCGAAGGCGACGAGCGAACAATCACCACGCGGCTGCTGCGCCAGGCGCACGCAGAGTTCGGGACCGATGCCGGCCGGTTCGCCCGGCACCAGCGCCAGCCGCGGCGGCGACATCTCAGCCGCCGCTTGCAGGCGCCTGCGGCTGCGCGGCGGGCGCTGCAGGGGCTGCAGGCGCGGCGCCGGCCATGCGCATTTCGACGTAGGCCTCGCCGCGCATTTCGCGCAGGAAGCGGTTGTATTCGTCTTCCAGCTTGCGACGGCCGATCGCTTCGCGCATCTGCGCCTTGCGCGACTTGTCCGCCGTGCCCTGGCGCGTGCCGATGCGCTGCACGATGTGCCAGCCCGCATCGCTGCGGAACGGCTTGGACACCGCGCCGTCGGCGAGCGAAGCGACCTGCGCGCCGAACGTCGTGCCGAACTGGTCGGCCGGGAACCAGCCCAGGTCGCCGCCGGAGGCCTTGGTGCCTTCGTCTTCGGAATCGGACTTGGCCAGCGCCTGGAAATCGGCGCCGCCGGCCAGGCGCGCGGCGATCGTGTCGACCTTGGCGCGCGCTTCGGCTTCCGGATGCGTGGCATCCACGCGCACGAGGATGTGGCGCGCGTTGAATTCGGTGACCGGGGCGGCGGCGTCGCCGGCGGCGTCGCGCGTTTCCACCAGCTTCAGCAGCTGGAAGCCGCTCGGGCCGCGCACGGGGCCGATGACCTGGCCGACCTGCATGGTGCGGATGACGTTGGCGAACGTGCCGGGGATTTCATCGAGGGCGCGCCAGCCCAGGTCGCCGCCTTCCAGCGCGTTCTGGCTGTCGGAATAGCGCACGGCCGCGGCCGCGAAATCCATTTCGTTCTTGTCGAGCAGCGCCTTGACGCCTTCGATCTTCTTCTGCGCGACGCCGATCTGTTCCGGCGTGGCGCCGTCCGGCAGCGCCACGAGGATGTGCGCCAGGTGGTACTGCGTGGTGTTGGCCTGCGCGGCCATCGCGGCTTCCACTTCCGAATCGCTGACCTGGATGCGGCCCTGCGCGAAGCTCTGGCGCAACTGCTGGATCAGGATTTCGTCGTGGATCGAGCGGCGGAATTCTTCCCACGTCTGCCCGCCCTGCTCGACCTGCTGGCGGATCTGCGCCGGCGTGAGGCTGTTGCCCTGGGCGATGCGGCCGATGGCGGCGTCGATGTCTTCCTCGGTCGCCTTCAGGCCGTTGGACTCGGCGCGCGCGACCTGCAGCTTGTTGAGGATCAGGCGCTCGAGCACCTGGCGCTCCAGCACGTCGGCCGGCGGGAGTTGGTCTTCCTTGCCGGCGTACTGGTTGGTGATGTTGCGCACCGCGCGGTCGAGCTCGCTGTGCAGCACGACGTCTTCGTCGACGATCGCCACCGGGTGGTCGATCGGGACGAGCGCCTGGGCGCGGGCGGGCGCGGGCACGGCAAGCAGCACGCCGGCGGGCAGCGCGATGGCGAGGGCGCCGGCGAGCGCATGGCCGGCGAAACGGGAAGCAAAGGTCATGGCGTGGGGTCCGGATCCGAATCCGTTGAGGGCTGGGCCGTGGCTGTTTCGGGCGGCACCAAGTAGAGATCGCCGCGATTGTAGCCAAGGATGGCCCGGCGCAGCGTCTTGCGGGTGTCCTGCCCGGCCGAGCCGAGGCCTTTCAGTTCGATCTCGAGCATGATGCCGCGGCTCAGCTCGCCCTCGCGATTGTGCACGTAGCGCCGGCCGACAAGCCGAACCGCGATGCAACAGCTGTCCCACTGGACGCCGAGGACCTGTTCCAGCGGCTTGCGGTCGAGGATCGAGTAATAGTCGCGCCCGACCACGCTCCAGGTGTCGTTGACGGGGTACAGGAAGGAGAAGTCCACCTGGTCCGAGACGTCGCGGCGGAAGCGGTAGGCGAGGTTGACCACGCCGTCGTCGGGCAGCAGGTAGCGGCCGCGCACGCTGACCAGGTCCTTCTGGCGCAGCTTCGGGTTGTACTGGTACGAACCGCCGAAGGTCCAGCGGTCGGTCGGCGCCCAGCCCACGTCCGCCACCCACGCCGACTTGCCCGCGAGGATGGGCTGTTCGCCGGGGAGCACGACCCGGGAATCGTCGAAGTACTTGATCTGGCCGATGCTCGCGCTGAAGCGCTCGCGGCCGTCGGATTCGCGGATCAGGCGCGAGGTCAGCGCGATCGTCAGCTGGTTCGCATCGGCCTGGCGGTCCGCGCCGGAATACCGGTTGTCGCGGAACATCTGGCCCCAGCTGAAGGTGAGCGCGCCGGTGTCGAACGCCGGCAGCGTGTCCTGGTTACGGAACGGGCTGTACAGGTAGAACATGCGCGGTTCGAGCGTCTGCAGGAACGACTGCCCGTGCAGGCGCGTGCTGCGGTCGAAATACAGGCCGGCATCGACGCTGCCGATCGGCTGGCTGCGCGAGGGCGACTTGGCTTTCACGACGGCCGCGAGCTGGTCGTCCAGCTGGTAGGCGGTGTAGCGCCACGCCAGCGTCGGGCGCACGAACCAGCTCGCGCCCTCCAGCGGCAGCGAGACGTAGGGCTTGATGTCCAGGCGCGAACCGGCGGCGCCCACGAACCGGCCCTGCGTGCCGAACGGCGCGCCCGGCGGCGGCGCCTCGAACACGGCCTCGTCCTTCTGGAAGCGCACCGCTTCGGCGTCCACGCCCGCGGACAACCACGGCCGCAGGCGCTGGTCCCACGAAAAGAACGCGCGCGGCATGCGGTTGTAGGCGAGGCTGACTTCGCTGAGCGTGTAGTCGGCGAGCTGCCAGTGGTCGGCCATGAGGCCGGCGCTCCAGTGGCGGCCGCGTCCGTACAGGCCGGCGTCGCTGTACGCCGCGTACACCGAGATGCCGTTGATGCTGCTGTTGAAATCCTCGAAGTACCGCGGATCGCTGATGTGCAGCAGGTTCACGCGCGCCTGCCAGCTGCGCGAGAGGTTCTGGAACCCGTTGAAGGCGCCGAAGTAGCGCTTGTCGTAACCCTCGTCGTCGCGCAGGTCGTCGTGCGGCATGTACGCGCCCGACACCGACGCCTGCCCCTTGGTGCCCAGGTAGCGGAATTCGCCGCCGAGCTGGATGCCGCGCGCGGTCATGATCCGCGGATACAGCGTGGCGTCGTAGTTGGGCGCCAGGTTGAGGTAGATCGGCTGCTTGTAGTCGAAGCCGTTGCGGCTGGAGTTGGACGCCGACGGGAACAGCAGGCCGGTGTGGCGGCGCTCGTCGATCGGGAACTCGAACCACGGCACGTACAGCACCGGGATGCGGCCGATCCGCAGCACCGCGTTGTGCGCGACCGCGAAGCCTTCGGCCGAATCCACGTCGATGCGCTTGGCTTTCAGTTCCCAGTGGCGATCTTCGGGATCGCACGTGGAGTACGTCGAATCGTGCAGGCTGCCCTGCGCGCCGTGCAGGTTGATGCGCGAGGACTCGCCGTTGCCGCGGCGCGAGACCAGCTGGTATTTCAGGTCGTCGATCTGGTGTTCGTCGGCCGCCTGGTTGCCCTCGGCGTGTTCCGCGGTCAGGCGCATGCTGCTGTCCTGGTAGCGGATGTTGCCGTCGGCGACGTAGTGCTCCTGCTCGCTGTCGTAGGTCAGCCGGTCGGCGCCCAGGAACTGGTCGCCGCGGCGCAGCGCGACGTTGCCCTGGAACTGCGGCGCCACGTCCGTGCCGCTGAGGGTGTCGCCTTCGATGTCGGTGGGCGACTGGGCGCGGTCCAGCGGCGTCTTGCCCAGCGTGATTCCGGTGGCCGGCACGTCCTCGAACTCGGGCACCGCCTGGGTCAGCGGGCACAGGCTGAAATCGTCCTGCATCTTCTGTGCCCGCACGTGCGCGGACAAGGAGAGGCCGATGCACAGGGCGAGGGGGGTCAGTCTGAGGCTGGCACGCACGCGAACATCCGTGGTCGGTGAAGATCGGCGGGCAGCATAACGAAATTCGTACGTTCACTTCCCCTGAACATCCCGGCCGCGGGCTTTGTCCACACTCCGCACGGCCGTGGTTTTCCCGGCCACGCCCCCATCTGGAAGGCATCCCCCGCATCACGAGGTCAACGATGGACAAGACGCCCGCCACCGCGCCCGCCACCGCGAAGAGCGATGCCGAATGGCGCGACCAGCTCACGCCGGAGCAGTACGCGATCTGCCGATGCTCGGCCACCGAGCGCGCGTTCACCGGCAAGTACTGGGACCACAAGGCCGATGGCGTGTACACGTGCGTCGCCTGCGGCACGCCGCTGTTCCTGTCGGATGCGAAGTACGACTCCGGCAGCGGCTGGCCGAGCTTCTTCGAACCGGTCTCGCCGAGCGCGGTGACCGAACACGTCGACGAAACCCACGGCATGCGCCGCGTGGAAATCCGCTGCGCCAGCTGCGAATCGCACCTGGGGCACGTGTTCCCCGACGGTCCGCCGCCCACGGGCCTGCGCTACTGCATCAATTCGGCCTCGCTGGATTTCCATCCGGTCGCCGAAGTCGGCGGCGGTTAACCCGCGGGCGCAAGTCCCGACAGCGCCGCCACGTGCGCGACGCTGGCTTCGCGCAAGGCCTGCAGGTCGTACCCGCCTTCGAGCATCGACACGACGCGCCCGTCGGCATGGCGTTGCGCGATGTCGACCAGCGCCTGCGTGAGCCAGGCGTAGTCGCCCGCCTGCAGCTGCAGTTGCGCCAGGGGATCGCGCCAGTGCGCGTCGAAGCCCGCGGAAATGAAGACGATCTGCGGGCGGAAGGTGTCCAGCGCGGGGAGCAGGTCGCGCGACCACGTCGCGCGGAAGGCGTCGCCGCCCGCGCCCGGCGGCAGCGGTGCATTGAGGATGTTGCCCGCGCCGTGTTCGTCGCGCCGGCCCGTGTCGGGATACAGCGGCATCTGGTGCGAACTCAGGTACAGCACGCGCGGATCGGTTTCGAAGATCGCCTGCGTGCCGTTGCCGTGGTGCACGTCGAAGTCGACGATCGCGATGCGTTCCAGGCCGCCGTGGTCACGCGCGTGCGCCGCGGCGACCGCGATGTTGTTGAACAGGCAGAAGCCCATCGCGACGTCGATGGTCGCGTGGTGGCCCGGCGGACGCACGGCGCAGAACGCGCGGCGTGCGTGGCCGTGCAGCACCGCATCGGTGGCGGCGATGCCCGCGCCCGCGGCGCGCAGTGCGGCTTCGGCGGAGGCGGGCGAGAGGATCGTGTCGGGATCCAGCTGCACGCGGTCCGGCGATTTCGTTTCGAGCACGGTGGCCAGCAGGCTGGCGTCGTGCACACGCAGCAGCTGGCCGCGCGACGCGCGCGGCGCGTCATGCAACGACAGCGACGGGAATGCGCCCTGCAGCGCTTCGAGCACGGCGGACAGGCGTTCGGGGCGTTCGGCGTGGCCTGGGCCGGTGTCGTGCAGCAAGCAGGCGGGATGCGTCCACAACTGGGTCGCGACGCCGCGGCTCATGTGCGGCGCTCGTGTTTCCACAGCACTTCGCCATGGCCCGAGTCGCGCGCGAGCACGCGCGCCAGCACGAACAGCAAGTCGGAGAGACGGTTGAGGTAGCGGATCGCTTCGGGCCGCACGGCATCGTGGCGCGCGAGCGTCACGGTCTCGCGCTCCGCGCGACGGACCACGGTGCGCGCGACGTGGCAGCGTGCCGCGGCTTCACCACCGCCGGGCAGGATGAAATCCTTCAGCGGCGGCAGCGGGTCGTTGTAGGCATCGAGCTGGTCTTCGAGCGCCTTGACGTCGGCTTCGTGGATCGCCGCATGGCCGGGGATGCACAACTCGCCGCCCAGGTCGAACAACTGGTGCTGGATCGTGGTGAGCAGCGCGGCGATCGCCTCGCCCTGCGGACCGGGCAAGGGCGCGCTTGCGAGCAGCAGGCCGATCGTGGAATTGGCTTCGTCGACGGTGCCGTAGGCGGCGACGCGCGCCGAATCCTTCGCCACGCGCGTGCCATCGCCGAGACCGGTCGTGCCGTCGTCGCCGGTCTTCGTGTAGATCTTGCTGAGGCGGTTACCCACGCGGTGCGGCGTGCCGGCGGACGGTCAGACCGTCTGTTCGCGCAGCGCCGGCACGTGGCGGCGCAACAGCGCGAAGCCGCCGAACAGCAGCGCCGAGTACGCCAGCGTGCCGAGCAGCGTCCACTTGAAGAAGGGGATGCCCGCGACGTACGCGGCCACCAGGCCCTGCGCGTTCTGCGGATACATCGTGCCGCCGAACCACGTGCCGAAGTTGGTCACGAGGAAGAACAGCACCGAGCCCAGCAGCGAATAGCCGAGCACGCGGCCGCCGGTGACGCGGCCGCGCAGGCCGAAGCCCAGCACCGTCGACAGCGCGATGCACGCATACACCAGCCAGAAGCCGGCGCTGGCGAAGTATTCGAAGTACACGCCGCCGTTGACCAGGCCCAGCGCTAGGTCGGACACGAACATCGCGACGAGCGGGACGACCAGCGCCCACTGGCGCGCGGCGAAGTACGCACCACCGAACAATGCGATCGCTTCCACCGGCGAGAAATTCGGCGGATGCGGCAGCAGGCGCGTCAGGGCCGCGATGAAGATCAGGCCGGCAAGCGCGACCGGACCGGGCGCGAGGGTGGGGGCGGTGGGGTTCGACGGGGCGCGGTTCATCGGGCGTGCGTCATGGGTCGGCGGGAGCGGGGCGCTAGCATACTCCACCCGTCCCCCACGCCCGGTCACGCGATGCAGCCCCCGGATCACCCCGCAGACGCCCGACACGACGTCGCCATCATCGGCGGCGGCCTCGTCGGCGCGAGCCTCGCCATCGCGCTGGACCGCATCGGCCGCCACGTCGCGCTGGTCGAAGCCGCGCCGCCCGGCGCGCTGCCCGCGGTGTTCGACGAACGCAACCTCAGCTTCGCCGAAGCGACCGTGCACGGCCTGCGCGCGCTCGGCGTCTTGCAGAAGCTGCGTGCGCCGGCCGGTGCGATCCGCCGCATCCACGTGAGCCGGCAGGGCGATTTCGGCCGCGTGGTGCTGGACGCGAAGGAGCATGGGCGCGAGGCGTTCGGCCAGGTGGTCGTCGCGCGCGACTTCGGCCAGGCCCTGGAAGCACGCTTGTCGGAATGCACGCGCGTCACGCGATACCGGCCGATGCGGTTCGAAGGCAGCGACCCGGGCGACGGCGCGCGCACCTTGCGCCTGCGCGATGCCGACGGACAGGAGAAGACGATCGCGGCGCGCCTGCTGGTCGGCGCCGACGGCACGCGCAGCGGCGTGCGCGAATCGCTCGGCATCGGCGCGGACGAACGCGATTTCGGGCAGACCCTGTTCGTGGCGCGCGTGCGTGCGGAACGTGCCCCCGACGGCACGGCATACGAACGCTTCGGCCCCGACGGCCCGACGGCGTTGTTGCCGCGCGGCGACGGCCATTTCGGTGTCGTGCATGGCGTGGCGCGCGCGGACGCGGACGCCGTGGCCGCGCTCGACGATGCCGCGTGGCTCGCGCGCATCCAGGCGGCCTTCGGCTGGCGTGTCGGGCGCCTGCTCGCCACCGGCCCGCGCAGTGCGTATCCGATCGTGCAGGTCGTGGCGCGCGCGCTTGTCGCCGATCGCGCGGCGATCGTGGGCAATGCTGCGCAGACGCTGCATCCGATCGGCGCGCAGGGCTTCAACCTCGGCTTGCGCGATGCGCTCACGTTGGCCGAACTGATCGAAGGCCACGACGATCCCGGCAACGCGACGTTGCTCGGCGAACACGCGCGTCGCCGCGAAGACGATCGCAATGCGACGCTGCAATTCTCCGGTGGCCTCGCCACACTGACCGCAGGCGACGACGCCACGTTGCGTCCGCTGCGCAGCCTCGGGTTCGCCGCCGTTGCGCGCCTGCCGGCGTTGCGCGCGCACCTCGTCGGTGGCGCACTCGGATATCGCGGCGACGTGCCGCGGCTGTGCCGGGGCGACGCATGAGCCGGCGCGGTCGGCGGGATGCGCTGGTCGTCGGTGGCGGCGTGGTCGGCTGCGCCGCGGCGTTGTCGCTCGCGCAGGCGGGGCTGGACGTTGCGCTGATCGAAGCGCAGCCGCCCGCGCCGTGGTCACCGGAAAAACGCGACCTGCGCGTGTATGCCTTCGCGCCCGACAACGCGGCGTGGCTCGATGCGCTGGGCGTGTGGCCGGCGATCCGCGACGCACGCGTTCAACCGTATCGCCGCATGCGCGTGTGGGATGCCGCGGGCGGTGAAGCGCTTGCGTTCGACGCCGATCGCCTGGCGCGCGCCGAACTCGGCTGGATCATCGAGCATTCTTTGCTCGTCGATCGGTTGTGGTCGGCCTTGCCCCGCGCCGGCGTGCACGTGGTCGCGCCTGCGCGCGCGGCTGCGCTGGAGCCGCACGACGACGGCGTGCGCGTGCGCCTGGACGACGGCACGCAGATCGATGCGCGGCTCGTGCTCGCGGCGGACGGCGCCGACTCCGCGGTGCGCGCGCTCGCGGGCATCGAGGTGGAGCGCCGCGACTACGAACAGAAGGGCGTCGTCGCGTTCATCGCGAGCGAGCAGCCGCACGAGGACACGGCGTGGCAGCGCTTCCTGCCGACGGGGCCGCTCGCGTTGCTGCCGTTCGTGGGCGATGGCAACGCGCAGGTCAGTTCGATCGTGTGGACGTTGCCGAACGACGAAGCCGATCGCGTCCTCGCCTTGCCGGACAACGGCTTCGGCGACGAACTCACACGCGCCTTCGGTCGTCGCCTCGGCGCGTTGTCCTTGCATTCGAAGCGCGCCGCGTTCCCGCTGCGACGCCAGCTCGCGTCTGCGTACGCGCAAGGCCGCGTGCTGCTGCTCGGCGATGCCGCGCACGTGGTGCATCCGCTCGCCGGGCAGGGCGTGAACCTGGGCCTGCGCGATGCGCATGCGTTCGCGCAACTGGTGGACGAAGCGCAGCAGCGGCGCGGCGATTTCGCGTCCGCCTCGCGCATCGCACGCTGGGCGCGCACGCGTCGCAGCGAGAACGCCACCTCGGCGCACGCCTTCGGCGCGATCAACGCGCTCTTCAGCAACGACGACATGGCGCCGACGCTGCTGCGCGGCCCGCTGCTCGGGCTTGCAGGCAAGATGCCGGAAGTCGCCCGCGCGTTGTGGCGCCACGCGGCGGGCGTCTGACCGAAAAGGAAACGCCGGCCCTTCGGCCGGCGTTTCGATTCACGACGTGCGCGGGTGGGATCAGTCGATCCAGCCCTTCATCTCTTCCTTCGACAGGCGCCCGTTGTGGTTGGCGTCGACGACACGGAATTCGCGCATCAGGTCGGCGTTGCCGCTGGCCTTCACTTCCGCGCGGCTGATGTTGCCGTCGCCGTTCTTGTCGAGCGCCGACCAGTCGACGTGGTAGTTCGACGAGATCGAGTCCGGCGCGTGCGAAGTGACGCTCGTCGGATTAGCGGCCGGCGGCATCGCGGTGCCGGTGGGTTCACCCGTCGGCGGCGTCGGCGGCATGGGCGGCATCGGGGCACCCGGGGGCGGGGCTTCCGGCGGCATCGGCGGCGGCGACGGGGGATTGGGCGGCATCGGGGCGCCCGGCGGCGGGGGCGGCGGAGGCGGCATGTCGGTCGGCGGCACCGGCGGGACCGGCGGGACCGGCGGGACCGGCGGCGTCGGCGGCGTCGGCGGCGTGGGGGGCGTCGGTGGCATCTGCGTCTGCGGATCGGCCGGCGGCGTGGTCTGGCTGGCGTCCTGCGCGAATGCGGACGTCATCGCCAATGCGGCGCACGCGCCGAGCAGTGCGTGGAAAAGCCTGGAACGAACGAAGGTATTGCGAACCATGGTGCGGGCACTCCCTGCGGGGGAAGCCCGGACCGTAGAAGCGATGCGATCAAACAAGCGTCAATTCACGCGACCGCCGATCGCCACCATTCAGGCGGCAAGCTCAGCCATAAGTCGTCAATGCGCCGTCGACATCGCGAGCACCGTGATCTCTTCACGGTCGTGGTACAGCTGCCGGGCGCGCACGCGCAGCGGACGCTGCGCTTGTTCCTCGAACATCGCCAGGCACTCGCGCGTCTCGTCCCAGCGCTTCTTCATCGGCAGCTTGAGGTTGAAGATCGCGTGGCGGCACCAGCCTTCGCGGAACCACTGCGCCATGCGCGCGGTGACTTTCTTCGGCGACTCGACCATGTCGCACACCATCCAGTCGAGCGGCTTCGGCGGCGACCACTGGAAGCCATCGGCACGCAGGTGTTCCACCAGCCCCGTATCGAGCACGTGCTGCCGCAGCGGGCCGTTGTCGATCGCGGTGACGCGCACGCCGTTGCGCGCGAGCACCCAGGTCCAGCCGCCCGGCGCGGCGCCGAGGTCCGCGGCGCGCATGCCGGGCTGGACCAGGCGCGCGCGTTCTTCCGGATCGAGCATCACGACGAGCGCTTCCTCGAGCTTCAGCGCGCTGCGCGACGGCGCATCCGGCGGCGTGCGCAGGCGCGGGATGCCGCTCGGCCACGGCGACGCATCGCGCGGATGGCCGCTCGCCAGCAATGCGTGGTCGCCCGAAAGGAAACACACGTGCAGGCGCGGCAGGTGCGGATCCGCGCTCGCTGTCAGCAAACCCGCCTTGCGCAACGCAGGCCGCAACGCATTGCCGAAGCTGCGCGCCAGCCCCGCGAGCGGACGCGCTTCATCCGAATCGGGATGCTCGACGATCAGGTCGCCGAACGCCGGTTGTTCGAACAACGCCGCGAGGATCGGCGTGATGCGGTCCTTCGCGTCGAGGTCGCGCAGTTCGGCGAGCAGGCGCAGTTTCTGGCGCGCGAAGATCAACGCCTGCAGCGGCAGCAGTTGCGCGAGCGCATGGCCCTGCGTGCTGAAGAATTGCACGTAGCCGGTGTTGCGTTCGGCGCGCGCCCAGCCCGCATCGCCTGCTTGCGCAGCACGTTCGCCGAGTTCCGCCGCCAGTTCGGGTTCGAAGCCGGGCCGGCAGTAGCAGAGCAGGCCGTTGGCGCGGGCATCGCTCACGCCCGTGCTCAATAGAAGGTGCCGCCGCGCTCGCCGTACGTGCGCAGGACATCGCACGCGGCGTCGCGGTGCAGGTCGCGCGTCACCGCGATGCCGCGGCGTTCCAGTTCGCCCACCCAGTCGGCGGGCAGCGGGCCTTCGTCGAATTCGGTCAGGCGCATCACGTCTTCGGCGCGCGCGCCGATCAGCAAGGCATCCACGCCCGCCCAGAACGTCGCGCCGTAGCACTGGCAGCACGGTTGCGCGGAGGTGGCCAGCACCATCGGGCCGGCGCCCTGGCCCGGTGCGGATTCGTTGAGGCGCGCGCGCTGCAGGCGTTGCTGCGCGAGCATGTACGCCATCGTTTCGGCGTGCGCGAGCGAACAGCTGTGCGGCAGCACGCGATTGACGCCGACCGCGACCACGCGATCGTCCGGCCCGAACACCGCAGCGCCGAACGGACCGCCGCTGTTCGCTTCGATGTTGCGGCGCGACAGGTCGATCGCGAGCGCCACCTTGTCTTCGTCGCGCGCATACACGCGCGTGGTGTCGACCGCGTCGTGCACCCACGCGGGCAGGGTGAGGTGGACCTGCGCATACAGCATCAGCGCACCGTCGCCGTCGGCGCGGGCGCCGGATCGATCACCGGGTCCACCGCGGCGCGCGGCGCGATGCAATGCCCGTTGGCGCAGCGGCAGCCGCCGGGGAGGGCGGTGCAGTGCGTGTCCACCGCGCAATCGGCATCCACGCGGCACGTGGGACCGGGCTGGACGGGGACGGCGGGCTGCGGCCGGGACGGCGTCTGGCTGTCGACGGGCGCGCACGCGACCAGGATCGCCGCAGTGCAACACGCGACCAGGATTCCCCGCACCTGCATGCCCGGCAGCGTCATGCCCCTGCACTCCATGTGTCGCGCAGCGTCACGCTGCGGTTGAAAACCGGCTTGTCCGCGCGGTGGTCCTTGCGGTCCGCCACGAAATACCCGATGCGCTCGAACTGGAAGCTCTGCTCCGGCGCAGCGGTCGCGGCGGCCGGTTCCACCCAGCCCTGCACGGTGGTGCGGGAGGCCGGGTTGAGGTGGTCGCGGTAGGTCTTGCCGTCGGCGTCGTCGTCGGGATCGGCCACCGAGAACAGGCGGTCGTACAGGCGCACTTCCGCCGGCACCGCGTGCTGCGCGCTGACCCAGTGGATCGTGCCCTTCACCTTGCGGTCGGCGCCGGCCATGCCGGGGCGCGACTCGGGATCGAGCGTGCCGCGCAGTTCGACGATCTCGCCGTTCGCGTCCCTGATGACTTCATCGCAGCGCACGATGCCCGCGCCGCGCAGGCGCACGTCGCCGCCGGGGACCAGGCGCTTCCAGCCCTTCGGCGGGACTTCTGCGAAGTCGTCGCGCTCGATCCACAACTCGCGCGAGAACGGGATGTCGCGCTCGCCGAAGGACGCATCCTTCGGATGGTTGGAGAAGCGCAACGATTCTTCGTGACCCTCCGGCAAATTGGTGAGCACGAACTTCAGCGGCGAGAGCACCGCCATGCGGCGCGGCGCGGCGGCGTCGAGGTCTTCGCGCAGCGTGTTCTCGAGCACCGAGAAGTCGATCATCGAGTTCTGCTTCGACAAGCCGAGGCGCGAGACGAACAACTTCAGCGCACCCGGCGTGTAGCCGCGGCGGCGGATGCCCTGCAGGCTCGGCATGCGCGGATCGTCCCAGCCATCGACCAGGTTTTCCTGCACCAGCGCCATCAGCTTGCGCTTGCTCATCACCGTGTAGTTGATGTTGAGGCGCGAGAATTCGATCTGGCGCGGCTTGCTCGCTTCGAACGGCAAACCCTTGGCCTGCAGGGGTGCAACGAGTTCCGGGTGGTGCGCCAGGTCCACCTTGTCCACGCACCAGTCGTACAGCGGGCGATGGTCTTCGAACTCCAGCGTGCACAGCGAATGCGTGATGCCTTCGACCGCGTCGCTCAGCGAATGCGCGTAGTCGTACATCGGGTAGATCGGCCAGGCATCGCCGGTGTTCTGGTGCGTGACGTGCTTGATGCGGTACAGCGCGGGGTCGCGCAGGTTGATGTTGCCGCTGCCCATGTCGATCTTGGCGCGCAGGGTGCGCGCGCCGTCCGGGAACTCGCCCGCGCGCATGCGGCGGAACAGGTCCAGGTTTTCCTCCACGCTGCGATCGCGGTACGGCGAATTGCGGCCCGGCTCGGTCAGCGTGCCGCGGTACTCGCGCACCTGTTCGGCCGTGAGGTCGCAGACGAAGGCGTCGCCCTGCTTGATCAGTTTTTCGCCGGCCAGGTACAGCACGTCGAAGTAATCGGAGGCGTGGCGCAGGTCGTGCCAGTCGTAGCCGAGCCAGCGCACGTCGTCCTGGATGGCGGCGACGTATTCGGGGTCTTCCTTCGCCGGGTTGGTGTCGTCCAGGCGCAGGTTGCACACGCCGCCGAATTCCGCGGCGATGCCGAAGTCGGTCCAGATCGCCCGGGTGTGGCCGATATGGAGGTACCCGTTGGGCTCCGGCGGGAAGCGCGTCTTGATCGCCTGCTGGCGGCCGGCGGCCAGATCGTCGCGGACGATCTGGCGGATGAAGTCCTGCCGGACGGGGGTGGCGTCGTCGGCGACGGTGTCGCCCGGAACGGAGTGCTGGATGGACACGGTGGGGGTGCGCTGCGATGGCGATTTCGGGCCGCGAGTTTAGCCGAGCGGCCTGTTGCGGCGCGGGAATGCGTTCTCTGGCACGGAAGTTGCGTGATAGTCACCACAGTAATGCGGGGAGGGTCGGATGCGGGACGGCCAGGGGGACTGGGCGGGCGCATGGCAACGGGCGACGGGGTTCTGCCTCTTCGCCGCGCTGCTGCTCTCGCCGTTGCTGGCCGCTGCCGTGGCGCAGCGGCCGGCGCCGTCCCGCATTCCGGAGGGGGAAGCCCTCCACGTCCCCGCCTCGCGGATCCCGGTGCGCATCCGCCTGGCGGTGCCGACCGCGGCCGATTCCGGCGCCTCGTTGTGGGTGCAACGCGCCCCGGTCGACGAGGTGTGGATCGAACAGGGGGCCTGGCGCTCGGCCTCGCAAGGCTTCTTCAAGCCCGAGGCCGAGGGCCCGGCGTTTCCCTCCGGCTTCGTCTTCGACCTCCCGGCCGACGCCAACAAGACCGGCATCGACCTGCTGGTGCGCTCCCGCGCCCCGGTGACCCTGCGTCCGCAGGTGCGCACCGACACCGTGGTGGCGCAGGCGCGCGAGCGCTGGGCGGTGATGTCGGGGGCGACCTACGCCGGGCTGCTGATGCTGGCGATCGTGGCGCTGTCGTTGTTCGCGGCGGTGCGCGATCGCGTGTACCTGTCGTTGCTTGCCTTCGGGGCCAGCGCGCTGGCGTGGCTCGCCGCGCTCAGCGGGCATGCGTATGCGTGGCCATGGGCGTCGTGGATCGCGTTGTGGGGCGTGCAGGGGATCTGGGCCCTGGCGATGCTGCATTGCGCAGCGGCGGCCTGGCTCGCGCAGCATTACGCGGCCCTGGCCGATACCTCGCCGAAGCTGGCGCGGCTCGGCGATTCGTTGCGCTTCGCAACCCTTGGCCTGGCCGCGGTGGCGCTGGTGCGCCTCGACGCGCTGGTGCCGATCCTCGACTGGGCGGTGCTCATCGCCGGCGCGCTGACCCTGGCCTACGGCGTGGCGGCCACGTTCATCGCGGTGCGCCATCGCATCTGGAACAGCCCGTCGGTGTTCACCATCGTGCTGGTGCTCGCCGGCGCGTGCCTGCTGCGCGCGTGGGCGCCGATGGTGCTGTCGGGGTTCTGGGTGCGCTCGGGGATGCAGCTCGCGCTGCTGGCGTGCGTGCTGCTGGTGACGATCGGGATGATCGGGCGCATCGCGCACGTGCGCGACGAACGCGACCGCGAACGCCTCGCGCGCGGCGACAGCGAACGCCGCCTGGAACGCGAAGCGGCGCGCGTGGACCTGGTGCAGCAACTCCAGCGCCGCCTGCGCGAACTGCCGCCCGGCGACCTGGAATGGGCCGCGTTCCGCAGCGTGTTCGAACGCCTGCTGCCGCTGCTGCAACTGGAATCGGCGGCGCTGGTGGCGTACGGCTTCCACGGCTTCGACCTGCTGCTCGCCGAACCGATTTCGAGCAAGCCGCATTACACGGACCTGCTGTCCTCGCGCCTGGGCATGATGAAAGGCCTGGCGCGCACGCAGGCGCCGGTGCAACTGCAACTCGGCAACGGCGATGCGCTGCACCTGTCGCACGCGGTGGTGCCGCTGCCGATCCGCGCGCCGGGCTGGGGCGTGTTGTTGCTGCGGCGCGCGGACGGCTCCAGCTTCAGCGATGAAGAACTGGCGCTGGTCACCGACTTCGGGCGCCTGGCCGTGCAGCACGCGGACGAAGCCGCCGCCGCGCTGACCCTGCGCAAGTCGGCGGAACTGGATGCGCTGACCGGCACGTTCAACCGGCGCACGATCGACCTGTGGTTGTCGCGGTGCTTCAGCGAAGCGCATCGCGAGGATGGGTTGCTGTCGGTGCTGTTCGTGGACATCGACCACTTCAAGTCGATCAACGACACGCACGGGCACGCCGCGGGCGATGCGTGCCTGCGGCAGATCTCGGAGGTGCTGCGTCGGCAGTTGCAGCCCTCGGACCTGCTGGGCCGTTACGGCGGCGAGGAATTCGTGATCGTGCTGCCCGGGCGCAACGGCGACGACGCGCGCCAGCTGGGCGAGCGCATCCGCGCGGCGGTGGAACTGGTGCGCCTGGAATACGAAGACAAGCCGATCCGCCTGACGGTGAGCGTGGGCGTGGCGACGCGGCTGGCGCGCGAAAGCGATCCGGCGGCCGCGGTGTCGCGCGCCGACCAAGCCTTGTACGCGGCCAAGCGCAGCGGCCGGAACCGGGTGAACGTGGCGCCGGCGGTGTTCACGTAGGTCGCGCGGGCGGCGTCTTCGGCTAGGCTTTGCGTCCCACGTCGACGCTTGCCTCCACCATGCTCACCCTCGTCATCGGCAACAAGAATCTCTCCTCCTGGTCGCTGCGCCCCTGGCTGCTGCTGCGGCACTTCGGCATTCCGTTCCAGGAAGTGGGCGTGCTGCTGGATACGCCGGAGTTCCTGGCGCAGATCGCGCCGTGGACGCCGAATGGCCGCGTGCCGGCACTGCGCGACGGCGACCTGATGGTGTGGGACTCGCTCGCGATCTGCGAATACATCAACGAACGCTACCTCGACGGCCGCGGCTGGCCGGCGGACATCGCGGTGCGCGCGCACGCCCGCGCAGCGGTGGCGGAGATGCATTCGGGCTTCGCCGCGCTGCGCAAGCAGTGCCCGATGAACATGCGGCGCACGCCGGACGATTACTGCTGGGACGCGGCGGCCGACGCCGACATCGCCCGCGTCCAGCAACTCTGGCGCGACCTGCGCGCGTGGCACGGGCAGGGCGGCGATTTCCTGTGCGGCGAATTCGGTATCGTCGATGCGATGTTCGCGCCGGTGGTGTCGCGCTTCCTGTCCTACGGCGTGCCGATGGACGACACCGCGCAAGCCTTCGCGAATGCAATCCAGGCACTTCCGGCGTGGCAAGCCTGGCGCGCGGATGCGGACGCCGAAGTCGAAGCCCTGGAAAACCCGGACCACGCGCGTGCCTGAAGCCGCGCGCGTCCACCACGACGCACGGGGCGCGCTCGCCACGATGCTGCTCGGCGCGGTGCTGATCAGCACCTCGGCGGTGTTCGTGAAGTGGGTGCACGTCGGGCCGACGGTGTCGGCGTTCTGGCGCATGGCGCTGGCGGCGGGGATGTTGCTGCCGTTCGCGCTGCGCGCGCGCTGGACCGGGATGTCGTCGCGCGTGGCGCTGCTGGTCGGCGTGGCGGCGGTGTTCTTCGCGCTCGACCTGTGGATGTGGCACCGGAGCATCCTGTACGTCGGCGTGGGCATGGCCACGCTGCTTGGCAACTTCCAGGTATTCGTGCTCGCGGCCTACGGCGCGCTCGTGTTGCGCGAACGCGGCGGCTGGCGGTTGTGGGTCGGGTTGCTGCTCGCGATCGCGGGGCTGGCGCTGATGCTGGTGCCGGGGTGGGGCGGGTTCGATGCGCGCTTCCGCGTGGGCATCGGGTTCGGGCTGGGCACCGCGGCCGCGTATGCGGGGTTCCTGTTGTGTTTCCGGCGCGCGCAGGCCTTGCGCGGCGAAGCGGGGAACGAAGCGCTGCTGTGGTGGATGTGCGTGGGCACGTCGCTGCTCTTGTTGCCGATGGCGCTCGTGGGCGGCGAAGGCTTGTCGCCGCACGGCGCGACCGATTGGGCGTCGCTGCTGGCGTACGCGTTCATCGCGCAGGTGTGCGGCTGGCTGGTGATCGGGCGCGCGATGCCGCGCTTGTCCGCCGGGGCGCTCGGGTTGTGCCTGTTGCTGCAGCCGTTGCTGGCCTACGTGTGGGACGCGACGTTGTTCGGCACGCGGCTCGATGCGGCGGGCATGGTGGGATTGGCGTTGTCGCTGGCGGGCATCTTCCTGGGGCTGACGCGCGGGGCGCGCCGAGAAGCCTGAATCACGCTGCGCATATCACTCGCGCACGATCGAACACACGTACACCAGTTCGCACGCGCCGTTGCCGCTGTCTTCGCGCGACAACGAACTGCTCCAGTGCCAGCCGTCCGGCGCCTGCGCCTGCACGAGCCATCCGTCGATGCGCACGCGATCGCCTTCGCGCACGCGCTTGAGTTGCGCCGCGGCGGCCGCGTCGGCGGGGATCATGTGCATGTTGGCGCTGGAGCGGATGATCTCGGCCGGCGCGATGGGCGGGTTGTCGCGCCAGCGATAGTGGTACCAGCGGCCCGATTGCGAGATGTCGAGCTTGTCGAGCACGGCGTCGTCGCGCATGCGGCCCCAGCCCAACGCGAGGTCGGTGGGCGAGAGGTCGGCTTCGCGGCCCATCGAATAGTCCTCGCGCGACAACACGCGCGCATCGAGGCTGAAACCGGCCAGCGGATGCAGCGTGGCGGGCTGCAGGCGGATCTCGTCGAATCCGGCGGGCACCGGCGATTGCAGAGGCGCTTCGCCGGCGATCACGTGCGGCGGTTGCGGGCATTGCACGCTGGCGCCATCGATGGGCGCGGGCGCCTCGGAGGGTCGCGAGAACCACCACGCGCCGAACACCGCGAGCACGCCGATGAGCAGCAACGTGCGCAGGCTCATGCGCGCTTGCCCGTCTTCTTCGCCTTCGCGGCGGGCGCGGGGAGCTTGTTGAAGTCCGCCGTCGGCGTGAACAGTTCTTCCGGCAACGCGCGGAACACGCTCGCGAGTTTCTGCAGGAATTCCGCCATCGCCGAACTGCGCCGCCACACCATCGCGATCTGCCGGCTCGGATGCGAATCACGGAAGCCGAGCAGATGGATGTCGTTGGAGCGCGCGACCGGTGGCTTCACCGCGAGCGTCGGCAGCAGCGTGATGCCGACGTCGGCCGCCACCATCTGCCGCAGCGTTTCCAGGCTCGTTGCCTGGAAGTCGCGCATTTCGCCGGCGCCCGCGAGCTGGCACACGTCGAGCGCCTGGTCGCGCAGGCAGTGGCCGTCTTCCAGCAGCAGCAGGCGCTGGTCGGCCAGGTCCTTGATCGACAGCGAATCGCGCTTCGCGAAGGGATGCGATTCGGGTACGGCAAGCAGGAAGGGTTCTTCGAACAGGAATTCGGCGTGCAGCTGGTCGTCGTGGATCGGCAGCGCGAGCAGGCCGGCGTCGAGCCTGCCTTCGCGCAGGCGCGACAGGATGACGTCGCTCTTTTCCTCGACCAGCAGCAACTCGAGCTTCGGGAAACGCGCGCGGATGCCGGGCACGACATGCGGCAACAGGTACGGGCCGAGCGTGGGGAACAGGCCCAGGCGCACGGTGCCGGCTTCGGGATCCTGCGAACGCCGCGCGGCTTCGCGCATCTGTTCCACCTCGCCGACGATGCGGCGCGCGCGTTCGGCGATGTCGCGGCCGGCGGGGGTGAGCATCACCTTGCGCGGGGCCCGTTCGACCAGCGCGACGCCCAACTCTTCCTCGAGCTTGCGGATCTGCGTGGACAGGGTGGGCTGGCTGACGAAGCTGGCCGCGGCGGCGCGGCCGAAATGCTTGTGGTCGGCGAGGGCGACGAAGTAGCGGAGGTCGCGGAGGTTCATGGCCGGCGATAGCCTACTCCTATGGGCTGGATCAAAACAATCGACTTGCTGCATCCCCGCGCGAGGACCAGACTTCCTCCTCATCGCCGGGCAACGACCCCGGCGCGACCCTTCCCGATCCCCCCTGCAAGGAGCTCCTCGATGCTGACCGTCGGCGACAAGTTTCCCCAGTTCAACCTCAAGGCCACCGTCTCGAACGACCTGAACAACGCGTTCGTCGACATCACCAACGAGACCTACAAGGGCAAGTGGCTCGTGGTGTTCTTCTATCCGAAGGACTTCACCTTCGTCTGCCCGACCGAGATCACCGGCTTCGCCAAGCTCGACCAGGCCTTCAAGGACCGCGACGCGCAGCTGCTGACCGGCTCGACCGACAGCGAGTTCGTGCACCACGCCTGGCGCACGCACCACAAGGACCTCAACAGCCTGCCGTTCCCGATGCTGGCCGACATCAAGCGCGAGCTCACCTCGGCGCTGGGCATCCTCGGCAGCGACGGCGTGGCGCAGCGCGCGACGTTCATCGTCGATCCGAACGGCGAGATCCAGTTCGTGTACGTGACCGCCGGTTCCGTCGGCCGCAACCCGGAGGAAGTGCTGCGCGTCCTCGATGCGCTGCAGACCGACGAGCTGTGCCCGTGCAACTGGCACAAGGGCGAGCAGACGTTGAAGGTCGCCTAAGCCACCCACACGTTCCATTTCGTTCCGCGCCTGCGACTCGCCGTCCCCCTCCGCGAGATCCGCTCCCTCCCCTCAGCGCGGAGCCCTCGTGGCCGGGTCTTTCCCGGCCACGATTTTTTCAGGGGCCCGAATCCCAAGGAGTTTCGAATGAACCTGCAGGACTTGCGCAATGCGCTGCCCGACTACGCGAAGGACCTCAAGCTCAACCTCGACTCGGTGCTGAGCGAGACCGGCGCCGCGGGCCTGGATGCGAAGCAGATCCGCGTGATCGCGCTGGCCTGCGCGATCGCCGCGCGCCACGCCCCGCTGGTGGCCGGCATCGAAGGCTTCGCCGCCGAACAGCTGTCGCCGGAAGAAATGAACGGTGCGCGCGCCGCGGCCGCGATCATGGCGATGAACAACATCTATTACCGCGCCACGCACCTGATCCACAACGACGAATACGGCACGATGCGCGCCGGCCTGCGCATGAACGTGATGAGCAGCCCGGGCGTCGACAAGATGACGTTCGAACTGGCGTCGCTCGCGGTGTCGGCCATCAATGGCTGCGGCGCGTGCATGGATTCGCACGAGCGCACGCTGCGCCAGCACGACGTGAGCGCGCAGGGCGTGCAGAGCGCACTGAAGATCGCCGCCGTGGTGCATGCGGTGGCGGTGACGCTGGAGCAATCCGCGGCCTGAGCGCCTTCGAATCGTTGCGCGCTTGATGAAAGCCCGCCGCCGTCTTTCGGACGCGGCGGGTTTTTTATATCGGAGGTTTCCTTTCCACCCTGCGAATGCTCGGCGCAAATGTGCGCAATTCGCAGCTATTTGCACGTGAGGCGCGTCGTTAACGTCCCCGGTCACCGCTAACGCTTTTTTAAGCACGCGGATTTCATTTCCCAGACCGGAGTCAGCACGAATGAGCAGGACCTTGTTGCGCGACGCGATTCGTCGCGCGTTGTTTGCGGGCGCCATCGCGGCGGTGGCGTTGCCGTTGCAGGCCCAGGACGTCGCCGATGCGGCCGGCGATGCAGGCGCGGCGCCAGCGCCCACCACCCTTGATCGCATCACCGTGACCGGCTCGCGCATTTCGCGCGCGGTGGACGTGGAAACCGTGCAGCCCGTGACCGTGCTGACGCGCCAGGACATGGAACGCAGCGGCGTGCAGTCCGTCGCCGACGTGCTGCAGAACCTCGTGGTGATGGGTTCGCCGGCGATCAGCCGCGCGGATGCGTTGTCGTCGGGCGAAGCGGTCGGCGGCTCGTACGTCGACATCCGCAACCTCGGCGCCGCGCGCACGCTGGTCCTGGTCAACGGGCAGCGCCTGGGCGTGACCACCGGCGGCCTCGCGGACGTGAGCCAGATCCCGACGTCGGCGGTGGAGCGGATCGAGGTGCTGAAGGATGGCGGTTCGGCGAACTACGGCTCCGATGCGATCGCCGGCGTCGTCAACATCATCACGCGCCGCAACGTCGAGGGCGCGGAAGCCAACGTGTACTTCGGCCAGTTCGACGAAGGCGATGGCAAGAAACAGACGTACGACGCAACGTTCGGCCTCACGAGCGACCTCGGGTGGCTGACGGCGTCGATGCAGTACGCGAAGGAAGATCCGGTGTGGGCGAAGGACCGGGAGTACAGCGCCAGCGGCAACGGGCCGTTGCATCCGTTGGATGGGCGCAGCTCGATCACGGAGAAGGGCGTGCTGTTCGTTCCGCGAACCACCACAGACGGCAAGGTCGTCTATGACCGCTACACGTTGAAGGATGGCGGCAATCCTGCGGACTTCGCGGATTTCAGGCCGTACGTCGGCGCGACCGATAGTTCCAATCCCAATGCGCAGATGACACTGCAAACAGGTCAGGAACGTCGTGCGCTGTACCTGGATGCAGGACGTAAGTTGACCGATTCCCTCACGCTCCACGTTGATGCGCTGTACAACCAGCGTGACACGATGCAGCAGATCGCAGGCTATCCGTTCCGTTCCGGAGGCCCAGTCGCAGACCCGTCCCCGAACGATCCCCTGTGGCGCGACTGGGATCCGCGCCTTGCCCCAGACAGCGCGTTCAATCCCTTGCCCGGCCAGAAGACCGAGTACTTCCGCCGTACGTGGGAAGTGCCGCGCGTGACGATGAACAAGGCAACCACCTATCGCATCGGTGCGAAACTTTCGCAACCGTTCGATCTCGGCGGTCTGCCGTGGGACTGGGAGGCCGGTGCCTTCCAGAGCCAGTTCCGAACGGTGAAGGACGGGACGGGCAACCTGTTCTTGCCGGCCGCGCAGAAGGCCGCGGGAGCGTCGTGGTTCAACGTAGCTACCAACCGTTACGAGTGCGGTTCCGCGGCCAAGCCGATCGCCTATGGTTCCGACTTCGGCAACGGTCAGTGCATTCCATGGAATCCGCTCGCGCCGTACGGCAGCGATGCCGCCGGATCGCTGTCTGATCCTGAACTGCAGAAGTTCTTGTTTCCCATCGGTCACGACGTTGGCGAGACCGAAACGAATTCGATTTTCGCGAACGTTTCCGGCGTACTCGCTGAACTTGATGCGGGTGAACTTGGTTTCGCGGCTGGCTACGAGCATCGCCAGGAGAAGGGCTTCTTCTCGCCCGATGCGCTGCGCCAGTCGCGTTTGTCGACGGACCTGGGTTCGGGCAACAGCGGCGGTCAGTATCATCTCGACGAGCTCTACGCCGAAGTGAACATCCCGTTGCTCCGCGACAAGCCGTTCGCCAATGCGCTCGCGTTGAATCTTGCGTCGCGCTATTCGAACTACAGCACCTTTGGCTCGACCACGCGAAGTAAGGCGAGCGTTGAGTGGCGCCCGATCGCGGACCTGCTGGTGCGCGGTACTTGGGGCCAAGGCTTTCGCGCGCCAACGATCGATGACCTCTACGGGCCGCAGAATCAATCGTTCGAGGACTACACCGATCCTTGCGACACGTCGTTCGGTCCCGCAAGTACCTCGCCTGCCTGCACGGCCGTCGTCCCGCCGGGATTCCGTCAGGAAATGTCCGGTGGCGTTCCAGCGGACGGTCCGAACTCGCAGTCCAACGTGCCGTTCCTTTCCGGCTCCAACCCGAACCTTCAGCCGGAACTGTCGCGCAACATGACCGTGGGCTTCGTCTACAGCCCCCAGCAGGTCGATGGCCTGAGCATCGGCCTGGATTGGTGGAAGGTGCGCGTGGATGACGCGATTGTCACCGACGCGCCGAACGAAATCCTCGACGATTGCTACGTGCGTGGGATCGCAGAGCGCTGCAGCAAGTTCACGCGCAATCCGACGACCGGTGCGATATCCACGCTCGACTTCGCGCTCGTCAACCTGGGCTACGTGGAAACCGCCGGCTACGACCTGCTGGCCACGTATCACCTGCCGGAGCAGCGCTGGGGCCGTCTGGGTTTCACCTGGGATACGACGTACGTCGACTACTACGAGCAGAAGTCCACGAACAGCGCATCCGTGCCGGTGCAGTACGCGGGCACGGCGGGCACGTTCCGCATGCGTTCCAACCTCTCGGCGGACTGGAGCATGGGCAACTACGGCGTGCGCTGGGGCCTGCGCCACTACTCGTCGATCACCGAAGCGTGCACCTACACGGCCGAGTGCAGCGATCCACTGTTCCAGGCCCCGTACACCAACGGCAAGGTCACCCCGCGCAACAAAGTCGGCTCCAACACCTTCAATGACGTGCAGTTCCGTTACGCCACCCCGTGGTCGTCCACCGTCTCGCTGGGCGTGAACAACGTCTTCGAGAAGGTCGGCCCGATGCTGTACTCCAAGCCGAACAGCAGCTTCCCGTATTACGGCGGCTTCGACATCGGCCGCTTCGTCTACGTGCAGTACCAGCAGAAGTTCTGATCCGACGTGCGTGGTTTCGCCGAGGGCGCCCCAGTCGCGGGCGCCCTCGGTGTTTACGTTTGACACCCCACCCGCCAGGTCAGCAAAATGCGCTCCGTACGGAAGATCGCCGTACAGGAGACATCCCATGAAGCCGACCCCCAACGACGCCAAGGCAGGTCGATTCGACCTGCGGCTCAATCCCATGGAAAAGCAAAGAATCCAGTCCGCCGCAGCGCTCAAGGGACAGCAGGTTTCCGTGTTCATCCGGGAAATCATGCTTCGCGAGGCGGACGCCATCCTCGCCGCGCACGCCGCGTCGCAACTCGATGCCGAACAGACCAGGCGGTTCATGGCCGCGCTGGATGCGCCCTTCGCGCCGAACGAAAAGCTCGCGCGCGCACTGGCGCGCACGGGGCGATGAGGCGTGCCGACGCTCGGTCTGCTTGATCCGGAGCGTCACGACCTCGCCGCCTTTGCGAGCGGCGAACCATCGCTCGATCGTTACCTGCAGCACTACGCCTGGACGAACCACTGCAACGGCATCGCCACCACGCACGTGTTGGCGCAGCGTCGAGCGGTGCTTGGGTATTTTTCGCTGTCGGCCGCGCATCTCCAGTTGGCCGACCTCCAACCCGCGGATCGCGCACTGTTGCCCCGCTATCCCGTGCCAGCCGTCCGCATGGGTCGCCTGGCGATCGCACGCGAACACCAGCGCAAAGGCCTGGGCGAACTGCTCCTCGGTTTCGCGGTGCACCGTAGCCTGGAGATGCGAACGACCCTGGGCGTGCGCGTGATGCTCGTGGATGCGCTGGAACCGGCCGTCGATTTCTATCTGGCCTACGGGTTCCGTCGGACGAGCGCGGCGGCATCGACGCTTTACCTGCCGCTGGGGGCGGAGGACCCCTAGCGGAAATCGGCGACGGCGCGCAGCAACTAGGACTTTCGTCATGCGTCCTTCGGGCAAGCCCCCCGTAAGCTCGGCCGTTTCGCCCACGGAGCTTCCCCGATGACCTTGCTGCGCCGCAGTCTCCTCGCCACGGCCCTGGTGGCCGCCATCGGTCTGGCCCACGCCGCCGACAACACCGATGTCCCGAAGGGTCCGCTGCCGCGCACCGTCGTCCCGTCGCTGGTGCAGCTGGAACTCAAGCTCGATCCGAAGCAGGCCAACTTCACCGGCACCACCCGGATCCAGGCGAAGGTGTCCGAAGCCACCGACACGATCTGGATGCACGGGCAGGGCCTGAAGATCGCGAAGGCCGAGGCCGTGCTGAAGGGCGGCAAGCGCATCGCGCTGACGCCGAGCGAAGCCGATGTGTCGGGCGTGCTGAAGCTGGCCGCCGCCTCGAAGATCCCCGCGGGCGATGTCACGCTCGAGATCGCGTACGAAGCGCCGTTCGGCGAACTGCAGGGCGCGTACCGCGTGAAGCCCGATGGCAAGGACTACGTCATCACGCAGATGGAACCGCTGGGCGCGCGCCACACGTTCCCGTCGTTCGACGAACCCAGCTTCAAGCAGCCCTGGGACATCACGCTGATCGTTCCCGAAGGCGAAACCGCGGTCGCCAACACCGCCGAAGCAAAAACCGAAAAGCTCCCGGGCGGCTGGAAGAAGGTCACCTTCAACCGCACCGAGGCGTTGCCGAGCTACCTCGTCGCCTTCGCCGTGGGTCCGTGGGACCTGCAGCAGGGCCCGGACATCGGCCCGAACGGCGCGCGCACCACGCCCATCAAGCTGCGCGGCGTCGCGGCGCAGGGGCAGGGCCCGCGCATGAAGTACTCGCTGGAAAACACCCCGGTGATCGTCAAGGCGCTGGAGGATTATTTCGCCACGCCGTATCCGTTCGACAAGCTCGACAACGTCGCCGCGCCCGACTTCTGGGCCGGCGCGATGGAGAACGCGGGCCTCATCGTGTACCGCGATCGCCTGATGTTCCCCGATGAGAATTCGTCGGTGGGCGAGCGCCAGGGCTTCTGGGGCACGAGCTCGCACGAGCTGGCGCACCAGTGGTTCGGCGACCTGGTCACGATGCGCTGGTGGGACGACCTGTGGTTGAACGAAGCGTTCGCCACGTGGATGGGCAACAAGATCCACGGCCAGCTGCGTCCGGAAGCGCACACCGACCGCGGCCTGCTGGAAGGCGCGATCGGCGCGATGGGCGCCGACAGCCTGGCCAGCACGCGTCGCGTGCACGAGCCGATCAAGGACTTCACCGACATCCAGTCGGCGTTCGACGGCATCACCTACCAGAAGGGCGGCGCGGTGCTCGGCATGTTCGAGCGCTATGTCGGCGAAGACCAGTTCCGCACCGGCATCCGCAACTACATCAAGGCGCACGCGCGCGGCAACGCGACGAGTTCGGACCTGATCGCCTCGGTCGCGGCGCAGAGCAACGATGCCGCCGCCGTCGACGCGGCGTTCAAGAGCTTCATCGACCAGCCGGGCGTGCCGTTCGTGACGATCGACGTCGAATGCGGCGCGGGCAAGCCGACGCTGGTGGTCAACCAGCAGCGTTACCTGCCGCTGGGTTCCACCGCGAATGCGTCGCAGACGTGGGGCATCCCGCTGAGCGTGCGCTATTCCGACAACGGCACGATCCGCGAGCAGAAGGGCATCGTCACCGGCGCGTCGTCGCGCTTCGAACTCACGCAGGCGCAATCGTGCCCGGCGTGGGTGATGCCGAACGCGCACGGTGCGGGCTACTACCGCTTCGCGCTGGCGCCGAAGTTCCAGCAGTCGCTGTCGGGGGCGTTCGCGCAGTTGGATGATCGCGAGCAGCGCGTGTACGCCGATTCGGTCACGTCCGCGTACGGCGCGGGCAAGCTCAAGCCGTCCGAATTGCTGGCCACGCTGCCGCAGTTCGCCAACGCGCCGGTGCGCCAGACCGTCACCGCGGGCCTGGGCCAGGTCGGCTGGATGGACGAATTCCTGCTGAAGAACGACGCCGAGCGCGCCGCGTTCCGCAAGCAGGTCGCGTCGATCTACCGTCCGCGCCTGGAACAGCTCGGGCTCACGCCGAAGCAGGGCGAAGCCGACGACGATCGCCTGCTGCGCACCACGCTGGTGAACTTCTTCGCCGGCACGCTGCACGACACCGCGGTCCGCGCCGAACTCGCCAAGCAGGGCCGCATGGTCCTGGGCCTGGGCGGCGACGGTGCGCTGCACGCCGATGCCGTGTCGCGCGACCTGCGCGGCGTGGCGCTGGCCGTGGCCGTCGAAGACGGCGGCGCGGATGCCTTCAACGCCGCCGACAAGCACTTCCGTGCCAGCCAGGATGCGGTGATCCGCGCCCAGCTGCTCGGTGCGATGGGCAGCGCGCAGGACCCGAAGCTGGTGGAGAAGGCGCGCGCGATGGTGTTCGAGCAAGGCCTCCTGCGCCGCAACGAGATCTTCCCGGTGGTCGGCGGCCAGACCGAACACCCCGCCACGCGTCCTGCCCTGCGCCAGTGGGTGGACACGCACTTCACCGAGCTCGAGGCGCGCCTGGCGCCGGCGGGCGCGGCGCTGGTCAACCTGTACTCGGCCGGGATGTGCAGCGACCAGGACGCGGCCGACCTGGAGCAGCGTTTCGGCGCGCGCATGAAGACGATCGAAGGCGGCCCGCTGGAACTGAAGCAGACCGCCGAAGCCGTCCGCCTGTGCGCGGCGCAGAAGCAGGCCCGCACCGGCATGGCGCTGTTTGCGAAGAAGTGAATGGGCGTAGGATGACGGCATGACGCCTCCCCCCGACGCGCGCATCGAAGCAGTCCTTCGCGATGCGCGCGCTCGGGTGGAGCGCGCCCACGAGCAACCGGCGGATGCGGAGTGGTTGCTCGCGCACGTGCTGGGCAAGTCGCGCAGTTACCTCTACGCGCACATGGACGACGTGCTCGACGCCGACGTCGCCGCACGTTTCGAAGCCGCGCTCGCGCGGCGCATCGCGGGCGAACCGCTCGCGTACATCACGGGCCGCAAGGGATTCTGGCGGTTCGAATTGCACGTCACGCCCGACACGCTGGTGCCGCGGCCGGAAACCGAACTCCTCGTCGAACTCGCGCTCGCGCACTTGCCGCGCGATCGCGATGTCGCGATCGCCGACCTCGGCACGGGCAGCGGTGCGATCGCGCTGGCCCTCGCGTACGAACGCCCGCGTGCGCACATCGTCGCCGTGGACGCGAGCGTCGCCGCACTCGATGTCGCCCGCGCCAACGCACGCGAACTGCGCCTGCCGCAGGTGGAATTCCGCGTCGGCGACTGGTGCGAGGCGCTGGGCGGCGAACAGTTCGACCTGATCGCCAGCAACCCGCCCTACATCGCGCTGGGCGACCTGCACCTGGAAGCCCTGCGTTACGAACCCGAATCCGCGCTCGCCTCCGGCCGCGACGGCCTGGATGCGATCCGCGCCATCCTCGCCGGTGCGCGCGCCTGCCTGCGGCCGGGCGGGATCCTGTTGCTCGAACACGGCCAGGACCAGGGCGGCGCGGTGCGTGCGTTGTTCGCCACGGCCGGATTCCACGGGGTCGAAACCTCGCAGGACATCGAGCAGCGCGACCGCGTCACCTCGGGCCGCCTGCCCGGCGACGACGCGGCGCTGGGCTAGACTGCGCGTCCCCCCGACGCAGGCGACGGCCATGCGCGAATCCCCCCGCGATCCTGTCCTCCGCACGCTCTACCCGGAGCTGCCGGCCTACGACACCGGCATGCTGAAGGTCGATGGCCGCCACACCCTGTACTACGAACAGTGCGGCAACCCGCAGGGCAAGCCGGTGGTGATGTTGCACGGCGGGCCGGGCGGCGGGTGCAGCGACAAGATGCGGCGCTTCCACGATCCGGCGAAGTACCGGATCGTGCTGTTCGACCAGCGCGGCGCGGGCCGTTCGACGCCGCACGCGGACCTGGTGGACAACACCACGTGGCACCTGGTGTCCGACATCGAAGCACTGCGCACGAAATTGTCCATCGATCGCTGGCAGGTGTTCGGCGGATCGTGGGGTTCGACGCTCGCGTTGGCGTACGCGCAGAAGCATCCCGAACGCGTGACGGAACTCGTGCTGCGCGGCATCTTCATGCTGCGGCGCTGGGAACTGGAATGGTTCTACCAGGAAGGCGCCTCGCGCCTGTTCCCCGACGTGTGGGAGCACTACCTCGAGGCGATCCCGCCGGTGGAACGCCACGACCTGATCAGTGCATACCACCGCCGATTGACGAGCGACGACGAAGCCGTGCGCCTGGCCGCGGCGCGCGCGTGGAGCGTGTGGGAAGGCGCGACGAGTTTCCTGCGCATGGACCCGGACTTCATCAGCGGGCACGAGGATGCCGCGTTCGCGCTGGCATTCGCGCGCATCGAGAACCACTACTTCGTCAACGGCGGGTTCTTCGAAGTGGAAGACCAGTTGCTGCGCGACGCGCATCGCATCGGCGACATCCCGGGCGTGATCGTGCACGGGCGCTACGACGTGGTGTGCCCGATGCGCAATGCGTGGGACCTCAAGCGCGCGTGGCCGAAGGGCGAGCTGGTGATCACGCCCACGTCGGGACATTCGGCGTTCGAGCCGGAGAACGTGGACGCGCTGGTGCGCGCGACGGATTCGTTCGCTTAAAGCGACGTGCCGTCGGGGTTGCGTTCGAGCATCCACAAGCCGGCCCACAGCTTGAGGTCGAGCTCGTAGCCTTCGCGCTGCTTCTGCACCAGCCACGCCGGGGCGTCCTTGCGCGGCACCGCGTGCACCGTGATGTCTTCGCCTTCCACGCCGCCGCCCGGGCCGGTGCGCACCAGGCCTTCGGCGCGCACGAACGCGATGCGCTCGTTGCTCATGCCCGCCGACGTCGGGCCCGTCATCAGCACGTGCACGCGATCGGGACGCCAGCCGGTTTCTTCTTCCAGTTCGCGCGTGGCCGCGGCTTCGAGCGTGTCGTCTTCCGACTGGTCGCCGACGAGGCCCGCGGGCATCTCGATCGTCTTCGAGCCGAGCGGCACGCGGTATTGCTCGACGAACAGCACATCGTCGTCCGGCGTGCACGCGACGATGATCACCGCCATGCCCTTGCCGTGCGTGCGTTCGCACGATTCCCAATGGCCGCGGCGGACCAGGCGGAGCCAGTCGCCTTCGAAGAGGACTTCGTGATCGTCGTGCGCGTGGGGTTTGCTCATGCGCCGATGCTAGCCCGCGACCGTGGCCGTCGTCTGCACGCCGCTGGCCTCCTGCAGCCGGCGGCGCGTCAGCGGACCGAAGCGCAGGTTGTCGCACAGCGACACCAGCGCCGTCGCGTCGGCGGCACCGCGCGTGAAATCGCGCTGGTCCATCGGCGCATCGAGGGCGATCGTCGTGAGCTGGCGCCACAGCAGCGCCTGGTCCTTGTTGGCGCGCAATTTCGTGGCCACCGTGGCGGCGCCGCGGAAGCGCAGGAACTGCACTTCGTCCACGCGCGCGAGCAACGCATCGAGCGAACCGAAATGCGCGAGCAGGATCGCGGCGGTCTTGCTGCCGACGCCGGGCACGCCCGGGATGTTGTCGACCGCATCGCCGGTGAGCGCGAGGTAATCGGCGATCTGGTGCGCTTCGACGCCGTGGCGCGCTTTCACGCCGCCCATGGTCCAGCGCTGGCCGCGCGCGTAGTCCCATTGTTCGTCCAGGCCCGCGAGCAGCTGCGACAGGTCCTTGTCGGCGGACACGATCACGCCGCGATGGCCGGCGGCGCGCGCGTGGTGCAGCGCGGTGCCGATCAGGTCGTCCGCTTCGTAGTCCTGGTGCGCGAGCACGGCCAGGCCCAGCGCGCTGCACAAGGCCTTGCAGTGCGCGAACTGGCGGCGGAGTTCTTCCGGCGCGGCGTCGCGGTTGGCCTTGTACGCCGGATACAGCGTGTTGCGGAAGCACGAGTCGAGCGCTTCGTCGAAGGCGATGGCGATGTGCCTGGGGCGTTCGCGTTCGAGCAGTTCGAGCAGGAAGCGCGCGAAGCCGTGCACGGCGTTGGTCGGCCAGCCTTCGCCGTCGTGGAATTCATTCGGCATCGAATGCCACGCGCGGAAGACGTACAGGCTGGCGTCGACCAGGTAGAGCGGGGCGGCGACGGGCAGCGGTGCGTTCATGCGGGGGTCCAGTCGGTGAGCAATTCGCGCGGATCGGGGCGATCGCGTTCCGGTGCGTCGAGTTTCGGCGTGCCCACGTGCAGGAAGCCGGCGACGTGTTCGTGTTCGCCCAGGCCAAGCAGGGCGGTG
Source organism: Noviluteimonas caseinilytica (assembly GCF_018406605.1). GTDB lineage: Bacteria > Pseudomonadota > Gammaproteobacteria > Xanthomonadales > Xanthomonadaceae > Noviluteimonas > Noviluteimonas caseinilytica. The sequence goes on along the minus strand of NZ_AP024545.1, from coordinate 550,643 downwards.
ATCTCCGGATCGTAGGCCGGCCAGCCCGTCAGCCACTGCGCGCCGAACCCCAGCGCCTGCGCGGCCTGCAGCAAGGCGAAACACACGCATGCGGCGCAACTGGCGCGTTCGCTTTCCGGGATCTTCTCGTCGGGCCCCAGCTTCGCCACGACCACGAACACCAGCGGCGCGTGGGAGAAGCGCTTGCGGTCCTTTTCGATCGCGCTTTCGCCGGCCTCGGGGTCGCGCACCTGGGTGCGTGCGACCAGCCGTTCGCCGAGCGCGTGGCGGGCGTCGCCCTGGAGGCGGATGAAGCGGAAGGGCACCCGCTTGCCGTGGTCGGGCACCCGCACGGCGGCCGCCAGCAGGCGCAGTTGCGTGGCCTCGTCCGGCGCAGGTTCGCCCAATTGCTTGGCCGGCACCGACCGTCGCGCGTTCAAGAAATGCAGTTCGTCGGACGGGGTGGGGTCAGAGCGGGACATGGTTCACAGATCGGAAGTTTGGAAGATTGACTGACATACAGCGGCACTATGCTGCCGTTCAGTGTCGTATTTGGTCACATGGCGTCGCGGGGAGTCACACATGTCAGGACATCCGGTGGGTCTGGGCCACGCTGATCGCGCGAATCCCGCGGGCGTGCTCGAAGAAATGAAGCGCCTGTCCGTCGAGCAGCTCGGCGGCGTGCCCGGGGCATTGTACGCACCCGTCGCCGACGCCCTCGAAGACTCCGCGCGCCGCTCCGGGATGGTGCAGCTGCGACGGGGCGACCAGATCGCGCTGCTCAACCTGCGCCAGCGCAACGCGGCCTTCGTCATGCGCTACCGGCAGCAGATCGCGCAGGGGTTCGACGACTTCCGCGCGCTGCCCGGTAACCTGCGCAGCCGCGGCACCAACCACCTGCCGCTGGGCCTGGTGGAAGAAGGCCAGCTTGATTACCACTACGCGGGCCAGAAGCTCGCCGAATCGATCGGCCAGCGCTACGCGCGCCAGATCGAAATGCTCGACGGCCGCCTGGAAGCCCTGTCCGCGGAACTCGGCACGGGCGCCGGTTCCAACCCGATCAGCGCCACGCGCCTGGCCGGTGCGTTCCTGGCCACCTTCCACGACGCGGAACTCCCCGAGACCCTGCGTCCGCTGCTGTTCCGCCAGTACGAACTCGAACTCTCGCGCGTGCTGGCCGATCTGTACGGCCGGATCAACACCCTGCTCGCCGCGGCCGGTTACGGCCTCAAGGCCGGCCCGGGCATGGCCGCGAAGGCGGTCGCCGACGACTCCACCCGGCCGCCGCCGCCGCCGGACGAGATCGCGGCGGATATCGATGCGATGGAACGTTTCGGAGAGTTGCGCACGATGTTGCATTCATGGAGAGAAGGCACCATTCCCGCCCGTCCCGTGCCGGCAGGCCGCGCGCCCGGTCCGCAGACCGCGCCGCGCCGCGACCTGCGCGCCGCGGAAGTCATCAGCGTCACCTCGCTCCTGCAGCGCGATGGCCCGGAACCCTATGCCCGCGCGCTGGCCGGCGCCGGCAGCCTGGCCGACGCCATCCGCGAACAACTGACCGAAGGCGCGCGCCGCCTGGGCCTTGATCCGGACCAGACGCAGCTCGCCGGCCCCGAGAACGATGCGATCGACCTCGTCGGCCTGCTGTTCGAATCGCTGTTCCAGACGCACGCCATGCTCGATCGCGCACGCCGCGTGTATGCGCGCCTGGTGTTGCCGTACGTCAAGGTCGCGCTGACCGACGAAGGCATGTTCCTGCGCCGCGACCATCCCGCGCGCCGCCTGTTCGACGTCATCACCGAAGCGTGCGAAGGCAACGACGGTTCCACGCCGCAGGATCGCGAACTGCTCGAACGCGCCGCCGGCATCGCGCAGCGCATCGTGGCCGACTACAACGAAGACCTCGAGATCTTCGCGCTGGCCAGCGACGAACTCGAAGCGTTGCTCGAACAACAGCGCAAGCGCGTCGACGTGCTGGAAAAGCGCGCCGCCGAAGCCGTGCACGGCAAGGAACGCCTGCTGCAGGCGCGCCTGCAGGCCGGCGCCGCGCTCAACCAGCGCCTGTCGAAGACGCCGCTCACGCAGGCCGTCGCCGATTTCCTCGTCGAGCACTGGCAGCACCACCTGCTGCAGACGTTGCTGCGCGACGGGCGCGAATCGCCGAAGCACGCCGACGTGCTCGCGCTCGCCGATGCCTTGATCCTCGTCGACGGCATGGCCGCGCAGGGGCGCGGTGCGGTGGTGGCCGATCGCCTGATCGCGCTGCAGCCTGCGATCACCGAATGCCTGGTCGCCTGCGGCCTGGACGAAAACAGCGCGCACGACTGGCTCGCCGGCCTGGTGCGCGCACTCGCGCAGCCCGACCTCCCCCGCGGCTTGCGCAAGCTCCCGCCGCAGGTCGTGGCGGACGAAGAAGACCAGGGTCCGCTGCGCGTCGTCGGCGGCCACGCCGGCCTCGACTTCGACCCGGCCATCGCCGATCGCATGAAGCACCTCTCCCCCGGCGAATGGCTGCGCCTGCTGGATGCGCAGGGCGAACACGTCGCCGCCAAGGTCGCGTGGATCAGCCCGCTCAGCGGTCGCTTCCTGCTGGTGAATCGCCGCGGCGTGCGCGTGCTGGTCGCATCGGCCGAGCAACTGGCCGCGCTGGTCGCCGAAGGCCGCCTCGTTGCCGGCACCGAACAGGCGCCGTTCGACGAAGCCATGCGTCAGATGCGCCTGCGCCTGGGTCGCGCCGTCGGCGCCTGATCGCCCGGGCCGGCGCCGCGCCGCGCTAGGATGCGCCACGGGCCCGCGGGCCCTGGCGCGATTCCCCCTGGCAAGGAGCAAGGCATGGCGGTTGCGATCGGCATCGCGCGGGAAACCGCACCAGGCGAGCGGCGCGTCGCGCTTACGCCCGAAACCTGCAAGAAATTCATCGCCGCCGGCGCCGACGTGCGCATCGAGCGCGATGCCGGCATGCGGGCCGGCTTCCCGGATTCCGCCTATGCCGATGCCGGCGCGCGCATCGTCGACGATGCGGACGCGGCCGTCGGCGACGCCGACATCGCCTTGTGCGTGCAACCCCCGTCGCCCGAACGCATCGCGCGGCTCAAATCCGGCGGCGTGCTCATCGGCATCCTGCAACCGCAGGCCGATGCGGCGCGTGGCGACGCGATCGTTGCGCGACAACTCGTTGCCTTCCCGCTCGAACGTTTGCCGCGCACCACGCGCGCGCAGGCGATGGACGTGTTGAGTTCGCAGGCCGGCATGGCGGGTTACAAGGCCGTGCTGATCGCCGCGCAACTCGCGCCGCGGTTCTTCCCGATGCTCACCACCGCCGCGGGCACGATCCGCCCGTCGCGCGTGTTGATCGTCGGTGCGGGCGTCGCGGGCCTGCAAGCCATCGCGACCGCCAAGCGCCTGGGCGCGCAGGTCGAGGGCTTCGACGTCCGCCCCGAAACGCGCGAACAGATCGAATCGCTCGGCGGCAAGTTCCTCGACCTCGGTGTCAGCGCGGCGGGCGAGGGCGGTTACGCGCGCCAGCTCACCGACGAGGAACGCGCGGAACAACAGCGCCGCCTCGCCGAACACCTCAAGCTCGTCGATGTCGTGGTGTGCACGGCTGCGGTGCCGGGCCGTCCCGCGCCGAAGATCGTCACCGCGGCGATGGTGGACGGCATGAAGCCGGGCAGCGTGATCGTGGACCTGGCCGCGGAAACCGGCGGCAACTGCGAACGCACGCAACCGGGCGAAACGATCGAAGCCGGCGGCGTCATTGTTGCCGGCCCCTTGAACCTCGCCAGCATGGGTGCGTTGCACGCGAGCGAGATGTACGCGCGCAACGTCTACAACTTCGCGTCGTTGCTGTTGAAGGACGGCGCGCTCGCGTTCGACTGGAACGACGAGCTGCTGGCGCGCTCGGTGTGGCCGGAGCGCGCGCCGGCCTGAGCGTCAGCGCGGGCGTTGCGGGGCGGGATTCGCGGGCGGGTGCTGTTCCAGCCAGGCGTCGCGCTGCTCGGGCGTCATCGTGCGCCATTGCTCGCGCAGGGCGCGGCGGGCGTCGGGATCCATCTCGCGCATGCGCTCGTACAAGGCGCGCGCGTGTTCGCGCTGTTCGGGATTGAGGTGCGACCAGCGGCGCATGCCGTCGTGCGCGGCCTTGCGTTGTTCCGGCGTCATCGTCTGCCAGCGCTTCGCGTGTTCGAGCATGCGCGTGCGCGCGGCGGGTTCGGCGTTCCAGCGTTCGCGGATCGGGGCGATCAGCAACTCGCGTTCGGCGGCGCTGAGTTGTTCCCACGCAGGCGGCGTGGGTCCGGTCGGCACCGGTTTCGCAGGCTTGTCCTGCGCGAACGCGGACGCGCAGCACACGAACAGCGCGATCGCCAGCGCATGCATCGAAAGGAATCGGGCGTGGCGCATCGTCATCACTCCATGGCCAGCGAGGCGGCGTCGTCGGACGCCAGCCACACGTAGAGGTCGGGGTTTTCGTCGAGGGTGTCGTACGTGGTGGCGGCATCCGTCGGCGCCGTGGCGGCGACCGTGGCGGGCGCGGGTGTCGGCGTGCGGACCGACAGCCCGATCGCGAGCGCGCCGATCGCGAAGGCCGCGGCGAGGGGCCAGGCAGCGCGGAGCGGATGCGCCGTCTTGCGCGCATTGCCGGCCAGCGCGGTGCGGCGGCGCTGCACCAGTTGTGCGCGCACCCGCGGCGACAGGTGATCGAGCGACGCGACATGCGCTTCGCGCATCGCCGCATCGAAGGCGGCGTCGCGGGCGTTTTCGTTTTCGTGCGTGCTCATCGGAATTCCTCCAGTTGCGCCTGCAACGCTTCGCGGGCGCGGAACAAATGTGTCTTGACCGATCCTTCGCTGCAGCCCATCACGCGCGCGGTCGTCGCGACGTCGAGCTGTTCGAGCACCCGCAGCGTGAAGGCTTCGCGCTGGCGTGCGGGCAAGGCCGCCAAGGCACCCGCGATCTGCGTGTAGGCCTCGCGGCTTTCGTGCTTGCGTGCCGGGTCGGTGTCCGGATCCGCCGACGCAGCGGCGTCCAGCCAATCGAACCCGGCGTCTTCCCGCGCCGGCTGCGGGAGCAGCCAGCGCAGGCGGAACGTGCGCCGCCGCTGCGCATCGATGATGCGGCTGCGCAGGATGCTCCAGAACAACGGCGTCCATTCCGACGCGGGCCGCTCGCGGTAGCCGAGCATCTTCACCATCGCGTCCTGCACCGCGTCGAGCGCGTCTTCACGATGCCGCAGGCCCAGTTCGGCGAAGCGGAACGCGCGCGCGGAGATGCCATCGAGGAAGGCATCGAGCGTGCGCGGCCCGTCCACCGTCTCCGGGGCCAGGAGGCTGGCGACCGCCTGGGCGGCCGCTTGCTCGTCGATATCGTCGGTCACGCGCTGGAGCATAGCCGCCGGTCAGTGGTGGCGATCCCAGCGCCGGTCGAAGCGTTCACCGCGACGGTCCCAGCGGGCGTCGGCGAGGTCGCCGCGACGGTCCAGGCGCTGTTCGATGCGATTGCCGCGGTGCTCCAGGCGATCGGCCATGCGTTCGTGGCCATGCGCGTCGGCCCAGCGGGCGCGCTGGTCGTAGCGCTGCTCGATGCGGGCGCCGCGGCGGTCCAGGCGGTGGTCGATGCGGTCGCCGCGGCGATCCATGCGGTGTTCGACGCGATCGCCGCGGTCGGCGGCGGCCGCGGTACCGGCCAGGGCGAGGCCGAGGAGCAACAGGGCAAGCGAGGAAAGCGCGGTCCGGTGTTTCATCACGACCCTCCGTTGGGCAGGCACGGCGCCTGCGGGGAAGGGGAACGCGGCCCGGCCGCGATGGTTGACCGGGCGCGCGCCGGATTCACCAATCGTTATGATGGCCGCGACTCGGACAGGGGCACGGCGCATGGCGGACGGATTCGCGGTTGCCTTCATCTTCGTGCTCGCGGCGATCGCCGGGCACGTGATCATTTCCCGCGTGCCGGTGATCCTGCACACGCCGCTGATGTCGGGCTCCAACTTCATCCACGGGATCGTGCTGATCGGCGCGATCGTGGTGCTGGGCGCCGCGGAGACCCCGCTGGAGAAGGTCATCGGCTTCCTGGCGGTATTGCTGGGGGCGGGCAATGCCGCCGGCGGCTACGTGGTGACCGAACGCATGCTCGACATGTTCAAGTCCAGCCGGAAGCCGGAGGCGAACAAGTGAGCCCCGTCGTCGCGACGACCCTCGCCGGGCTCAGCTATCTCGTCGCCGCCGCGCTGTTCCTGCTGGGCCTGCAACGCATGGCCTCGCCGGTCACCGCGCGCAGCGGCATCCAGTGGGCGGGCATCGGCATGGTGCTCGCCACCGTGGCCACGTTCCTGCTGCCGGGCCTGCACAACTTCGTCCTGATCATCGTGGCGCTCGTCATCGGCACCGCGGGCGCGTGGGTGTGGGGCAAGCGCGTGGCGATCACCGACATGCCGCAGATGGTCGCGCTGTTCAACGGCATGGGCGGTGGGTCGGCGGCGGCGATCGGCGCGGTGGAATTGCTGCGCGTCAGCGCGCATCGCGGCGAGCCGCCGTCGATGCTGCACCTGGTGCTCGCGATCGTCGGCGCGCTGATCGGCGCCGTGTCGCTCACCGGTTCGATCATCGCGTGGGCCAAGCTCGACGGGCGCATGGACAAGCGCTACACCTTCCCCGCGCAGCAGGTCTTCAACGCGCTCGTCGCGGTGGCGGCGGTGGTGCTGGGTGCGTATGCGGTGTACACGCTCGACACGACGATCATCGTCGCGTTCTTCGTCGTGGCGCTCGCGCTCGGCGTGCTGATGACGCTGCCCATCGGCGGCGCGGACATGCCGGTGGTGATCTCGCTGTACAACGCGTTCACCGGCATGGCGGTGGCGTTCGAGGGCTACGTGCTCGGCAACAACGCGCTGATCGTGGCCGGCACGATGGTGGGCGCGGCGGGCATGCTGCTCACGCGCCTGATGGCGAAGGCGATGAACCGGCCGATTTCCGGCGTGCTGTTCTCCAACTTCGGTGGCGGCGGCACCGCGCAGGAAATCAGCGGCGCGCAGAAGCCGATCGAAGCCGGCGACGTCGCCGCGATGATGGCCTACGCCGAACGCGTGGTGATCGTGCCCGGCTACGGCATGGCCGTGGCGCAGGCGCAGCACAAGATCTGGGAGCTCGCGCAGCGCCTGATCGCCCGCGGGGTCAAGGTGAAGTTCGCGATCCATCCCGTCGCGGGCCGCATGCCCGGCCACATGAACGTGCTGCTTGCCGAAGCCGGCGTGCCGTACGACCTGATCGCGGACATGGACGACATCAACCCCGAATTCCCGAACACCGACGTGTCATTGGTGATCGGCGCGAACGACGTGGTCAACCCGGTCGCGAAGACCGACCCGGCCTCGCCGATCTACGGCATGCCGATCCTGGACGTCGACCAGTCCAGGCACACCATCGTGATCAAGCGCGGCAAGGGCACGGGTTTCGCTGGCATCGAGAATGCGCTGTTCTACGCCGACAACACGCGCATGTTGTACGGCGACGGTGCGGAGATGGCGAGTGCGCTCGTCAGCGAACTGAAGGCACTCGACGGTGGCGGCCACTAACGGCCGCTAGCGCACCGCGCGTCGCGCAATGAATGCGCAGGCCACGCCGATGAGCACGTGCACCACGATGCTCGCCGTCACCCACGGCACGTTCACCGACTTCGACGGCGCCGCAGCCGACAGCGGCACGACCACGTAGGTCATCAGCCCGTACAGGAACAACCCGTAGGGCACGCCCCACGCGATCGGTCGGCGCAGCAGCGCGGGCACGCGCGTGGCCACCAGTGCGAACGCCAGCACCATGCACGTGGCGATGAAGTAATGCGCCACGCCGCCGATCGTTGCGCTGCGCACGCCGCCTTCGAAACTCGCTTCCCCCAGCAGGCCCGAGCCGATCGATTGCAGGATGCGGATCGGCGGCACGTCGTGCGCGATCTTCCACCACGTGGAGGCGAACACCAGGTCGAACGTGCCGACGAGCAATCCGCCGAGCAGCACGGGACCGAAATGCAGGCGGGGAGCGCGGAACGTCGCAGCATGGGTCGTCATGGGAGCCTCGTCGAAAGTGGGTGGCGGACCGGGAACGTGCGCCCGTTGGGGAGGTGTTCGAACGTCCCCGGTCCGCGCTTGCTCATGGCAGGCACAGCGTCCCGGTGATGTTCGTGGTGATGACGGTGCCTTCGCGCGTACCGCTGACGAAGAAGTCGCCGGTGGCGCCCGCGAACTCGCCGGTGCCTTCGACGATGCGATGGTGCGCGACCACCACGCCCGGCACGGTCACGCCCGTCTCGCGCATCAGCAGCGTGCCGGTGCCGAGGCGGTATTCGAACGGGCCGCTGTAGGGCGTCGAACCCGGCGACGTCGGGATCGAGCCGAGGAAACTGTCCGATCGGAAATGCGTGGTGCCGCGCAAGCCGTGGTTGCCGTCGACGACGCCGAGGAAGCACGACGGCTCGCCGGCATTGCAGCCTTCGGTCACGCGCATCTCGAGGAGGTCGGCATGGATGGCCTTGCACTGGCCCGCGTGCGCGGCGCCGTTGGCGAGGAGGGATACGGCGAATGCACAGGCAAGGCGCGAGCGGAACGACGCAGCGTGCGACATGGTGGACTCCCGGAACCGGCGGTGGGATCGCCGGCGTGGACGGGATGCTCTTGCCGGCGGCCGCGCATCGCGAGCACCACCTGCACGCAATCGCCCGGAACCAATCAGCGCGACGCGGTCACGCGCGCGATGCCGACGCAGCCGATGCCGATGCCCGCGAACGTCGCCGCGCAAGCGAGCAACCACGACAGCGGCGTCGCACCGGTCTCGCGCACCGCGGTGAACAGCGGCACGCACACATGGAACAGCAGCACGTACGCGGCCATGCCATACAGCGCACCGCCGATGAAGCCCGACGCGCGCACGCGCGCACTGCGCGCATGCAAGCGCACGAACCCGTCGACGATCACGCCCATCACCGCGCAATACAACGCAAAGCCCGCGATCGCCGTCGCCATGCCGCCGGCGTGCGCCGCGTTGCTGCCGAGCACCCAGGACGCGATCGCCTGCGGAATGCGGATGGCGGGGATGCCGTTGCGCAGTCCCCAGAACAGCGCCGCCACCGCCAGGTCCGCCGCCGCGAACACCACGCCGCCGAGCGCGATCCATCCCAGCCGGGGCAGCGCGCGGAGGCCGGAACGGGGCGAATCCAGGGCAGTGAATGCGTGCATGGCCGGGCTCCTCGCGGAATTGGCCTCATCTGGCCCCTGAAGATTGGCACTGGCAAGGGCCAAACTGGCACGGCCGAATGGTGCCATTCCGTCGGAGGTCGCCCATGCACCTGCAACTGGATGGTCGCGGTCCGCTCCATGCCCAGCTCACCCGGGCGCTCAAGTCCGCGCTGGCCAACGGCCGCGTGGGCGAAGGCAGCCGCTTGCCGCCGACGCGCGCGCTGGCCCGCGACCTCGGCCTGTCGCGCAACACCGTGCTGACCGCGTACGAACAATTGCGCGCCGAAGGCTTCATGGATGCGCGCGTGGGCTCCGGCAGTTATGTCTCCGCGCCGCTGCTGGCCGAAGCCGCCAACGATCCGCCGCCGCGGGTCGCCGAACCGCAGACCGCGTACGCGCGCCGCTCGCGCGAAATCCACAGCCTCGCCACGCTCGGCACGCGCCGGAAAGTGCAGGGCATCCGCTGGTCATTCCAGTACGGACTACCGCTGGTCAATCCCGCGCTCACCACCGCCTGGGCGCGCGAACTCGCCCGCGCCGCCGCCTACACCACGCCCAACTATCCCGACCCGCAAGGCCTGCCCGCGTTGCGCGAAGCGATCTGCGATTACCTCGCGCGCCGCCGCGGCGTGCAGGCCACGCCCGACGACGTGCTGATCGTGAGCGGGACGCAGCAGGCCGTGTCGTTGTCGGCGCGCGTGTTGCTGGAGGAAGGCGAACTCGCGGTGGTCGAGGAACCGCAGTACTTCGCGCTGCGCCAGATCCTGCAGATGCACGGCGCGCGCGTGCAGGGCACGGGCGTGGATACGGATGGGTTGTGCGTCGACCAGTTGCCCTCGGCGTCACCGCGATTGATCTGCGTGACCCCGTCGCACCAGTTCCCGAGCGGCGCGGTGATGTCGCTGCCGCGGCGCCTCGAGCTGCTGCAGTACGCGCGCCAGCACCACAGCTGGATCCTCGAGGACGACTACGACGGCGAGTTCCGCTACGACAGCAAGCCGCTCGCGGCGCTGCGTTCCCTCGATCGCGACGGGCGCGTGCTGTACGTCGGCACGTTCTCGAAAACGTTGTTCCCGTCGCTGCGCCTCGGTTACATCGTGATGCCCGCGACGCTGCAACAGGATCTGGTCACTGCGAAATGGGCGCAGGACTTCGGCAGTTCGGCGATCGAGCAGGCGGCGCTCGCGCACTTCATGACCGAGGGTGGCTTCGAACGCCACCTGCGTCGCAGCACGCGCACCTTGCAGGAACGGCGCGCGGCATTGCTGGATGGACTGCGCGAAATCGGCGCGGGCCGCATCGACATCGCCGATTCGCACGCAGGCATGCACCTGGTGGTGTGGCTGCGCGACAAGACGCACGCCGACCTCGACAGCCTGCTCGCGCATGCGCACCAGTTGGGCCTGGGGTTGTATTCGATCCGCCCGCACTACCTGCAGCCGCCGGATCGCGCGGGCCTGCTGATGGGTTACTGCGGCTTGTCGGTGAGCGAGATCAACGAAGCGCTGCCGTTGTTCGCGCGCGTGCTGGACCAGGCCTATCGCTGACGCATCAGCGCGAGGCGATCGCCGCAAGCACCACGCCTGCGGCGAGGAAGGCGAGGTCGGCGGTGTGGTTGGCGAGCATCGTCAGGGTCCAGGCCAGCGAAGGCCCGAGGCGCGTCGCCGTATCGATGAAGCCCATGCCCAGCATCCCGGCCAGGTGCGCCGAGACGATGCCCCAGTGCGCGAGGAGGATGGTCAGGAGCGTCGCGACGACCCCGGCCAGCATGCGCGGCACGCCCGGCCTCGCGCCGCCCAGGCGCAGCAGCCACGCCGCATCGAGCGCCGCGAGCAGCGCCATCCACGCGCATTGCGAACCCGTGAGCAGCGCCGCCACGATCCAGGCCGCGGCGAGGCCGCTGCAGCCGAGGGCAAGGAGGGCGAGGGCGGACCAGGGAAGCGGACGGGGATCGGGGTGTTGCGCCTGCGACATGCAGACCGGCTCCGGGGCAGGCGGGTTCAGCGGGGCGCACAGCATACCGGCCGGACAGCCACTAGAATGCACGGCCTTGCGCGCAACGCCGCGCACCCCCACGTGTCCGGCATGTATTCCCGCAGCAGCGAACCTGTCCGTTTCGAACGCGATTGCGCCGTGGTCCTCGTGCCACAGGGCGAGGAAGTCACGTTGCCCGCGGGCAGCATCGGCTACATCACCCAGGCGCTCGGCGGCAGCTACACCGTGTTCGTCGAAGGAAATCTTTTCCGCGTGGCGGGCAAGGATGCCGACGCGATCGGCAAGGAGCCGCCCGTGCCGCTGGAGCTCGCGGCCGGCGCGTCGGACGAAGACGTCGAGAAGCTGGTGTGGAAGCAGTTGCGCACGTGCTTCGACCCGGAGATCCCGATCAACGTCGTGGACCTGGGCCTGGTGTACGAGGCCACGGTGAAGGCGCGCGAGGACGGCACGCGCGAAGTCGAGGTCAAGATGACGCTCACCGCACCCGCATGCGGCATGGGCGACATCCTCGTGGACGACGTGCGCAACAAGCTCGAGATGATCCCGACGGTGACGGAAGCCGACGTCGAACTGGTGTTCGACCCGCCGTGGAATCGCATGATGATGTCCGAGGCCGCGCGCCTCGAGACCGGGATGCTCTGACTGTCATGCCCGCGCAGGCGGGGCATCCACGCATCAGGTCGCTTCGAAGCGATTCGCCGCCACGTTCTTCCGCACGTGCGCCGGATCCCAGATCTTCCCGTTCATCGCGATGTACACGCCCGGCGGCAGGCTCTGCACCGCGCCGACGGCCGTGCCGACGTTGAACTCCGCATCCGATCCGCGGAAGCGCGCGGGGCTCAGCGCGCCGGTCAGCACGATCGTGCGATCCGCCAGGCTGGCGAGCACGTGCGCCGTCTCCACCATCGTGTCGGTGCCATGCGTGACCAGCACGTGCTTCGCCGGTTGCGCGGCGATGGTGGCGCGGATCAGTTCGCGATCCTCCGCCGTGATGTGCAGCGAATCCTTGCGGATGATCGGGATCACGTTGAACTGGAACGCGACGCCGAGCTCGCGCAGGATGCCGCCGATCTGCGGCTCGCCGATCTGGTAGTCCGACTTGTCGTCGAAATAGATCTTGTCGATCGTGCCGCCGGTGGTGACGATGCAGAGCGTGTCCATGGGCGCGGATTATAGGTCCGGTCGGCCGGCTTTCGATCAGCGCTTCGAGAAGCGGGCGCGCAGGCCCGGCAGGCTCGCGGCCAGCACCACGACCAGCGACAACAGGATCTCGATGTTGGCCAGCTGCCGATCCTCCGGCCGCGACCACGACACCATCACCCCGTGCGAGAACCACCCCAGCGCGAGCAGCCCGGCCCAGAACGCGGGGCGGTTGCCGCCGTTCCAGCACAGCGCGGCCAGCAACAATGCCGGGCCCGCGAAGATCGCCATCGCGACGGGCTCCACGTAGAACCAGAACACGTACAGCGCGGCGAGCCCGAGCAGGCCACCGATCAACAAGCGCGTCGAAAGGCTCATGCGAGTTTTCCTGCAAGGAGGGCGATGCGCTTGCCGAGCGCGCGCGCGAGGAGGGCTTCTTCGTCGCTGGGACGCGGATCGTCCTGCAGCCCGGCGTAGTGGCTGGCGCCGTACGGCGTGCCGCCGGTGCGCGTGGTGTTGAGCGCAGGCTCGGTGTACGGCAGGCCCGCGACCACGCACCCGTGGTGCAGCAACGGCAACATCATCGAGAGCAGCGTGGCTTCCTGTCCGCCGTGCAGCGTGGACGTGGAGGTGAACACCGCGGCCGGCTTGCCGACCAGCGTGCCGCTGGCCCATTCGGCGCCGAGCTGGTCGATGAAGTACTTCAGGGGCGAGGCCATGATCCCGAAGCGCGTCGGGCTGCCGAGGATGAGCCCCGCGCACTCGGCGAGGTCCTTGCGGTCCACGTAGGGCGCGCCTTCGTCGGGCACCGGCGGCGCCGCGACTTCGGTGACGGGCGCGACCGGCGGCACGCTGCGCAGGCGCGCGGTCATGCCGTCGACTTCCTCGATCCCGCGCGCGACCTGCCGCGCGAGTCGCGCCACCGAACCACCACGGCTGTAGTAAAGGACCAGGACTTCGGGCATGCGGACCTCCGGCAAGCGCGCAGCATAGACGATGGGTGGGGTAGGCTTGGCCTCCGATGGAGCCCCTCGACACCATCAATCGCTACGCCTCATACCTGCGCGATCGCCATCGCACGGGCACGTTCTTCCGTTTTTTGTGGAAGCGCTTCCTCGACGACGGACTCTTCCAGGCCGCCGGCGCGCTGTCCTACACCACGGTGTTCGCGCTGGTGCCGCTGTTCGTCGTGGGCTTCGGCGTGCTGTCGGCGTTCCCGGTGTTCGACATCTGGCGCGACCGCCTGGTCGATTACATCTTCTCCAACTTCGTGCCCAGCTCCGCGCGCGCGGTGGAAACCTACCTGCGCCAGTTCTCCGCCAACGCGGGGCAACTCACCGCGGCCGGCATCGTGGCCCTGGTGATCTCGCTGCTCATCACGCTGACCAGCGTGGAGGCCACGTTCAACCGCATCTGGCGCGTGCAGACCGCGCGGCCGAAGTTCGCGCGGTTCCTGGTGTACTGGACGGTGTTCACGCTCGGCGCGCTGGTGGCGGCGACGAGCCTGGCGATTTCCTCGCGCTTCTTCGCGATGGCCGTGTTCGAAACGCAGGCGGGGCAGTGGCTCGAACAGATCCTGCTGCGCCTGGCGCCGTTCCTGATCGAGCTCGCGGCGTTTGCGGCGATCTTCAAGGTGGTCCCGCATCGCACCGTGTTGTGGCGGCATGCGGTGGGCGGCGCGTTCCTCGCGGCGCTGGTGTTCGAGATCGTGAAGTGGTGGCTGGGCGCCTTCATCGGCAACTTCAGCAGCTACGGCAAGGTGTACGGCACGCTCGCGTTCCTGCCGATCTTCATGGTGTGGATCTACCTGGGGTGGACGGCGATCCTGCTCGGCGCGTCGTTCGCGGCGTCGATGTCGGCGTTCCGCTACCAGCCGGTGGCGATGCGCTTGCCGCTGGGGTTCGAGTTCTATGCGCTGCTGCGCCTGCTGGGCCGCTTCAGCCAGGCGCGCGTGCAGGGGCGTGGCTTGCACAGCCACGACATCCAGCAGATGGAACCGATGTTCACCGACTCGCTGGTGCAGCAGATGTTGTCGCAGCTGTGCGAGATCGGGCTGGTACGACGCTCGGAGGACGGCGAGTGGCTGCTCGCGCGCGACCTGGATCACCTGACGCTCGGCGAACTGTACGAAGCCTGCCAGTTGCGCGTGCCCGTCGCCGAAGCGCACCTGCCGTGCCGCGACGACAAGCTGGGCATCGCCGCGGCCAATGCCCTGGACGAACTGCGACTGCCGCTGCGCGAATTGCTGAAGCGCCGCGTGTCGTCGATCTTTGCCGATATCGGAGTGGAAGAATGAAGTTGAAGTTGATGGCAGCCGCGTGCGCGTGCGTCGTGCTCGCCGCCTGCAATGCACCGGCGCCGCCCGCGGCACCGGCCGCGCCCGCGAGCGTCGCCGCCCCCGCCAGCGTCGCCGCGCCCGCCACCGTCGCGGCGGCACCGCCCGCGAAGACCGCCGAGATCCCGACGCTCTCGCTCGCCACCATCGACGGCAAGCACTTCGACCTGGCGTCGCATCGCGGCCGCTGGGTGGTCGTGAATTTCTGGGCCACGTGGTGCGGGCCGTGCCTGAAGGAAATGCCCGCGTTGTCGGCGCTCGACACGATGCGCGAATACATCGACGTCGTCGGCCTGGCCTACGAAGACACCACGCCCGAGGCGATGAAGGCATTCCTCGCCAAGCATCCGGTCTCGTATCCGGTCGCGCTGGTCGACGTGTATTCGCCGCCGAAGGATTTCGAATCGCCGGCCGGCTTGCCGACCACCTATCTCATCGCGCCCGACGGCAAGGTGGCCAAGCGCTTCCTCGGCCCGGTCGAAGCGCGCGACATCGAAACCGCGATCGCCGCCGCGGGCGGCCCGAAGCCGGGCGCGCAGGGCGGCTGACATGGCGGCCGCGCGCTTCTTCGTGTCGGGACACGTGCAGGGCGTGTTCTTCCGCGCGTCCGCGCGCAACGAAGCGCTGCACCTGGGCTTGCGCGGCTATGCGCGCAACCTGCACGACGGGCGCGTGGAAGTGCTCGCCGTCGGCGACGTGCAGGCGCTGGAACACATGGCCGAATGGCTGAAGCACGGCCCGCCGCACGCGCGGGTCGAAGGCATCGAACGCCTTGCCGCGGATGACGGCGAGGCCGGCCCGGATTTCGAAACCGCTTAAAGGTCGAACGCGGGAATCGGATCCAGCACGCCGAAGCGTTCCTTCTGCGGCTTGCCGGGCAGCGGAGGGAAATCGATGGTCGGGTCCGCGACGCGCGTGTCCGGCAGGCGATCCAGCAAATCACGGATCAGCGTGAGCCGCCCGCGTTTCTGGTCGTTGAAATCCACCAGCGTCCACGGGGCCTGTTCGGTGTGCGTGGCGCGCAGCATCGCTTCGCGCGCCTTCGTGTAATCGGCGTAGTGCGTGCGCGCGGCCAGGTCGATCGGCGAGAGCTTCCAGCGCTTCATCGGATCGCGCACGCGTTCGGCGAAGCGTGCTTCCTGCTTCGCCTGGTCGCAGCACAGCCAGTACTTGAACAACAGGATGCCGTCGTCGACGAGTTGCTGTTCGAACGCGGGCGCCTGCTTGAGGAAGGCCTTCACCTGCGCGGGCGTGGCGAAGCCCATCACGCGTTCGACGCCGGCGCGGTTGTACCAGCTGCGATCGAAGAGCACGAGTTCGCCGGCGGCGGGCAGGTGTTCGACGTAGCGCTGGAAATACCACTGCGCCTGTTCGGTTTCCGTCGGTTTGCCGAGCGCGACCACGCGGCACTGGCGCGGATTGACGGGCTGGCGGATCGCTTCGATCGCGCCGCCCTTGCCAGCCGTGTCGCGGCCTTCGACGACGACGACCACGCGCTTGCCGCTGTCCTTCAACCAGCGCGCCATGGCGACCAGTTCGCGCTGCATCGGTGCCAGCGCGGCTTCGTATTCCTTGCGCTTGATCGGTTTCATTTCTTCGCTCGCGTCGTGCGGCGCGGGGCGGGCCGGTCGGCCAGGCCGCGCGCGATTTCGAGCAGCGCGCCCTGCTGGCGCGTGGTCATCGCGCGATACGCGGCGAGCAACTCGTGCTCGCCGGCGGTGCGTGCGGGGTCCAGCGTCTGCGCGAGTTCCGCGAACAAGGCGCCGGCCGGCACGCCCAGCGTGCGTGCGAGCGCATCGAGCTGGTCGCGGCCCGGCATCTTTTCGCCGCGCAGCCAGGCCGACACGGTGGCGGCGCCGACGCGCGGGATCGCGGTGGCCAGGTCCGTCGGTGACAGCCCGCGCGCCTTGGCGAGCAGGCGCAACGTGGTGGCGAGCGGCATCGGCATCACTCCTTCAGCCTTGGGCGCAGCGTGGCGAGGTTGCAGGGCTTGGTGCGTGCGTCGAGTTGTTCGCGCAGGATCTTCTCCCACGCGGTGCGGCACGCCGACGTGGAGCCCGGCAGCGCGAACAGGAACGTCCCGTTGGCCAGTCCCGCAAACGCGCGCGATTGCAGCGACGACGTGCCGATCTCTTCGAAGCTGATCGCGCGGAACACTTCGCCGAAGCCGGGCATCTCCTTGTCGAGCAGCGGCAACAGGGCTTCGGGCGTGGAATCGCGACCCGTGAATCCCGTGCCGCCGGTGACGAGGATGCCGTCGACATTCTTGTCGGCGATCCACTGCGAGACGCGTGCGCGCAGTTGGTAGCGGTCGTCGGGCAGCAGCGCGCGATCGGCGAGCCGATGGCCTGCGTCCGTCAGCGCCTGCACGAGGTAGTCGCCGGAGCTGTCGGTGTCGGGCGTGCGCGAATCCGACACGGTCAGCACGCACAGGGACAGCGGGACGAGGTCGGGGGCGGCGCTCATGGGTCGCAGCCTAGCTCAGGCCAGTGAAAGCGAATACCACTGGGTGGCGTCTTCGTGCCAGCCGGCGGCGCGGTACAGCGCGCGGGCCGGGGCGTTGTCGACGGTGGTCTCGAGGACGAGGCCCGCGGCGCCGTCGGCCCGGCCGAATGCGGCCGCCGCGTCGAGCAGGGCGCGGGCCACGCCGCCGCGACGCGCGTGTTCGGCCACGAACAGATCGTTGAGCAGCCACGTGCGCGCGGTGCGCACCGAGGAGAAGATCGGATAGAGCTGCGTGAAGCCGGCGGGCGTGTCGCCCCGGAACGCGAGCAGCACGACCGATTCGTTGCGCGACAGGCGCTCGTGCAGGAAGGCGCGCGCACGATCGACGTCGCCGGCCTGTGCATAGAAACGCCGGTAGCCATCGAACAGCGGCGCCAGCACGTCCAGGTCGGCGAGCGTGGCGCGGCGGATCGTGGTGTCGGTCATGGCGTGGCTCGCGTCAGGTGTTGGCGGACAGGCGGGCGAGTTCGTCCGCCTGGTGTTCGCGCTGCAGGCGGTCGATGAGCGCATCGAGGTTGCCTTCGAGCACGTTGGGCAGGTCGTACAGCGTGAGGCCTTCGACGCGATGGTCGGTGATGCGGCCCTGCGGGAAGCTGTAGGTGCGGATGCGCTGGCTGCGGTCGCCGCTGCCCACCTGCAGCTTGCGGTCCTGCGCCTGCGCGGCTTCGCGGCGCGTGGTCTCCGCTTCCACCAGCATCGACTTGAGGCGCTTCATCGCCTTGTCGCGGTTGGCGTGCTGCGAGCGCTCGGTCTGCGATTCCACGACGATGCCCGAGGGCAGGTGCGTGATGCGGATCGCCGACTCGGTCTTGTTGACGTGCTGGCCGCCGGCGCCGGAGGAGCGGAACGTGTCGACGCGCAGGTCGGCGGGATTGATTTCGATCGCTGCGCCCGGCGCTTCTTCCGCGATGATCGCCACCGTGGCTGCGGACGTGTGGATGCGGCCCTGCGATTCGGTTTCCGGCACGCGCTGCACGCGGTGCGTGCCCGATTCGAACTTGAGCTTCGAATACGCGCCGCGGCCTTCGACGCGCGCGACGATCTCGCGGAAGCCGCCGTGTTCGCCGGGATTGGCCGATTCCACTTCGACGCGCCAGCCCTGGCGTTCGGCGAAGCGCGCGTACATGCGATAGAGGTCGCCGGCGAAGATCGCGGCTTCGTCGCCGCCGGTGCCGGCGCGCACTTCGAGGTAAAGATTTCCGTCGTCGCGCGGATCGCGCGGGACGAGGTGCGCCATCAGCGCAACGTCGAGGTCTTCCAGGCGTGCGTGCGCGGAGGCGATTTCTTCGTCGGCCAGTTCGCGCATTTCCGGATCGTTGCGCATCGCTTCGGCGGCGGCCAGGTCCGCGCGTGCCTGCGATTCGGCGGCGAGGGCGACGGCGACGGGTTCGAGCTGCGAGAACTCGCGTGACAGGTCGCGGAAGCGATCGCCGTCGGCGATCGTCGCCGGATCGGCGAGCAGGCGTTCGACTTCCTCGCGTCGCTCGAGCAGCGCCTCGAGCTTGCGGCGGAGGCTGGGGATCATGCGGCCCCGCTCGAAGGCGGAAGGTCGGCGTCGTCGTTGCCGTCCCCGCCCGGCAGCGGCGGGAACAGCTTGTCGGTGGCGCGCGCGAGGTCGTTGTCGCCCGTCAGCGCGGCTTCGCGCAACGCGGCCGTCGGTGCGTGCAGCAGGCGATTGACCAGCGTGTGCGCGAGCAGGTCGAGCACTTCGTGCGGATCGCGCCCGGCGGCGAGTTGCGCGCGCGCTTTCGCGATCGCTTCGGTGCGCGCGCGTTCGCCATGCGCACGCACGCGCTTGAGCGGTGCATGGCGCGTGCTGGCCTGCATCGTTTCGACGAAGCGCGCGGTCTGCAGGTCGACGATGGATTGCGCTTCGCGCGCGGCTTCGCGGCGGCTGCGGCGGTTGTCTTCGATCGCGCGTTCCAGGTCGTCGACGGTGTACAGGAAGACATCCTTGAGCGTGGCGACGTCCGCGGCGATGTCGCGCGGCACGGCCAGGTCGAGCAGCAGCATCGGGCGATGCTTGCGGCGGGCGAGGGCGGCGGCGACCTGCGCGCGCGTGACGACGGGATCGCGGCTGGCGGTGGCGGACAGCACGATGTCGGCTTCGGACAGGTGCTTGTCGATTTCCGACAAGGGCAGCGCGACGCCGCCGTGGCGCGTGGCCAGGTCCTGCGCGTGCGCGAGCGTGCGGTTGGCGATCAGCAGGCGCTTCGCCTTGCCTTCGACGAGATGCCGCGCGGCGAGCTCGATGGTTTCGCCGGCGCCGATCAGCAGCACGGTGGCGTCGTCCAGGCGCGCGAAGGAATCCTGCGCCAGGCGCACCGCGGCCGAAGCGACCGACACCGGGTTGGCGCCGATGCGCGTATCGGTGCGCGCGCGCTTGGCGGTGGTGAACGCGTGCTGGAACAGGCGATCCAGCTGCGGCCCCAGCGTGCCGGCGGTGCGCGCGAGCGCCCAGGCTTCCTTCACCTGGCCGAGGATCTGCGGTTCGCCGAGCACCAGCGAATCCAGGCCGGTCGCGACCCGGAACAGGTGGCGCACCGCTTCGGCATCCATGTGCCGATAGAGATAGGCGTGCAGGTCGCCCGATTCGCCCGGATGCGTGGCGAGCCATTCGGACAGCGCGGCGCCTTCGTCGTCGGCCAGCGCGTACAGCTCGGTGCGGTTGCAGGTGGAGAGCAGCGCGACTTCGCGCACCGACGGCATGCCCTGCAGCGTCGCCAGCGCGCGCGGCAACGCATCGGCGCCGAACGCAACGCGTTCGCGCAGGCCGACGGGGGCTGTCTGGTGGTTGATGCCGAGAACCAGGAGGCTCATGGACGCGGGCTCATTCGTTCGTTCCGAGGGCTGCGCTAAGCTGCCGCGGGACCTCGCCTTCAGGCGCGGTCGCACATTCTACCGGCCCGCGCCCCCACGGAAGTTCCGATGCCGACACCCGCCTCGCCCCGCCTGTCCTTCCTCACGCTCGGCGCGAGCCTCCTGCTCGCGATCGCCGCGCCCGCCGGCGCCGCGCGCAAGGCCGACGCCGCGCCCGCGCTCGAGGGGACCCTGGCCGGTGAATTCGCGCTGCAGGCCGGCCAACTGGACGAGGCCTCGAAGTGGTACCTCGACGCGGCCCGCGCCACCGACGACGCCGGCCTGGCCGAGCGCGCCACCCGCATCGCGCTGCTGGCCAACGACGACAAGCGCGCCGAGGCGGCGCTGAAGCTGTGGCGCCAGCGCGCGCCGGACTCGCTGGCCATGCATGCCGCGCAGGCCACCCTGGCGCTCCGTCGCAACGATGCCTCCCAGGCGCGCCGCGAACTGGGCGTGCTGCTGTCCGACAAGGGCGACATCGGCTGGCGCCATGCGCTGCTGGCGCTGAGCAGCGGCGGCAAGGATCCGAAGCTGGCCGGCCGCCTGCTGGGCGAGATCGTGGACGATCGCCAGATCCCCGATCGCCTGCAGTCCTGGCTGGCCTTCGGCGGCCTGGCGCAGCGGCTGGAACAGCCCGCGCTGGCGGACCGGATCATCGACGAGGTCGTGAAGCGCTTCCCGGCCGAGCCGCGCGTCGCGCTGCTGCGCGCCAGCCAGCTGCGCGAATCGGGCAAGCCGGACGAATCGCGCAAGGTGCTCGCCACCATCGCCGCGACGGCCTACCAGAACGAAGAACTGCGCATGTCGATCGCCGCCGAGTACGACGCGCTCGGCGACAGCGCCGCGGCCGCCGGCGTGCTCGCGCGCGGGCCGCAGGACGATCGCAGCTACGGCCTGCGCGCCGCGTTGCTGTCGCGCGCGGACGACCAGGTCGCGCTCGCCGCGCTGTACGAAGAACTGAAGAAGGAATCGGCGAAGCCCGATCCCGAGCGTCGCCTGCTGCTGGGCCAGGTCGCCGAGTTGCTGAAGCGCAATGCCGAAGCGCTCGAATGGTATCGCAGCGTGCCGGGCGGGGAAGCGCGCTGGATCGCGCGCCTGCGCGCCGCCAACGTGCTGCACGAGCTCAAGCGCAACAACGAGGCGTACGACGCGCTGCGCCAGTTGCAGGGCGATGCGACGGCGGAGGAAGACACGCGCCGCGACGCGTACCTGCTCGAAGCCGAATTGCGCGGCAAGGACGGACAGGCCGCGCAGGAACTCGACGTCTACGCGCGCGGCCTGGCCGCGTATCCCGATGATCCGGCGCTGCTGTATTCGCGTGCACTGACGTGGGAACGCCGCGACGACATCCCGCGCGCGGAGGCGGATTTCCGCCGCATCCTGGTCAGCGATCCGGAAGACGTGAACGCGCTCAACGCGCTCGGCTACACGCTGGCCGATCGCACGACGCGTTACGCCGAGGCGCTTGAACTGATCGACCGCGCGCGCGCCGCCGAACCGGGCAACGCCGCCATCATCGACAGCTACGGCTGGGTGCTCTATCGCCTCGGCCGCAACGCCGAAGCGCTGTCCGAATTGCGCCGCGCCTTCGCCCTGCAGAAGGATCCGGAAATCGCCTCGCACCTCGGCGAAGTGCTGTGGGTGATGGGGCAGAAAGACGAGAGCCGGAAGTATTTCGATGAAGCGAAGAAGCTCGATCCGGAAAACCGCGCGTTGAAGCGCGCGCTCGAGAAGACGGGCGCATGACCATGCGTGCGATCGGGATTGCGATGCTGGCCATCGCGCTGGCGGGCTGCGCCACGCGTCCGGCTGCGCCGGCCTTGCCCGCCGTCGAAGGGACGGCGCAGGCCCACCAGGCGATGCGCGAAGCCGCGCTCGCGGCGGTGCCGGACTGGTCGATGACGGGCCGCGTGGCGGTCTCCAACGGCAAGGATGGCGGCAACGGCCGCATCGAATGGACGCAGCAGGGGCCGCGCTTCGACGTGTCGCTGAGCGCGCCGATCACCCGCCAGAGCTGGCGCGTGACGGGCGGCGACGGCGATGCGGTGCTTGAAGGCCTCGCCGGCGGCACACGCACCGGGCCCGACGCCGGCGCGCTGGTCCGCGACGCGACGCGCTGGGACATCCCGGTCGATGCGCTCGTGCGCTGGGTGCGCGGCCTGGGCGGCGCCGACGCCACGCTGGCCTACGGCGCGGATCGCCGATTGACGCGGATTTCGGAAGCCGGCTGGACGATTGACTACGCCAATTGGCGCATCGTCGACCGCGCCGGCATCGAACTGCCGGGCCGGGTGGAGGCCACCAAGGGCGACGCCCGCGTCCGCCTGGTGGTGGATGCCTGGACCGCCGACGCCTGGACGCAATGACCATGGACGCCGGGTGGACCGCCTGGCCGGCGCCGGCCAAGCTCAACCTGTTCCTGCACATCACCGGCCGCCGGCCGGACGGGTACCACGCGCTGCAGACCGTCTTCCGCCTGCTCGACTGGGGCGACGAAGTGCGGATCCGGGTGCGGGACGACGGGGTGATCCGGCGGGTCGGGGCCTCGGTGCCCGGCGTGGCGGAGACCGACGATCTGGCCATCCGCGCCGCCAACGCCCTGCAACGCGCATCCAATACGTCACTAGGTGCGGACATCTCCGTCGAAAAGCGCATTCCCGCCGGCGGCGGCTTCGGCGGCGGGTCGTCGGATGCCGCCACCGTGCTGCTCGCCCTCGACCGGCTGTGGAACCTCCATCTAGGCGTCGATCGCCTCGCCGCCCTCGGCCTGGCCCTCGGCGCCGACGTCCCCGTGTTCGTCCGCGGCGACAACGCCTGGGCCGAGGGCGTCGGCGAAATCCTCACGCCGATCGCCCTGCCGCCGGCGTGGTATGTCCTCGTCGATCCCGGCATCCACGTGCCGACCGCCGCGTTATTCCAAATCCCTGAATTGACGCGGGATTCCCCGGCAACGACAATGCGCGACTTCGTTTCGGGAGCAGTGCTCGGCAACGCGTTCGAGCCGGTGCTGCGCCGCCGCGAACCGGCCCTTCAGGCCGTGTTCGCAGCATTGGCGCAGATCGGCACACCGCGATTGACCGGCACGGGCAGTGGTTGCTTCGTCGAATTCGCCGACCGCGGATCCGCCGGAAAAGCGCTGGACCGCTTGCGCGAGGGAATGCCGCACCTCTCGGCCTGGTTGGCCGCGGGAGCGCAGGCGTCCCCGATGCGCGATGCACTCGACCGATAACGGAAGGGACGTCGCCAAGTGGCCTAAGGCACCGGGTTTTGATCCCGGCATTCGAAGGTTCGAATCCTTCCGTCCCTGCCAATCCCGCAACGGTCAGAGCGCAGCGGAGCCAACATGCAAGAAGATCGCAATTTGCTGGTGTTCACCGGCAACGCAAACCGCCCCCTCGCCGAGGCGGTGTGCAAGGAACTCGGCATCCGGCTCGGCAAGGCGCTGGTCAGCACCTTCTCCGATGGCGAGGTGCAGGTCGAGATCGAAGAAAACGTGCGCCGGCAGGAAGTGTTCGTCATCCAGCCGACGGGCGCGCCCAGCGCGGAAAACCTGGTGGAACTGCTGGTGCTGATCGACGCGCTCAAGCGCGCATCGGTGTCCAACGTGACCGCCGTGGTGCCGTACTTCGGGTATGCGCGCCAGGATCGTCGCCCGCGTTCTGCGCGCGTGCCGATCACGGCCAAGGTGGCCGCGAAGATGTTCTCGGCGGTCGGTGCCGATCGCGTCCTCACGGTGGACCTGCACGCGGACCAGATCCAGGGCTTCTTCGACATCCCGGTCGACAACGTGTACGCCTCGCCGCTGCTGCTCGCCGACATCTGGCGCGCGCACGGCACGGACAACCTGATCGTGGTGTCGCCGGACGTCGGCGGCGTGGTGCGCGCACGGGCCATCGCCAAGCGCCTCGACGACGCGGACCTGGCGATCATCGACAAGCGGCGTCCGCGTGCGAACGTGTCCACCGTGATGAACATCATCGGCGACGTGGAAGGCAGGATCTGCGTCCTCGTCGACGACATCGTGGACACCGCGGGCACCTTGTGCGCGGCGGCCGCGGCGCTGAAGGCGCAGGGCGCGATCAAGGTGGTCGCGTACTGCACGCACCCCGTGCTTTCGGGCCCGGCGATCGACAACTTGAACAAGTCGCAACTCGACGAGCTGGTGGTGACAGACACCATCCCGCTCTCGGCCGCGGCGAAGGGATGCAGCCGCATCCGCCAGCTCAGCGTCGCCGAGCTGCTGGCGGAAACGATCCGCCGCATCGCCTTCGGAGAATCCGTCAGTTCGCTGTACGTCGATTGATCGACGCAGTGCACTGGCACCATCGCTCACCTGGTCGCGGGTGAGCGGCATCCACCGCCGCGAGGCGGTTTCATTGCAACAAGAGTGAGTAAGCAATCATGGCAACCGAACACAAGATCTCGGCATCGAGCCGCAAGGACGAAGGCAAGGGTGCGAGCCGCCGCCTCCGTCGCGCAGCGTCGATCCCGGCCATCGTCTACGGCGGCAAGTCCGCCCCGCAGAGCATCCAGCTCGAGCACGAGAAGACCTGGCTCGCCAGCCAGAACGAGTGGTTCTACTCGTCCATCCTCGACCTCGACCTCGACGGCAAGGTGCAGAAGGTGCTGCTGCGTGACATGCAGCGCCATCCGTACAAGCAGATCATCATGCACCTGGACTTCCAGCGCGTTGACGAGAACCAGGCCATCCGCGTCTCGGTCCCGCTGCACTTCCTCAACGAAGAGAAGTCGCCCGCCGGCAAGGCCGCCGACGTCATCGTGCTGCACGAGCTCAACGACGTCGAAGTGACCTGCCTGCCGAAGGACCTGCCGGAGTTCATCGAAATCGACCTGTCCGCGCTGACGGTCGGCGACATCGTCCACCTGTCGGACCTCAAGCTGCCGAAGGGCGTCGAGCTCCCCGAGCTGAAGCTCGGCAAGGAACACGACGTGGCCATCGTCATCGCCAAGCACGGCACGGAAGACGTCGAAGAAGCGGTCGAAGCGCCTGCGGCCGAAGTGCCGGCGGCCAAGGTCGCCAAGAAGGACGAAGAGAAGAAGTAAGCCTTGCCTGGCTTGCGTCTCATCGTCGGTCTGGGCAATCCCGGACCCGAACACGCCCGGACCCGGCACAACGCCGGGTTCTGGTTCGTGGATGCGCTCGCCGAGAAACTCGGCGGGCGTTTCGGGCTGGAATCCAAGCTCTTCGGCGAGACGACGAAGGTGGAGATCGCGGGCCAGCCGGTGTGGCTGCTCAAGCCGGCCACCTTCATGAACCTCAGCGGCAAGTCGGTCACCGCCGCGTTGCGTTACTGGAAGATCGAGCCGGAAGAAGCGCTGCTCGCGCACGACGAACTGGACCTTGCGCCGGGCATCGCGCGCCTCAAGTTCGATGGCGGGCACGGCGGACAGAATGGCCTGCGCGACACGATGCGGCTGCTCGGCCACGGCCGGTTCCACCGGTTGCGGGTCGGCATCGGCCATCCCGGCCACAAGGACAAGGTCACGCCGTGGGTGCTGGGCAAGCCCGGGCGCGACGACGAAGCCAGCATCCTGCGCGCGATCGACGATGCGATGGACGTCATGCCGCTCGCGGTGTCGGGCGACATCAACGAGGCGACCAAGCGCCTCAACACGGCCAAGGCGTGATTGGCGATTGGTGATTGGTGATTCGGGCGCCCGAGTCACCAATCACGAATCACGAATCACGGATCCACCCCCATGGGCATCAAATGCGGCATCGTCGGCCTGCCCAACGTCGGCAAGTCGACCCTCTTCAACGCGCTGACCAAGGCGGGCATCGCGGCGGCCAACTTCCCGTTCTGCACGATCGAGCCCAACGTCGGCATCGTGCCCGTGCCGGATCCGCGCCTGAACGCGCTGAGCGACATCGTCAAGCCGCAGAAGGTGATCCCGACCGCGGTGGAATTCGTCGACATCGCGGGCCTGGTGGCCGGCGCGGCGAGCGGCGAGGGCCTGGGGAACAAGTTCCTGGCGCACATCCGCGAGGTCGATGCGATCACGCACGTGGTGCGCTGCTTCGAGAACGGGGACATCGTCCACGTGACGGGCAAGGTCGATCCGATCTCCGACATCGACACCATCGACACCGAACTGGCGCTGGCCGACCTGGATTCGGTCGAGAAGGCGCTCAACCGCGCCGAGCGCTCGGCCAAGACCGGGGACAAGGACGCCAAGATCCGCGCCGAGGTCCTGGGCCGCGTGCGCGCGGGCCTGGACGCCGGCAAGCCGGCGCGCGCGCTGGGCCTGTCCGACGACGACAAGGCCCAGGTCCGCGACCTGTTCCTGCTGACCCTCAAGCCGGTGATGTACGTGGCCAACGTGCTCGAGGACGGGTTCGAGAGCAACCACCACCTGGATGCCGTCCGCGCCCGCGCGGCGGGCGAGGGCGCCGAAGTGGTGCCGGTCTCGGCCGCCATCGAGGAAGAGCTCAGCCAGCTGGACGACGCCGACCGCGACACCTTCCTCCACGACCTGGGCCTGGACGAGCCGGGCCTGAACCGCGTGATCCGGGCCGCCTACAAGCTCCTGGGCCTGCAGACCTACTTCACCGCGGGCGTGAAGGAAGTCCGGGCCTGGACCGTGCGGGCCGGTTCCACCGCCCCGCAGGCCGCCGCGGTCATCCACACCGACTTCGAGAAGGGCTTCATCCGGGCCGAGACCATCGCGTACGACGACTTCCTGAAGTACCGCGGCGAATCCGGGGCCCGCGACGCCGGCCGCTTGCGCCTGGAAGGCAAGGAATACCGCGTGCAGGAAGGCGACGTCCTCCATTTCCGCTTCAACGTCTGAAGCCCCGCAAGAAAGATGTCAACGAATCGTTGACTTCCCGGCGTCGCGGCGCCAGAATTTCGGGCTCTTTTGGAGGGATACCCAAGCGGCCAACGGGGGCAGACTGTAAATCTGCTGGCTTACGCCTTCGGTGGTTCGAATCCACCTCCCTCCACCAGGATCGATTCAAGCCGGCGGCGTTACCAACCGACGGTGCAGGACCCAAGCAGTTTCACCGGTGCAAACCGGACGGCGCGGGAGTAGTTCAATGGTAGAACTTCAGCCTTCCAAGCTGATTGTGCGGGTTCGATTCCCGTCTCCCGCTCCATTGAACGTCGCGACGCAGATTGCTTGAAAGAAGTTCCGCTCACGTAGCTCAGTCGGTAGAGCACCTCCTTGGTAAGGAGGAGGTCGAAGGTTCGATTCCTTTCGTGAGCACCACATCAGCTGTAACCGCACCACCGAAACGCCAACCACTGCAACCCATCGAGAAGAGCCATGGCAAAGGGTAAGTTCGAGCGCACCAAGCCCCACGTGAACGTGGGCACGATCGGCCACGTCGACCACGGCAAGACGACGCTGACGGCGGCGTTGACGAAGGTGGGCGCGGAGCGTTTCGGCGGCGAGTTCAAGGCCTATGACGCGATTGACGCTGCGCCGGAAGAGAAGGCGCGCGGCATCACGATCTCGACGGCGCACGTGGAATACGAATCGGCCAACCGCCATTACGCGCACGTGGATTGCCCGGGACACGCGGACTACGTCAAGAACATGATCACGGGTGCGGCGCAGATGGACGGCGCGATCCTGGTGTGTTCGGCGGCCGACGGCCCGATGCCGCAGACGCGCGAGCACATCCTGCTGTCGCGCCAGGTGGGCGTGCCGTACATCGTGGTCTTCCTGAACAAGGCGGACATGGTGGACGACGCCGAGCTGCTGGAGCTCGTCGAGATGGAAGTGCGCGAGCTGCTGACCAAGTACGAATTCCCGGGCGACGACACCCCGATCATCAAGGGTTCGGCGCGCCTGGCGCTGGAAGGCGACCAGTCGGAGATCGGCGTGCCGTCGATCCTGAAGCTGGTGGACGCGCTGGACTCGTTCATCCCGCAGCCGGAGCGCGCGATCGACAAGCCGTTCCTGATGCCGGTGGAAGACGTGTTCTCGATCTCGGGCCGCGGCACGGTGGTGACGGGCCGCATCGAGCGCGGCGTGATCAAGGTGGGCGACGAAATCGAAATCGTCGGCATCCGTCCGACGCAGAAGACGATCGTCACGGGCGTGGAAATGTTCCGCAAGCTGCTGGACCAGGGCCAGGCGGGCGACAACGCGGGCCTGCTGCTGCGCGGCACCAAGCGTGACGACGTGGAGCGTGGCCAGGTGCTGGCCAAGCCGGGTTCGATCACCCCGCACACCACGTTCGAAGCCGAGGTGTACGTGCTGTCGAAGGACGAAGGCGGCCGCCACACGCCGTTCTTCAAGGGCTACCGCCCGCAGTTCTACTTCCGCACGACCGACATCACGGGCGCCGTGACCCTGCCGGAAGGCGTGGAAATGGTCATGCCGGGCGACAACATCAAGATGGTGGTCGAGCTGATCCACCCCATCGCGATGGACGACGGCCTGCGCTTCGCGATCCGCGAAGGCGGCCGCACGGTCGGCGCCGGCGTGGTGGCGAAGATCCTGAAGTAAGCAAACGACGGACCGTCGGCGCGGGCTTCCGCGCCGCCGGAACGGAATGAAAACGGCGTGGCGGCGCGAGCCGCCGTTGCCTTTTTCGGAAGAGACACAACTTGTACGCCAGTAGCTCAATTGGCAGAGCAGCGGTCTCCAAAACCGCAGGTTGGGGGTTCGAGTCCCTCCTGGCGTGCCACTTCGAACGCGGCCTCCGCGTGATCGGGAACGGATGAACAGCAAGGTCGAACAACCCAAGTCCGCCTCCTCGGGCGACATGATGATGATCGCGCTGGCGATCCTGATCGCCGCTGCGGGCGTGTTCGCCTTCTACTGGTTCCAGGACTGGCCGTCGTGGGCGCGCACGTTGTCGGTGATCGGCGGCCTGCTCGTCGGCGCCGGTGTGTTCATGTTGTCGGCGAAGGGCGCGCAGACGCGCGAATACCTCGCCGAGTCGCGGTTCGAATTGCGCAAGGTCGTCTGGCCGTCCCGCCAGGAAGCAGGTCGCGCCACGGGCCTGATCATCATCGCGGTGACCCTCATCAGCCTGCTCATCGCCGGCTTCGACGTGGTCATCCAGTGGGGCGTGAAAGCGCTCCTCGGCACCTGAGGCGGAAGATGGAAGAGAGCACCAACATCGACAAGCGCTGGTACGTGGTGCACGCCTATTCCGGCTTCGAGAAGTCGGTGGCGCAGGCGCTGCGCGACCGCATCACGCGCATGGAAATGCAGGACCGTTTCGGCGACGTGCTCGTGCCGACGGAAGAAGTCGTGGAAATGCGCTCCGGCCAGAAGCGCCGTTCCGAGCGCAAGTTCTTCCCGGGCTACGTGCTCGTGCAGATCGCCACGCATGACGAAGGCGGCATCCCGCGCATGGACAGCGAAAGCTGGCACCTGGTGAAGGAGACGCCGAAGGTGATGGGCTTCATCGGCGGCACCGCCGATCGTCCGCTTCCCATCAAGGACGAAGAGGCCGCGGCCATCCTCGACCGCGTGCAGGAAGGCGTCGAGAAGCCGAAGCCGAAGGTGTTGTTCGAAGCGGGCGAGATGGTGCGCGTCACCGATGGCCCGTTCAACGACTTCAACGGCGTCGTGGAAGAAGTCAATTACGAGAAGAGCCGCCTGCGCGTCGCAGTGCTGATCTTCGGCCGGTCCACCCCGGTGGAACTGGAATTCGGCCAGGTCGAGAAGGCCTGATCAAAGAGATTCGCTAGGGCGAGTGGTTCGCCCCGGCAGTAACGCGAGGAGCCGAGGTGCCGCAAGGCACGCAGGCGTCTGAACTCGCAGGAGCAAGCAAATGGCTAAGAAAGTCGTCGGTTACATCAAGCTGCAGGTCAAGGCCGGCCAGGCCAACCCGTCGCCGCCCGTGGGCCCCGCCCTCGGCCAGCGCGGCCTGAACATCATGGAATTCTGCAAGGCGTTCAATGCCGCCACGCAGAAGCTGGAACCGGGTCTCCCGATTCCGGTGGTCATCACCGCGTACTCGGACCGCACCTTCACCTTCATCACGAAGACGCCGCCGGCGTCGATCCTGCTGAAGAAGGCTGCGGGCATCCAGTCCGGTTCGAAGCGCCCGAACACCGAGAAGGTGGGCAAGGTCACGCGCAAGCAGGTCGAGGAAATCGCGAAGGCGAAGGAACCCGACCTGACGGCTGCCGACCTGGAAGCCGCGGTGCGCACGATTGCGGGCTCCGCCCGTTCCATGGGTCTGGTGGTGGAGGGCTAAGTCATGGCGATGAACAAGCGACAGAAAGCAATCAAGGCGGCCGTCGAGCCGGGCAAGGCTTACGCGATCGACGAAGCCCTGAAGATCCTCCAGAACGGCACGAAGGCGAAGTTCGTCGAAGCGATCGACGTCGCCGTCCGCCTGGGCGTGGACGCGAAGAAGTCCGACCAGCAGGTGCGCGGTTCCACCGTGCTGCCGGCCGGTACCGGCAAGTCGGTCCGCGTGGCGGTGTTCGCCCCGGCCGGCGCCAAGGCTGACGAAGCGCGCGCCGCGGGCGCCGAAGCCGTCGGCATGGACGACCTCGCCGAGGCCATGCAGGCCGGCGACCTCAACTACGACGTCGTCATCGCGACGCCGGATGCGATGCGCGTGGTCGGCAAGCTCGGCCAGGTGCTCGGTCCGCGCGGCCTGATGCCGAACCCGAAGGTCGGCACCGTTTCGCCGAACCCGGCCGAAGCCGTCAAGAACGCCAAGGCGGGCCAGGTGCGTTACCGCACCGACAAGGCCGGCATCATCCACTGCACGATCGGCAAGGCCTCCTTCGAAGCCGCTGCGCTGAAGGGCAACCTCACCGCGCTGCTGCTCGACCTGATCAAGGCCAAGCCGTCGACCGCGAAGGGCCAGTACCTGCAGAAGATCTCGCTCAGCTCGACCATGGGCCCGGGCGTGACGATCGACCAGTCGAGCCTGACGCTGAAGTAATGCGATACGCATCCGGGCGACCGGATGCGGCAACAACGTTTGAGGGCATCGCGCGGGCTTTACGCCTTCGCGACGCCGTCAAAGACCGCAGGTGCGGTCCGCGCGCAACGACGACGGGCAGGAAGCTCGGTACGGCATGGAGTCGTCGTCGGCGAAGGCGGGATCGTTTAATCCAGCTCGCAAGAGCCGGGCCTGCGCAGATGGTGCCGCCCCCTCTGGAAGTTTCCGGGAAGGGCCACCACCGGGACGCGCGAGCGTCCCCGGCGCCAGGACGGCGCCGCCCAAGGACCGCAAACGGCAGGAGCCGGGCGCGGAGTTCATTAGGAGGAGTGCAATGGCTCTCAATCTGTCCCAGAAGCAGGAAGTCGTCGCCGAACTGGCCGACGTGGCCGCGAAGGCCCACTCCCTGGTTGCAGCCGAGTACGCAGGCATCACCGTGTCGCAGATGACCGCGATGCGGAAGAAGGCCCGCGAATCCGGCGTGTACTTGAAAGTCGTCAAGAACACGCTGGCGTCGCGCGCCGTCGAAGGCACCGAGTTCGAAGTCGTCAAGGATTCGCTGACCGGGCCGCTGCTGTACGCGTTCTCGACCGAGGAACCCGGCGCTGCCGGTCGCCTCATCAAGGAGTTCGCCAAGGGTAACGACAAGCTCAAGGCCCGCGTCGTCGCATGGGAAGGCAAGCTGCTTCCCGCCGCGCACGTCGAGGTCCTGGCGTCGCTGCCGACGCGTGACCAGGCGTTGGCCATGCTGGCCCGCGTCCTCGCCGAACCCGCCGCGATGTTCGCCCGTGCCGTCAAGGCCGTGGCCGACAAGCAGGGCGGTGGCGAAGCGGTCCCCGCGGAGGCCCAGGCCGAGGCCTGAGTCCAGACAACCGGTTTCGTATCCAACAACTTTCAATATCCAGAGGTAATCACCATGTCCCTTTCCAACGAGCAGATCGTTGACGCCATCGCCGCCAAGTCGCTGATGGAAGTGATGGAGCTGGTCAAGGCCATCGAAGAGAAGTTCGGCGTTTCCGCCGCCGCCCCGGTCATGGCCGCTGCCGGCCCGGCCGCTGCTGCTGCCCCGGTCGAAGAGCAGACCGAGTTCACGGTCGTCCTGAAGGCCACCGGCGAGAAGAAGGTCGAAGTCATCAAGGCCGTCCGCGCCATCACCGGCCTCGGCCTGAAGGAAGCGAAGGACCTCGTCGAAGGCGCCCCGCAGACCGTCAAGGAAGCCGTGTCGAAGGAAGACTCCGAGAAGTTCAAGAAGGAACTCGAGGCCGCTGGCGCGACCGTCGAAGTCAAGTAATCGAAATTGCGTCGCCAGTGACATCGGCGACCACGAAGGCTGGGGACGAAAGTCCCCGGCCTTTGGCCGTTCCAAGGTAATCGTGTGTTGAACGCTTCAGCTTGACCGAAGCGATGCGTCACCCAAGAGACCGAGTTGACAGTCGGAAGTAGCGGGAGAAGGCGTGCTGGTGCCGGCAATACCAGCGACTTCCCACTGGCAATTTGACGTTCCCCCCGGCCCCGCCACCGTGCGCGGCCGCAGCTACGAGAGGCGACAGCCCCATGTCCATGACCACAGCGTCCACGACGAATTACTCGTTCACCGAGAAGAAGCGCATCCGCAAGGATTTCGGCAAGCGCCGTTCGATCCTCGAGGTGCCGTTCCTGCTCGCGATCCAGGTCGACTCCTACCGCGAGTTCCTCCAGGAGAAGGGCGATCCCTCCAAGCGCGACGACAAGGGCCTGCACGCCGCCCTGAAGTCGGTCTTCCCGATCACCAGCTACAGCGGCAACGCCGCGCTTGAATACGTCAACTACCGGCTCGACACGCCGATGTTCGACGAGCGCGAATGCCGCAACCGTGGCCTGTCCTACGGCGCGCCGCTGCGCGTGACCGTGCGCCTGGTGATCTACGACCGCGAATCGTCGGTCAAGGCCATCAAGTACGTGAAGGAGCAGGAGGTCTACATGGGCGAGATCCCGCTCATGACCGAGAACGGCACCTTCATCGTCAACGGCACCGAGCGCGTCATCGTCTCGCAGCTGCATCGTTCGCCGGGCGTGTTCTTCGACCACGACCGTGGCAAGACGCACAGCTCGGGCAAGCTGCTGTACTCCGCGCGCATCATTCCCTACCGCGGCTCGTGGCTCGACTTCGAGTTCGACCCCAAGGACGCGCTGTTCACCCGCATCGACCGCCGCCGCAAGCTGCCGGTCTCCGTGCTGCTGCGCGCGCTCGGCTACAACAACGAAGAAATGCTCCGCGCGTTCTTCGAGATCAACACGTTCCACATCGAACCCGAAGGCGTGCAGCTGGAGTTGGTGCCCGAGCGCCTGCGCGGCGAAACGCTGGAGTTCGACCTCGCCGACGGCGACCGCGTCATCGTCGAAGCCGGCAAGCGCATCACCGCGCGCCACGTCAAGCAGCTCGAGCAGTCCGGCATCGCCGCGCTGGCCGTGCCGGACGCGTACGTGGTCGGCCGCATCCTGGCGCACGACGTCGTCGACGCGAAGACCGGCGAACTGCTGGCCATCGCCAACGACGAGATCAACGAAGAGCACCTGGCGAAGTTCCGCAAGGCGGGCATCGATTCGGTCGGCACCATCTGGGTCAACGACCTGGACCGCGGCCCGTACCTGTCGAACACCCTGCGCATCGACGGCACCAAGACCAAGCTCGAAGCGCTGGTCGAGATCTACCGCATGATGCGTCCGGGCGAGCCGCCCACCAAGGACGCCGCGGAAAACCTCTTCCACAACCTGTTCTTCACCTTCGAGCGCTACGACGTCTCCGCCGTCGGCCGCATGAAGTTCAACCGCCGCATCGGTCGCAAGGAAGTGACGGGTCCGTCCGTCCTCTACGATCGCAAGTACTTCGGCGACTACAAGAACGGCAAGGACGAAGAAGCGCAGCGCCTCGTCTCGACGATGGGCGATACGTCCGACATCCTCGACGTGATCCGCGTGCTCACCGAGATCCGCAACGGCCGTGGCGTAGTGGACGACATCGACCACCTGGGCAACCGTCGCGTGCGTTCGGTCGGCGAAATGGCCGAGAACGTGTTCCGCGTGGGCCTGGTCCGCGTCGAGCGCGCGGTCAAGGAACGCCTGTCGATGGCCGAGTCCGAAGGCCTGACGCCGCAGGAACTGATCAACGCCAAGCCGGTGGCCGCCGCGATCAAGGAGTTCTTCGGCTCCTCGCAGCTCTCGCAGTTCATGGACCAGAACAACCCGCTGTCGGAAGTGACGCACAAGCGTCGCGTCTCCGCGCTGGGCCCGGGTGGCCTGACGCGCGAACGCGCGGGCTTCGAAGTGCGCGACGTGCATCCCACGCACTACGGTCGCGTGTGCACGATCGAAACGCCGGAAGGCCCGAACATCGGCCTGATCAACTCGCTCGCCGTGTTCGCGCGCACCAACCGCTACGGCTTCCTCGAGACGCCGTACCGCAAGGTCGTCAACGGCAAGGTGACCGACGACGTCGAGTTCCTCTCGGCGATCGAAGAGAACGAGTACGTCATCGCGCAGGCCAACGCGCCGACCGACGACAAGGGCACGATCACCTCGCAGTTCGTCGCGTGCCGTTACCAGGGTGAGTCGCTGCTCAAGCCGCCGAGCGAGATCCACTTCATGGACGTCTCGCCGATGCAGACCGTGTCGGTCGCGGCGGCCCTCGTGCCGTTCCTCGAGCACGACGACGCCAACCGCGCGCTGATGGGCGCGAACATGCAGCGCCAGGCCGTGCCGACGCTGAAGTCGCAGAAGCCGCTCGTGGGCACCGGCATCGAGCGGGCGGTTGCGCGCGACTCGGGCGTGACGGTGAACGCGCGCCGCGGTGGCCTGATCGAGCAGATCGACGCCGGCCGCATCGTGGTGAAGGTCAACGAGAACGAGATCGTCGGCGAGACCGATGCCGGCGTCGACATCTACACGCTGATCAAGTACACGCGCTCCAACCAGAACACCTGCATCAACCAGACCCCGCTCGTGAACGTGGGCGACCGCGTGGCCCGCGGCGACGTGCTGGCCGACGGTCCCTCGACCGACATCGGCGAGCTCGCGCTCGGCCAGAACATGCTGGTCGCGTTCATGCCGTGGAACGGCTACAACTTCGAAGACTCCATCCTGCTCTCCGAGCGCGTGGTGGAAGAGGATCGCTACACGACGATCCACATCGAAGAGCTGACCTGCGTCGCGCGCGACACGAAGCTGGGCCCGGAAGAAATCTCCGCCGACATCCCGAATGTCTCCGAGCAGGCGCTCAACCGCCTCGACGAGTCGGGCGTGGTGTACATCGGTGCGGAAGTCCGCGCCGGCGACATCATGGTCGGCAAGGTCACGCCGAAGGGCGAATCGCAGCTGACGCCGGAAGAGAAGCTCCTCCGCGCGATCTTCGGCGAGAAGGCTTCGGACGTGAAGGACAGCTCGCTCCGCGTTCCGCCGGGCATGGACGGCACCGTCATCGACGTGCAGGTCTTCACCCGCGACGGCATCGAGAAGGACAAGCGCGCGCGCCAGATCGAGGAATCCGAGATCCGTCGCGTCAAGAAGGACTTCGACGACCAGTTCCGCATCCTCGAGGGCGCCATCTACGCGCGCCTGCGTTCGCAGCTCCTGGGCAAGGTCGCCAACGGCGGCCCCAACCTGAAGAAGGGCGACGTGATCAGCGCGGAATACATGGACAGCCTGAAGAAGGCCGAGTGGTTCCAGCTGCGCATGAAGGACGATGACGCCAACGACGCCATCGAACGCGCGTCGAAGCAGATCGATGCGCACGAGAAGGAATTCGAGCGTCGCTTCGCCGACAAGCGCGGCAAGATCACCCAGGGCGACGACCTCGCCCCGGGCGTGCTCAAGATGGTGAAGGTGTTCCTCGCGGTGAAGCGCCGCATCCAGCCGGGCGACAAGATGGCCGGCCGCCACGGCAACAAGGGTGTGGTGTCGACGATCGTCCCGGTCGAAGACATGCCGTACTCCGCCGATGGCCAGACCGTCGACATCGTGCTCAACCCGCTGGGCGTGCCGAGCCGAATGAACATCGGCCAGATCCTCGAGACGCACCTGGGCTGGGCCGCCAAGGGCCTGGGCCAGAAGATCGACCGCATGCTCAAGGCACAGGCGGCGATCGCGGACCTGCGCACGTTCCTGGACCAGATCTACAACCACGACAACGAAGTCAACGGCCAGCGCGTGGATCTCACGCAGTTCACCGACGCGGAACTCCTGCGCCTGGCGAACAACCTGACCGACGGCGTGCCGATGGCCACGCCGGTGTTCGACGGCGCGGCCGAGACCGAGATCAAGCGCATGCTCGAACTCGCCGACCTGCCGCTGAGCGGCCAGACGATGCTGCACGACGGCCGCACGGGCGAAGCGTTCGAGCGTCCGGTCACCATCGGCTACATGCACATGCTGAAGCTCAACCACCTGGTCGACGACAAGATGCACGCGCGTTCGACCGGTCCGTACTCGCTCGTCACCCAGCAGCCGCTGGGCGGCAAGGCGCAGTTCGGCGGCCAGCGCTTCGGCGAAATGGAAGTCTGGGCGCTGGAAGCCTACGGCGCGGCCTACACCCTGCAGGAAATGCTGACGGTGAAGTCCGACGACGTGCAGGGCCGCAACCAGATGTACAAGAACATCGTCGACGGCGAACACGAGATGGTCGCGGGGATGCCGGAGTCCTTCAATGTGTTGGTGAAGGAGATCCGCTCCCTCGCCATCAACATGGAACTCGAAGAAACCCGCTAAGCCGCCGCCGCCGATCAGGAGACACCCATGAAAGACTTGCTCAATCTGTTCAACCAGCAGCGGCCCATGCCCGACTTCGACGCGATCAAGATCGCGTTGGCGTCGCCGGACCTCATCCGCTCGTGGTCCTACGGCGAAGTGAAGAAGCCGGAGACCATCAACTACCGCACGTTCAAGCCGGAACGCGATGGCCTGTTCTGCGCCGCGATCTTCGGTCCGATCAAGGACTACGAGTGCCTGTGCGGCAAGTACAAGCGCATGAAGCACCGCGGCGTGGTCTGCGAGAAGTGCGGCACGGAAGTGACGCTGGCCAAGGTGCGCCGCGAGCGCATGGGCCACATCGACCTGGCCTCGCCCGTCGCGCACATCTGGTTCCTGAAGTCGCTCCCGTCGCGCATCGGTTTGATGCTCGACATGACGCTGCGCGACATCGAACGCATCCTGTACTTCGAAGCGTACGTCGTGACCGAGCCGGGCCTGACCCCGCTCGAGCGCGGCAACCTGCTGACCGAAGAACAGTTCATGCAGGCGCGCCAGGAACACGGCGATGACTTCGACGCCGCGATGGGCGCCGAGGCCGTGTACGAGCTGCTGCGCACGATCGACCTGCAGTCGGAGATGCTCCGCCTGAAGGAAGAGATCGCCGCGACCAACTCCGAGACCAAGCTCAAGCGCCTCACCAAGCGCATCAAGCTGATCGAGGCGTTCCTCGACTCCGGCAACCGCCCGGAGTGGATGGTCATGACCGTGCTGCCGGTGCTGCCGCCGGACCTGCGTCCGCTGGTGCCGCTGGATGGCGGCCGCTTCGCGACGTCGGACCTCAACGACCTGTACCGCCGCGTCATCAACCGCAACAATCGCCTCAAGCGCCTGCTCGAGCTCAATGCGCCGGACATCATCGTGCGCAACGAGAAGCGCATGCTGCAGGAGTCGGTCGACGCCCTGATGGACAACGGCCGTCGCGGCCGCGCCATCACCGGTACCAACAAGCGCCCGCTCAAGTCGCTCGCCGACATGATCAAGGGCAAGCAGGGTCGCTTCCGCCAGAACCTGCTCGGCAAGCGCGTCGACTACTCGGGCCGTTCGGTCATCGTGGTCGGCCCGACGCTGCGCCTGCACGAGTGCGGCCTGCCGAAGAAGATGGCGCTGGAGCTCTTCAAGCCCTTCATCTTTGCCAAGCTGCAGCGCCGTGGCCTCGCCACGACGATCAAGGCCGCCAAGAAGCTGGTCGAGCGCGAAGAAGCGGAAGTGTGGGACATCCTCGAGGAAGTGATCCGCGAGCACCCGGTCCTGCTCAACCGCGCGCCGACGCTGCACCGCTTGGGCATCCAGGCGTTCGAGCCGGTGCTGATCGAAGGCAAGGCGATCCAGCTGCATCCGCTGGTCTGCACCGCGTTCAACGCCGACTTCGACGGCGACCAGATGGCCGTGCACGTCCCGCTGTCGCTGGAAGCGCAGCTGGAAGCGCGCGCGCTGATGATGGCGTCGAACAACATCCTGTCGCCCGCCAACGGCGAGCCGATCATCGTGCCGTCGCAGGACGTCGTGCTCGGCCTGTACTACATGACCCGCGCCCTCGAGAACAAGAAGGGTGAAGGCATGGCGTTCGCGAACGTCGCCGAGGTCAAGCGCGCGTACGACAACCGCGTCGTCGAGATCCACGCCAAGGTCAAGGTGCGCATCACGGAAACCGTGGTCGCCGAAGACGGCTCGCGCTCGAAGAAGACCTCGATCGTCGACACGACGGTCGGTCGTTCGCTGCTGCAGGAAATCCTGCCGGAAGGCCTGCCGTACCAGCTGGCCAACACCGAGCTGACGAAGAAGAACATCTCGCGCCTGATCAACTCCTGCTACCGCATGCTCGGCCTGAAGGACACGGTCGTGTTCGCCGACAAGCTGATGTACACCGGCTTCGCGTACGCCACGCGCGCCGGCGTTTCGATCGGCATCGACGACATGATCATCCCGGGCGAGAAGAAGGGCATCCTGGACGAGGCGGAAGCCGAGGTCCTGGAAATCCAGCAGCAGTACCAGTCGGGCCTGGTCACCGCGGGCGAGCGCTACAACAAGGTCGTCGACATCTGGTCGCGCACGAACGAGCGCGTGGCCAAGGCGATGATGGACGCGATCGGCACCGACACCGTGCTCAACGCCAAGGGCGAGCGCGTTCCGCAGAAGTCCATGAACTCGATCTACATCATGGCCGACTCCGGTGCGCGTGGTTCGCAGGCGCAGATCCGCCAGCTGGCCGGCATGCGTGGCCTGATGGCCAAGCCGGACGGCTCGATCATCGAGACGCCGATCACCGCGAACTTCCGCGAAGGCCTCAACGTCCTCCAGTACTTCATCTCGACCCACGGCGCCCGAAAGGGTCTCGCGGATACCGCGCTGAAGACGGCGAACTCGGGTTACCTGACCCGTCGCCTCGTGGACGTCGCGCAGGACGTGGTCATCACCGAGACCGATTGCGGCACGTTCGACGGCCTCACCATGACGCCGATCGTCGAAGGCGGCGATGTCGTCGAGCCGCTGCGCGACCGCGTGCTGGGCCGCATCGTGGCCGAAGACGTGTTCCTGCCGGGCAACGACGAAGATCCCTTCGTCGAGCGCAACACGCTGCTCGACGAGGCGTGGGTGCAGAAGATCGAGGACGCCAGCGTCCAGTCGATCAAGGTGCGCTCCACGATCACCTGCCAGAGCCCGTTCGGCGTGTGCTCGCATTGCTACGGTCGCGACCTGGGCCGCGGCCACCTGGTCAACCACGGCGAAGCGGTCGGCGTCGTCGCCGCGCAGTCGATCGGCGAGCCGGGCACGCAGCTCACCATGCGTACGTTCCACATCGGTGGTGCGGCGTCGCGTGCGGCGGCGATCGACAACGTGACGGTCAAGACGACCGGTACGGTGAAGTTCAACAACCTCAAGCACGTCGACCACGCTGCCGGTCACCTCGTCGCGGTCTCGCGTTCGGGTGAACTGTCGGTGCTCGACCTGCACGGCCGCGAGCGCGAGCGCTACAAGCTCCCGTACGGCGCCACCGTGCTGGTCAAGGACGGCGCGAGCATCAAGGCCGGCCAGACCGTGGCCAGCTGGGATCCGCATAACCACCCGATCGTGTCGGAAGTGGCCGGTTTCATGCGCTTCATCGACTTCATCGACGGCGTCACCGTCATCGAGAAGACCGACGAGCTCACCGGCTTGGCGTCGCGCGAAATCACCGATCCGAAGCGTCGGGGCACGCAGGGCAAGGACCTCCGCCCGATCGTGCGCATCGTCGACAAGAACGGCAAGGACCTCTCCATCCCGGGCACCGACCTGCCGGCGCAGTACCTGCTGCCGCCGCGCTCGATCGTGAACCTGCAGGACGGCGCGCCGGTCGGCGTGGGCGACGTGGTCGCCAAGATCCCGCAGGAAGCGTCGAAGACCCGCGACATCACCGGTGGTCTGCCGCGCGTGGCCGACCTGTTCGAAGCGCGCAAGCCGAAGGATCCGGCGGTCCTCGCCGAGGTCTCGGGCATCGTCAGCTTCGGCAAGGACACCAAGGGCAAGCAGCGCCTGATCATCAAGCAGGCCGACGGCAGCGAGCACGAAGAGCTGATCCCGAAGTACCGCCAGATCATCGTGTTCGAAGGCGAGCACGTGGAGAAGGGCGAGACCGTGGTGGACGGCGAACCGAGCCCGCAGGACATCCTGCGCCTGCTCGGCGTGGAGCCGCTGGCGGTCTACCTGACCAAGGAAATCCAGGACGTCTACCGCCTGCAGGGCGTCAAGATCAACGACAAGCACATCGAAGTGATCGTCCGCCAGATGCTGCGCAAGGTCGAAGTGCTCGACGCCGGGGACACCAAGTTCCTGCACGGCGAGCAGGTCGAGCGCCAGCGCATGATCGAAGCGAACGCCGCGGCGGTTGCGAAGAACGAGATCCCGTCCAAGTACGACCCGGTGCTGCTGGGCATCACCAAGGCCTCGCTGGCCACCGAGTCGTTCATCTCGGCGGCTTCGTTCCAGGAGACCACCCGCGTGCTGACCGAGGCTGCCGTCCGCGGCACCCGCGACGGCCTGCGCGGCCTGAAGGAAAACGTGATCGTGGGTCGTTTGATCCCCGCGGGCACGGGCCTGGCCTACCACAGCGCACGCCGCCGCAACGCCTCGGGCCTCACCGAGTCGGAGATGGAGGCACTGTCGGGTTCGGTCGTCACCGAATCGGCGCCGGAAGCGGCGGTCGATGCGGGCGAGGAGTCCGGCAACAGCTAAACTGTTCGGCGCGACGGCCCACGGGCCGTCCCAGACCACGAAATGAGGCGCAGGGAGCGCCTCGTCTTCGGCCCAGGACGGGCGGGAACCATGAAGGGCAGGGCGGCCTCGCGAATTCGGCCGCCCCGCCGCTTCTCAATACCTGGCTCGCGTTGACGCATTTCGTCGGCGCGGGCTATACTTTTCCGTCTAAGCAGGCCGGATCCGGCCTGCTTCGTTTTCACGCTGGACCGCAGGTCCGCCCAAAAGAGTCCCTCGATGGCAACGATCAACCAGCTGGTGCGCAAGCCGCGCAGCCCGGAAACCTACAAGAGCACTTCGCCTGCCCTGGCGAACTGCCCGCAGCGCCGTGGCGTCTGCACCCGCGTCTACACGACCACCCCGAAGAAGCCGAACTCGGCCCTCCGCAAGGTCGCGAAGGTGCGCCTCACCAACGGTTACGAGGTCATCTCGTACATCGGCGGCGAAGGCCACAACCTGCAGGAACACTCGGTGGTCCTGATCCGCGGCGGTCGCGTCAAGGACCTCCCGGGCGTCCGCTACCACACCGTGCGTGGTTCGCTCGACGCCGCCGGCGTCACCAAGCGTCGCCAGAGCCGCTCCAAGTACGGCGCCAAGCGCCCGAAGTCCTGATCCAGGGGATATAGAACATGTCGCGTAAAGGTTCCACTCCGCAGCGCACCGTCCTGCCCGACCCGAAGCACGGGAGCGAGACGATCGCCCGCTTCATCAACATGGTCATGCAGAGCGGCAAGAAGTCGGTCGCCGAAAAGATCGTGTACGGCGCGATGGACGTCATCACCGAGAAGAACGCCAACGCCATCGAACTCGTCGAGAAGGCGCTGGGCAACGTGTCTCCGTCGGTCGAGGTGAAGTCCCGTCGCGTCGGCGGTGCCACGTACCAGGTTCCCGTCGAAGTCCGCTCGTCGCGCCGCATGGCGCTGGCGATGCGCTGGCTGATCGAATCCGCCCGCAAGCGCGGCGAGAACAGCATGCCGCGCAAGCTCGCCGGCGAGCTGCTCGACGCCTCCGAGAACCGCGGCGGCGCGATCAAGAAGCGCGAAGAAACGCACCGCATGGCGGAAGCGAACAAGGCGTTCGCGCACTACCGCTGGTAAGACCTGCGAACCCGCGCTGACGCCGGGTTCGCCGCGGCCCTGATGCCGCACTCGCCCGAGCCGCCGCAAGGCGGCTTCGGCCTTCCGGACATTGCGTCCGACCTAAGATCAAACGAGAGACAGCCGTGGCTCGCACCACTCCCATCGAGCGTTACCGCAATTTCGGCATCATGGCGCACATCGACGCCGGCAAGACCACGACGACCGAACGCATCCTGTTCTACACCGGCGTCAACCACAAGATCGGCGAAGTGCACGAAGGTGCCGCGACGATGGACTGGATGGAGCAGGAGCAGGAGCGCGGCATCACGATCACGTCGGCCGCGACGACCGCGTTCTGGAAGGGCATGGACATGTCCCTGCCGGAATACCGCTTCAACATCATCGACACCCCCGGGCACGTCGACTTCACGATCGAAGTCGAGCGTTCGCTGCGCGTGCTCGACGGCGCGGTGTTCGTGCTGTGCGCGGTCGGTGGCGTGCAGCCGCAGTCCGAGACCGTGTGGCGCCAGGCCAACAAGTACAACGTGCCGCGCCTTGCGTTCGTCAACAAGATGGACCGCACCGGCGCCAACTTCTCGAAGGTCGTCGAACAGCTGAAGTCGCGCCTGGGTGCCTACCCGGTGCCGCTGCAGGTGCCGATCGGCGCCGAGGAAGGCTTCGAAGGCGTGATCGACCTCATCAAGATGAAGTCGATCGTGTGGGACATGGAATCCAAGGGCACCAAGTTCGAGTACGCCGACATCCCGGCGCACCTGCTCGACGAGTGCACGACCGCGCGCGCGTTCATGGTCGAGGCCGCCGCCGAGGCGTCCGAAGAGCTGATGGACAAGTACCTCAACGACGGCGAGCTTTCGGAAGAAGAGATCATCTTCGGCATCCGCGAGCGCACGCTGAAGTGCGAGATCATCCCGGCGCTGTGCGGCACCGCGTTCAAGAACAAGGGCGTGCAGGCGATGCTCGACGCGGTCATCCGCTTCCTGCCGTCGCCGACCGATCGCCCGCCGGTCGCCGGCATCGACGAAAACGACAAGGAAGACAGCCGCAAGGCGCTGGATTCCGAGCCGTTCTCCGCGCTCGCCTTCAAGATCATGACCGACCCGTTCGTGGGTTCGCTCACGTTCTTCCGCGTCTATTCCGGCACGCTCAACTCCGGCGACCAGGTGTACAACCCGGTCAAGTCGAAGAAGGAACGCGTGGGCCGCATCCTGCAGATGCACGCCAACAACCGTGACGAGATCAAGGAAGTGCGCGCGGGCGACATCGCCGCGGCCGTCGGCCTGAAGGACGTCACCACCGGCGACACGCTGTGCGCGCAGGACCACGTGATCACGCTCGAGCGCATGATCTTCCCGGAGCCCGTCATTTCGATGGCGGTCGAGCCGAAGACCAAGTCCGATCAGGAAAAGATGGGCCTGGCGCTGGGTCGCCTCGCGCAGGAAGATCCGTCGTTCCGCGTGCGCACGGATGAAGAATCCGGCCAGACGATCATCTCGGGCATGGGCGAGCTCCACCTGGAAATCCTGGTGGACCGCATGAAGCGCGAGTTCAACGTCGAAGCCAACGTCGGCAAGCCGCAGGTCGCGTATCGCGAAACGATCCGCAAGGCGGTCAAGGCCGAAGGCAAGTTCGTGCGCCAGTCGGGCGGCAAGGGTCAGTTCGGCCACGTGTGGCTGGAGATCTCGCCGAACGAGCAGGGCAAGGGCTACGAGTTCGAGAACGGCATCGTCGGCGGCGTGATTCCGAAGGAATACATCCCGGCGGTCGACAAGGGCATCCAGGAAGCGGTGGCGAACGGCCTGATGGCCGGCTTCCCGATCGTGGACGTCAAGGTCAAGCTCGTCGACGGTTCGTACCACGAGGTCGACTCGTCCGAAATGGCGTTCAAGATCGCGGGTTCGATGGGCTTCAAGGAAGGCTTCCACAAGGCCTCCCCGGTGCTGCTCGAGCCGATGATGAAGGTCGAGATCGTCACGCCCGAGGATTACCTCGGCGACGTGATGGGCGACGTCAGCCGCCGCCGCGGCATCCTGCAGGGCCAGGACGACAGCCCGTCGGGCAAGATCATCAACGCGATGATCCCGCTGGGCGAAATGTTCGGCTACGCGACGACGCTGCGATCGATGTCGCAGGGCCGCGCGACCTTCACGATGGAATTCGACCACTACGCCGAGGCGCCGAACAACATCGCCGAAGCCGTGATCAAGAAGTCCTGACCTACAAACACTTAAAGCATTTCGAGGGAAGCAGCCATGGCAAAGGGTAAGTTCGAGCGCACCAAGCCCCACGTGAACGTGGGCACGATCGGCCACGTCGACCACGGCAAGACGACGCTGACGGCGGCGTTGACGAAGGTGGGCGCAGAGCGTTTCGGCGGCGAGTTCAAGGCCTATGACGCGATTGACGCGGCGCCGGAAGAGAAGGCGCGCGGCATCACGATCTCGACGGCGCACGTGGAATACGAATCGGCCAACCGCCATTACGCGCACGTGGATTGCCCGGGACACGCGGACTACGTCAAGAACATGATCACGGGTGCGGCGCAGATGGACGGCGCGATCCTGGTGTGTTCGGCGGCCGACGGCCCGATGCCGCAGACGCGCGAGCACATCCTGCTGTCGCGCCAGGTGGGCGTGCCGTACATCGTGGTCTTCCTGAACAAGGCGGACATGGTGGACGACGCCGAGCTGCTGGAGCTCGTCGAGATGGAAGTGCGCGAG
This sequence comes from Noviluteimonas caseinilytica, assembly GCF_018406605.1. Classification (GTDB taxonomy): domain Bacteria; phylum Pseudomonadota; class Gammaproteobacteria; order Xanthomonadales; family Xanthomonadaceae; genus Noviluteimonas; species Noviluteimonas caseinilytica. The sequence goes on along the minus strand of NZ_AP024545.1, from coordinate 505,891 downwards.
CTGCTGACCAAGTACGAATTCCCGGGCGACGACACCCCGATCATCAAGGGTTCGGCGCGCCTGGCGCTGGAAGGCGACCAGTCGGAGATCGGCGTGCCGTCGATCCTGAAGCTGGTGGACGCGCTGGACTCGTTCATCCCGCAGCCGGAGCGCGCGATCGACAAGCCGTTCCTGATGCCGGTGGAAGACGTGTTCTCGATCTCGGGCCGCGGCACGGTGGTGACGGGCCGCATCGAGCGCGGCGTGATCAAGGTGGGCGACGAAATCGAAATCGTCGGCATCCGTCCGACGCAGAAGACGATCGTCACGGGCGTGGAAATGTTCCGCAAGCTGCTGGACCAGGGCCAGGCGGGCGACAACGCGGGCCTGCTGCTGCGCGGCACCAAGCGTGACGACGTGGAGCGTGGCCAGGTGCTGGCCAAGCCGGGTTCGATCACCCCGCACACCACGTTCGAAGCCGAGGTGTACGTGCTGTCGAAGGACGAAGGCGGCCGCCACACGCCGTTCTTCAAGGGCTACCGCCCGCAGTTCTACTTCCGCACGACCGACATCACGGGCGCCGTGACCCTGCCGGAAGGCGTGGAAATGGTCATGCCGGGCGACAACATCAAGATGGTGGTCGAGCTGATCCACCCCATCGCGATGGACGACGGCCTGCGCTTCGCGATCCGCGAAGGCGGCCGCACGGTCGGCGCCGGCGTGGTGGCGAAGATCCTGAAGTAATGCATCCGGGTCCCCGCGAAAGCGGGGGTCCAGGTGAAAAAGGTGTGTTTTTCCGGGGAAATGGGTTGCCATTCCCCCGGGAGCCCCCTAGAATGCACGGCTCTCGCGGCCTGACCCATGCGGACAGGCCCCCGGGACCAGCAACAAACCAGCGAAATGACGGACAGGACGTCCTTCGTATTCGCCAGACACGGATTTGTCGCGCGGCAGTCCTCCGCCCGTTCCGAAGTTCTTCGGAGCACTCATGGCGGAGTCGCTTGCGCGTTCACGAATTCTGTCGGGCGGCCGGGTAACCGGGCCGCCCTGATTTTTGCTCCACGTTCCACCGCTTCACCTGTTCCAGGGCCGGCACACCCAGAGGCCGACCCTTCGCTCTTTTCACTGAGGAATACCCGTCATGGCGGACCAGAAGATCCGGATTCGGCTGAAGGCTTTCGATCATCGCCTGATCGACCGCTCGGCCAGCGAGATCGTCGAGACGGCCAAGCGGACCGGCGCGCAAGTGCGCGGCCCGATCCCGCTGCCGACCAAGCTCGAGCGTTTCACGATTCTTACCTCGCCGCATGCCGACAAGGATGCGCGTGACCAATACGAAACCCGCACGCACAAGCGCGTGCTGGACATCGTCGACCCGAACGACAAGACCGTGGACGCGCTGATGAAGCTCGAGCTCGCGGCCGGCGTCGACGTCCAGATCAAGCTGACCTGAGGCCCCCACCATGACCGCGAAGAAATATTCGTTGGGCATCGTCGGCCGCAAGGCCGGCATGAGCCGCGTGTTCACCGAAGATGGCAAGTCCATCCCGGTGACCCTGATCGAAGCCACCCCGAACCGCATCACCCAGGTGAAGACGGTCGAGACCGACGGCTACAGCGCCGTGCAGGTCACCGTCGGCGTCAAGCGCGCCGCCCTGATCAACAAGCCGGAAGCCGGTCACCTCGCCAAGGCGAAGGTCGAAGCCGGTCGCGGCCTGTGGGAACTGCGCGTGCAGGACGACAAGATCGCCGACTTCCAGGTCGGCGGTGAAATCCGCGCCGACATCTTTGAAGTCGGCCAGGTCGTCGACGTCCAGGGCATCACCAAGGGCAAGGGCTTCCAGGGCACGATCAAGCGCTGGAACTTCACCATGGGCGACGCGACGCACGGTAACTCGCTGTCGCACCGCTCGCCGGGTTCGATCGGCCAGCGCCAGACGCCGGGCCGCGTGTTCCCGGGCAAGAAGATGTCGGGCCACATGGGTGCCGAAACGCAGACGACGCAGAACCTGCGCGTGGTCAAGGTCGACGCCGAGCGCGGCCTGATCGCCGTGCGCGGTGCCGTGCCGGGTGCGCCGGGCGGCGACGTCATCGTGCGTCCGACGAGCAAGGGAGTCTGACGATGGAACTGTCCATCACCAATAGTGCGAACAAGCTGTCCGTTTCGGACGCCGTGTTCGGTCGTGAATTCAGCGAAGACCTCGTCCACCAGGTCGTCGTTGCCTACCGCAACGCAGGTCGCGCCGGCACCAAGGCGCAGAAGACGCGTTCGGAAGTCAACGGCACGACCAAGAAGTCGAAGAAGCAGAAGGGCGGCGGTGCGCGTCATGGCGCGCTGACGGCTCCGATCTTCGTCGGCGGCGGCGTGACGTTCGCGGCCAAGCCGCGCAGCTTCGCGCAGAAGGTCAACCGCAAGATGTACCGCGCGGCGATCTCGGCGATCCTGTCCGAGCTCAACCGCCAGGGCCGCATCAAGGTCGTCGAGTCGTTCGATGTCGACGGTCCGAAGACGAAGGGCCTCATCGCGAAGCTCGCCGGCCTGGAAGTGGGCCGCCGTCCGCTGATCGTGACCGAGGAAGCGAACGAGTCGCTGTACTTGTCCGCGCGCAACCTGCCGTACGTCGAAGTGCGCGACGTGCAGGGCCTCGACCCGGTGGCCCTCGTGGGCGCCGACACGGTCATCGTCACCGCCGATGCGGTCAAGAAGATCGAGGAGTGGCTGGCATGAACAACATCAAGCCGACCTTCAGCAATTTGTATGACGTGATCCGTGCGCCGCGGGTGTCCGAAAAGACCGCCCGCCTGCAGGAAGTGTCGAACCAGTACGTCTTCGAGATCGCCAAGACCGCCACCAAGGCGGACGTCAAGGCGGCGATCGAGCAGATCTTTTCGGTGACGGTCGAAGCGGTGAACGTGGTGAACGTGAAGGGCAAGAACAAGGCCTTCAAGTTCCGCCAGGGCAAGCGCGGCGACTGGCGCAAGGCGTACGTGAAGCTGGCCGATGGCCAGTCGATCGACGTGATGATGGCCAAGGCCTGAGGACAGACCCAATGGCACTGATGACTTTCAAGCCCACCTCGCCCGGCCGCCGTTCCGCGGTCCGCGTCGTGACGCCGGATCTCCACAAGGGTGCGCCGTTCGCGGCCCTCGTCGAGAAGAAGGCGAAGACCGGTGGTCGTAACCACCACGGTCGCATCACCACCCGCCACATCGGCGGTGGTCACAAGCAGAACTACCGCATCATCGACTTCAAGCGCGACAAGGAAGGCATTCCGGCGCGCGTGGAGCGGATCGAATACGATCCCAACCGCACCGCGCACATCGCGCTGCTGTGCTACGTCGATGGCGAGCGCCGCTACATCATCGCCCCCAAGGGCCTGAAGAGCGGCGACCAGGTGATCGCGGGCCGTGACGCCCCGATCAAGGTCGGCAACACGCTGCCCCTGCGCAACATCCCCGTCGGCTCCACGGTGCATTGCATCGAGATGAAGCCGGGCAAGGGTGCGCAGCTGGCGCGTGCCGCCGGTGCCGGCGTGCAGCTGATCGCCCGCGAATCCGGTTACGCCACCCTGCGCCTTCGCTCCGGCGAAATGCGCAAGGTGCCGGCCGAGTGCCGCGCGACGGTCGGCGAAGTCGGCAACGTCGAGCACAACCTCGAAAAGCTGGGCAAGGCAGGTGCGAAGCGCTGGCGCGGCGTCAAGCCGACCGTCCGCGGCGCCGCCATGAACCCGGTCGACCACCCGCACGGTGGTGGCGAGGCGAAGGCAGGCCAGGGCAACCCGCATCCGGTCACGCCGTGGGGCGTGCCGACCAAGGGTTACAAGACGCGCAAGAACAAGCGCACCACGCAATTCATCGTGCGCGATCGCAGGGGTTAATCGGCCATGGCACGTTCACTGAAGAAAGGTCCGTTCGTCGACCACCACCTGATCAAGAAGGTGGAGGCTGCGGCCAACAACAAGAAGCCGATCAAGACCTGGTCGCGTCGCTCGATGGTCATGCCGGAAATGGTCGGCTTCACCATCGCCGTCCACAACGGCAAGAACCATATTCCCGTGCTCGTCAACGAGAACATGGTCGGCCACAAGCTCGGCGAATTCGCGCTCACCCGGACCTTCAAGGGTCACGGTGGCGACAAGAAGTCGGGCAAGTAAGGGAGATGACCATGGAAGCGAAAGCCATCCTGCGCAGCGCGCGCATCTCCGCCCAGAAGGCCCGGCTCGTGGCTGACCAGGTGCGCGGCCTCTCGGCCGAGCGCGCGGTCAACCTGCTGAAGTTCTCCGACAAGAAGGCCGCGGGCATGATCCGCAAGGTCGTCGAGTCGGCGATCGCCAACGCGGAAAACAACCAGGGCGCCGACGTCGACGAGTTGCGCGTCAAGTCCATCATGGTCGACGAAGGTCCGACGCTGAAGCGCTTCATGGCGCGCGCGAAGGGCCGCGGCACCCGGATCCTCAAGCGCACCAGCCACATCACCGTGGTTGTCGGTGCCGGCAAGTAACGGCGGAGATCAGACATGGGTCATAAAGTTCATCCGACCGGCATCCGCCTGGGCATCGCCAAGGACTGGAATTCCAAGTGGTTCGCCGGCAAGAAGCATTACGCGGATTACCTGATCGCCGACCTCAAGGTCCGCGACATGCTGCGCAAGAAGCTCGCGCAGGCCGGCATCTCGAAGATCCTCATCGAGCGTCCGGCCAACAACGCGCGCGTCACGATCCACACCGCCCGCCCGGGCGTGGTGATCGGCAAGCGTGGCGAGGACATCGAGAAGCTGCGCAAGGAAGTCAGTGACCTGATGGGCGTCCCGGCGCACATCAACGTCACCGAAGTCCGCAAGCCGGAACTCGATGCGCAGCTGGTCGCCGAATCGATCGCGCAGCAGCTCGAGCGCCGCATCATGTTCCGTCGCGCGATGAAGCGCGCCGTCGGCAACGCGATGCGCCTCGGTGCCCTGGGCATCAAGGTCAACGTCGCTGGCCGCCTCAACGGCGCGGAAATCGCCCGTTCGGAGTGGTACCGCGAAGGCCGCGTGCCGCTGCACACCCTGCGCGCCGACATCGACTACGGCTTTGCCGAAGCGAAGACGACGTACGGGATCATCGGCATCAAGGTGTGGGTCTACAAGGGCGAAGTCTTCGACTTCAGCCAGATCGGCCAGGAAAAGCAGGACGACTCTCCGCGCAGCGACCGCGGTGACCGCGGCGATCGCGCCGACCGTCCGCGTGGTCCGCGTCGTGATCGCGAGGCGAGGGAATAATCATGCTGCAACCCAAGCGAACCAAATACCGCAAGATGCACAAGGGCCGTAACGACGGCCTGAGCTGGAGCGGCAACGCCGTCTCGTTCGGCGAGTACGGCCTGAAGTCCACAGCGTTCGGCCAGCTGACCGCGCGCCAGATCGAAGCGGCCCGCCGCTCGATCAGCCGCTACGTCAAGCGCGGCGGCAAGATGTGGATCCGCGTGTTCCCCGACAAGCCGATCACCAAGAAGCCCATCGAAGTGCGAATGGGCTCGGGCAAGGGCAACGTCGAGTACTGGGTCGCGCAGATCCAGCCGGGCCGCATGATCTATGAGATCGAGGGCGTCAGCGAAGACGTCGCACGCGAGGCGTTCCGCCTGGCCGCGGCCAAGCTCTCGGTCACCACCACCTTTGTGACCCGGACGGTGCGCTGATGGAACTCAAGCAAATGCGTCAGAAGTCCGCCGACGAACTGAAGGCCCACCTGGTGGACCTGCAGAAGGAGCAGTTCGCGCTCCGCATGCAGAAAGCCACCGGCCAGCTGGCCAAGACCCACGATGCCCGCCGTGTCCGCCGCGAAATCGCGCGCGTGAACATGCTGCTGGGTGCCGCGGGCAACAAGAAGTAAGGGACGGCGACGATGAACGAAACAACCAAGAAGCTGCACACGGTCGAAGGCCGCGTTGTCAGCAACAAGATGGACAAGACCATCACCGTGCTCGTCGAGCGCCAGGTCAAGCACGCGCTGTACGGCAAGTACATGCGCCGCTCGACCAAGCTGCACGCGCATGACGCCGACAACGCCTGCAAGGAAGGCGATGTCGTGCGCATCGCCGAATGCGCGCCGATGTCCAAGACCAAGAACTGGCGGGTGGTTGAAATCCTCGCCCGTGCGGCCGAGTAAGGAGAGACAGCCATGATCCAGATGCAGAGCTATCTCGACGCCGCCGACAATTCGGGCGCCAAGGAACTGATGTGCATCAAGGTGCTCGGTGGTTCGAAGCGCCGCTATGCCCACATCGGCGACATCATCAAGGTGACCGTCAAGGACGCGATCCCGCGCGGCAAGGTCAAGAAGGGCGACGTCTACGACGCCGTCGTGGTCCGTACCCGCAAGGGTGTGCGCCGCGCCGACGGTTCGCTGATCCGCTTCGACGGCAACGCCGCGGTGTTGCTCAACAACAAGCATGAGCCGATCGGCACGCGCATCTTCGGGCCTGTGACCCGCGAGCTGCGTTCCGAGAAGTTCATGAAGATCGTCTCGCTCGCGCCCGAAGTGCTCTGAGGCGGAAGGAACTGACATGAACCGTATCCGCAAGGGCGACCAGGTGGTCGTCATCTCCGGCAAGGACAAGGGCAAGCGTGGCGACGTCGTGCGCATGGCGGGCGACAAGCTCGTCGTGGCCAACGTCAACGTCGTCAAGCGCCACACCAAGCCGAACCCGCAGGCCGGCCAGCCCGGCGGCGTGATCGAGCGCGAAGCGCCGATCCACATTTCGAACGTGATGCTCTTCAACCCGGCGACGGGCAAGGGCGAGCGCGTCGGTTTCAAGGTCCTGGAGGATGGACGCAAATTGCGTGTGTTCCGCTCCAGTGGTGAAGCAATCGACGGCTGATGCAGTCGTCCGAGGAAAAGTCATGACGCGTCTTGAAAAGATTTACAAGGAAGAAGTGGTGCCGAAGCTGATGCAACAGTTCGGCTACACCAATCCGATGCAGGTGCCGAAGCTGGTCAAGGTCACGCTCAACATGGGCGTGGGCGAGGCCGCGGCGAACAAGAAGATCCTCGAGAACGCGGTGGCCGACATGGCCAAGATCTCCGGCCAGAAGCCGTTGGTCACCAAGTCGCGCATCTCGGTGGCGTCGTTCAAGATCCGCGACGGCTGGCCGATCGGCTGCAAGGTCACCTTGCGCCGTGCCCGCATGTTCGAATTCCTGGACCGCCTGATCAACATTTCGCTGCCGCGCGTGCGCGACTTCCGCGGCGTGTCGGGTCGTTCGTTCGACGGCCGCGGCAACTACAACATGGGCGTCAAGGAACAGATCATCTTCCCGGAGATCGATTTCGACCAGGTCGACGCCATGCGCGGCATGGACATCGCGATCACCACCACGGCGAAGACCGACGCAGAGGCCAAGGCCCTGCTCGAGGCCTTCCGCTTCCCGTTCCGCAACTGAGGCTGACACCACATGGCCAAGACCTCGATGGTCAACCGCGACATCAAGCGCGCCAAGCTGGCGAAGCAGCATGGTGCGAAGCGTGAGGCGCTGAAGAAGATCATCTCCAGCCAGTCCGCGTCGTACGAAGAAAAGATGGAAGCCGTGGTCAAGCTGCAGAAGCTGCCGCGCGACTCCTCGGAAAGCCGCCAGCGCAACCGTTGCGCGATCACCGGCCGTCCGCGTGGCGTCTACGCAAAGTTCGGCCTGGCGCGCAACAAGCTGCGCGAAGCCACGATGCGCGGCGACGTCCCGGGCCTCCGCAAGGCGTCCTGGTAAAGCAATCGCAACACCGTTCCACTTACTAGCTATTCGCAATTTCGCGGATATCGGTGCACTCAAAGGTAGTAATCAATGAGCATGACTGATCCCATCGCCGACATGCTGGTCCGCATTCGCAATGCGGCCGCGGTTGGCAAGCCGGCGGTTTCGATGCCGTCGTCGAACATCAAGGTCGCGATCGCCAAGGTCCTCGCGGACGAGGGCTACATCGCGTCGTCGCGCGTGACCAAGGACGGCGCCAAGTCGGTCCTGGAAATCGCGCTGAAGTATTACGAGGGCAAGCCGGTCATCGAACGCCTGCAGCGCGTTTCGAAGTCCAGCCTGCGCCAGTACCGCGGCAAGGACGCGCTGCCCAAGGTCCTCGGTGGCCTGGGTGTCGCGATCATCTCCACCTCGAAGGGCATCATGACCGACACGCAGGCACGCCAGCAGGGCGTCGGCGGCGAAGTCCTGTGCTTCGTGGCTTAAGGGAGTACAGATAATGTCCCGTGTCGCCAAGAAGCCGATCGCCCTCGCGAAGGGCATCGAACTGAACGTCCAGCCGGAAAGCGTGAGCGTCAAGGGCCCGAAGGGCACCTTGTCGATCGCCAAGCCGGCCGGCATCGACATCAAGGTCGAGAACGATACCGCGCAGGTTTCGGCGAACGATCCGTCGCTCGTCCCGCTGGCCGGTACGCTCCGCGCCATCGTCGCCAACATGGTCCAGGGCGTCACGTCCGGCTTCGAGCGCAAGCTCGAGCTGGTGGGCGTCGGCTACCGTGCCGCGATGCAGGGCAAGGACCTCAACCTCTCGCTGGGCTTCTCGCATCCGGTGCTGTTCACCGCCCCGGAAGGCATCACGATCGCGACGCCGACGCAGACGGAAATCGTCGTGTCGGGTGCCGACAAGCAGCGCGTCGGTGAAGTCGCGGCCAAGATCCGCGGTTTCCGCCCGCCGGAACCGTACAAGGGCAAGGGCGTGAAGTACGCCGGCGAGAACATCATCCGCAAGGAAGCCAAGAAGGCCTAATCGGCTTTCAGCTTTCGGAGAACAAAAGCATGAACAAGAATCCCGCCCGCCTGCGCCGCGCCAAGTCGACGCGCGCCCACATCCGCGAACTCGGCGTGCCGCGCCTGTCGGTGCTGCGCACCGGCCAGCACTTGTACGCGCAGGTCTTCACGTCCGACGGCTCCAAGGTCCTGGCTTCGGCCTCGACCGTGCAGTCCGACGTCAAGGAAGGCCTGAAGAACGGCAAGAACAGCGACGCCGCCGCCAAGGTCGGTCGCCTGATCGCCGAGAAGGCGAAGGCTGCCGGCGTCGAGAAGGTCGCGTTCGACCGCTCGGGCTACCGCTACCACGGTCGCATCAAGGCGCTCGCCGATGCGGCCCGCGAAGGCGGCCTGCAGTTCTGATGCATTGAAAGTGCGGGGCGCAAGCCCCACACGTGTTCGTCCCGCCTGCATGGGTCGATGCAGGACGCGGCGAGGAGTTCTCCTCGCCACGCAGCACCCGCTCCACACCACAACCATAAGCGGCCAAGCCGCAAATCCTTTCCAAACTACGAGATACGAACATGGCAGAACAGCAACGGGAATCGCGCGGCCGCGATCGTCGCGACCGCGAAGAAGTCGATGACGGCATGATCGAGAAGCTGATCGCGGTCAACCGCGTCAGCAAGACGGTCAAGGGCGGTCGCCAGTTCACCTTCACCGCTTTGACGGTGGTGGGCGACGGCAACGGCAAGGTCGGTTTCGGTTACGGCAAGGCGCGCGAAGTGCCGGTCGCGATCCAGAAGTCGATGGAATACGCGCGCAAGAGCTTCATGCAGGTCGACCTCAACAACGGCACCTTGTGGCACGCCGTGAAGTCGGGCCACGGCGCCGCGCGCGTCTTCATGCAGCCCGCCTCCGAAGGTACCGGCGTGATCGCCGGCGGCGCGATGCGCGCCGTGCTCGAAGCGGCCGGCGTCAAGAACGTGCTTGCGAAGGCCGTCGGCTCGCGCAACCCGATCAACCTGGTGCGCGCCACGCTGCGCGGCCTGAGCGAAACGAGCTCGCCCGCCAAGATCGCGGCGAAGCGCGGCAAGAAGGTGGAGGAGTTGAACCATGGCTAAGACCCCGGCGAACACCGGCGGCACCGTCAAGGTGCGCCTCGTCAAGGGCCTGCGTGGCTGCCAGGCGCGTCATCGCCTGTCGGTCAAGGCGCTCGGCCTCAACAAGCTCAACAGCGTGCGCGAGCTGAAGGACAGCCCGCAGGTGCGTGGCCTGATCACGCAGCTGCACTACCTCGTCCGCGTGGAGGACTGATCCAATGCGTATGAATACCCTCAAGCCCGCAGACGGCGCCCGCCAGGAACGCACCCGCGTCGGTCGCGGCATCGGTTCGGGCCTCGGCAAGACCGCGGGTCGCGGCCACAAGGGCTCCTTCGCACGTAGCGGCAAGGGCAAGATCAAGGCCGGCTTCGAAGGCGGCCAGATGCCCATGCAGCGTCGCCTGCCGAAGATCGGCTTCCGTTCGAAGCTGCTCAAGGACACGGCCGAAGTGCTGCTGTACCAGCTGGACAAGCTGGACGCCGGCACGATCGACATCGCCGCGCTGCGCGCCGCCAAGCTCATCCCGAACGCGGCCAAGCAGGTCAAGATCGTGAAGAAGGGCGAAGTCACCAAGAAGTTCGTCCTGCAGGGCGTGCTCGCCACGGCCGGCGCCAAGGCCGCGATCGAAGCGGCCGGCGGCAAGGTCGGGGAGTAACTGACGCATGGCGCGAGGCGCAGCGGCCAACGTGGGAAGCGGGCTCGGTAAATTCACCGAGCTCCGCCAGCGACTGCTTTTCGTCGTCGGCGCCCTGATCGTCTACCGCATCGGTTGCTACATCCCGGTGCCGGGTGTGAACCCGCAGGCGATGCTCCAGCTGATGGAGTCGCAGAAGGGCACCATCGTGGACATGTTCAACATGTTCTCCGGTGGCGCGCTGCAGCGCTTCAGCCTGTTCGCGCTCAACGTCGTGCCGTACATCTCGGCATCGATCGTCGTCCAGCTCATGACGCAGATCCTGCCGAGCTGGAAGGCGATGTCGAAGGAAGGCGAGTCCGGCCGCCGCAAGATCACCCAGTACTCGCGCATGGGCGCGGTGGGACTGGCGGTCTTCCAGGCCGCCGGCATCGCGCTGGGCCTGCAGCACATGAGTTCGCCCGACGGTTCGCCCGTCGTGTACGCGCCGGGCCCGGGCTTCGTCATGACCGCGGTCGTCGCGCTCACGGCAGGCACGATGTTCCTGATGTGGCTGGGCGAGCAGGTCACCGAGCGCGGCATCGGCAACGGCGTGTCGCTGATCATCTTCGCGGGCATCGTGGCCGGCTTGCCGGGCGCCGTGCTCAACACGCTGGAACAGGCGCGCAACGGCGACATGAGCGTGCCCCAGGTGGCGCTGATCGTGCTGGTGGTGCTGTCCTTCACGTTCTTCGTGGTGTTCGTCGAGCGTGGGCAGCGACGGGTCACGGTCAATTACGCGCGCCGCCAGGGCGGTCGCAACGCGTACATGAACCAGACTTCGTTCCTGCCGCTGAAGCTCAACATGTCGGGCGTGATCCCGCCGATCTTCGCGTCCAGCCTGATCATGTTCCCGGCCACCGCCTCGCAGTGGTTCGGCCAGTCGGGCCAGGCCACGTGGCTCCAGCGCATCGCGCAGGCGCTGTCGCCGGGCGAGCCGCTGCACATGATCCTGTTCGCCACGCTGATCATCGGCTTCGCGTTCTTCTACACGGCGCTGGTGTTCAACTCGCAGGAAACGGCCGACAACCTGAAGAAGTCGGGCGCGCTGATCCCGGGCATCCGTCCCGGCAAGGCGACGGCGGACTACATCGACGGCGTGCTGACCCGCCTGACGGGCGCCGGCGCGATCTACCTGGTCCTGGTCTGCCTGTTGCCGGAGATCATGCGCACGAAGATCGGGGCATCGTTCTATTTCGGCGGCACGTCGCTGCTGATCGTGGTGGTGGTGGTGATGGACTTCATGGCGCAGATCCAGGCGCACCTCACGTCCCACCAGTACGAGAGCTTGTTGAAGAAGGCGAACCTGAAGGGTTCGCGGGCCGGTCTGACCGGCCGTTGAGGATGACCGCGGGGTCGGCCCGTCCGGGAACGGACAGCCGCCCTCGCACCCGGTCCCGGGTTTCGCCCGGGACCGAACAGGGCGACTCGCGCGGCGGTCTCGTGCGCGGGTGGGTCCGGACCAGTCCGTGCGCCTGAGGAGCGCGCGGGGCCGGGGCAGGGCGGGGTTCGCCGCGCTTTCCTGGCAGTCCGGATTCCGTCGCCGGAGCATGGGCACACTCCCCATGCCGGAGCCAACGGGCGCCTTTCGGGGTCCGGGGCTTCCCTATGCCACGAGACCCAGCTAAAATTTCGTGTTCCCTTCGCCGGATCGACACCTTCCGGCCAGCCACCAAGTTTGGAGATCGCGTCATGGCGCGTATTGCGGGCGTCAACCTGCCTGCCCAGAAGCATGTCTGGGTCGGGTTGCAAAGCATCTACGGCATCGGCCGTACTCGTTCGAAGAAGGTCTGCGACGCTGCTGGCGTCCAGTCCAACACCAAGATCCGCGACCTGTCCGAGCCTGACGTCGAGCGCCTGCGCGCCGAAGTCGGCAAGTACGTGGTCGAGGGCGACCTCCGTCGCGAAATCGGCATGGCCATCAAGCGCCTCATGGACCTGGCCTGCTACCGCGGCCTGCGTCACCGCCGCGGTCTTCCGCTGCGCGGCCAGCGCACCCGGACCAATGCACGCACCCGCAAGGGTCCGCGCAAGGCCATCAAGAAGTAAGGAACCCACACCATGGCCAAGCCGGCAGCTGCCGCGAAAACGAAGAAGAAGATCAAGCGCGTCGTCACCGACGGCGTCGCCCACGTCCACGCTTCCTTCAACAACACGATCGTCACGATCACCGACCGCCAGGGCAACGCGCTGTCGTGGGCAACTTCGGGTGGCGCGGGTTTCCGCGGCTCGCGCAAGTCGACCCCGTTCGCTGCGCAGGTCGCCGCCGAAAAAGCCGGGCGCGCTGCGCTCGACTACGGCGTCAAGTCGCTCGAAGTCCGCATCAAGGGCCCGGGTCCCGGTCGCGAATCCGCCGTTCGTTCGTTGAACAACGTCGGTTACAAGATCACCAACATCATCGACGTGACGCCCATCCCGCACAACGGGTGCCGTCCGCCGAAAAAGCGTCGCGTCTGAGGAGCTGAAGAAAAATGGCTCGTTATATCGGTCCCACCTGCAAGCTCGCCCGTCGCGAAGGCGCCGACCTCGGCCTCAAGTCGCCGGCCCGCGCGCTCGATTCGAAGTGCAAGCTGGAGCAGAAGCCCGGCCAGCACGGCGCAACCGCCCGCAAGGGCAAGCTGTCCGACTACGCCACCCAGCTTCGCGAGAAGCAGAAGGTCAAGCGCATCTACGGCTTGCTCGAGCGCCAGTTCCGCAACTACTACAAGAAGGCGTCCACCAAGAAGGGCAACACGGGTGAAAACCTGCTGCAGCTCCTCGAGACGCGCCTGGACAACGTCGTGTACCGCATGGGCTTCGCCGTCACCCGCCCGGCCGCGCGCCAGCTGGTGTCGCATCGCGGCGTCACGGTGAACGGCAAGCCGGTCAACCTGCCGTCGTACGCCGTCAAGGCGGGCGATGCCATCGCGCTCTCCGAGCGCGCGCAGAAGCAGCTCCGCGTGCAGGAGTCGGTCACCGTCTCGCAGCAGATGGATCTGTCGCCGGCGTGGGTCGAAGTCGACGCGAAGAAGTTCGCCGGCGTGTTCAAGGCCGTGCCGGATCGCGCCGAGCTGCCGGCCGACATCAACGAAGCGTTGATCGTCGAGCTCTACTCGAAGTAACCGACTGCCGTATGCAACAACCATCGCCCGACGGGGCGATGGTCACTGGAGACACCGAAACATGACGGTTACCGCCAACCAAGTCCTGCGCCCCCGTGGTCCGCAGATCGAGCGCATCGCCGAAAACCGCGCGAAAGTCGTGATCGAACCGCTGGAGCGCGGTTACGGCCACACGCTCGGCAACGCGCTGCGTCGCGTGCTGCTGTCTTCGATCCCCGGCTTCGCCATCACGGAAGTCGAGATCGACGGCGTGCTGCACGAGTACACGACGGTCGAAGGCCTGCAGGAAGACGTGCTCGAGGTGTTGCTCAACCTCAAGGACGTCGCGATCCGCATGCACACCGGCGACTCGGCGACGCTGAGCCTGGCCAAGCAGGGCCCGGGCGTCGTCACCGCCGGCGACATCAAGGTCGACCACAACGTCGAGATCCTCAACACGGCGCACGTGATCGCTCACCTCACCAAGGACACGGCGCTCAACATGCGCCTGAAGATCGAGCGTGGGTTCGGCTACCAGCCGGCCGCCGCCCGTCGTCGTCCGGATGAAGAGACCCGCGCGATCGGTCGCCTGATGCTCGACGCTTCGTTCTCGCCGGTGCGCCGCGTGGCGTATGCGGTGGAAGCGGCGCGCGTCGAACAGCGCACCGACCTCGACAAGCTCGTCCTCGACATCGAAACCAACGGCACGATCGACGCCGAAGAAGCCGTCCGCACCGCGGCCGACATCCTCAGCGACCAGCTGTCGGTGTTCGGCGACTTCACGCACCGCGATCGCGGCGCGGCGAAGCCGCAGGCCAGCGGCGTGGATCCGGTGCTGCTGCGCCCGATCGACGACCTCGAGCTCACCGTGCGTTCGGCCAACTGCCTCAAGGCCGAGAGCATCTACTACATCGGCGATCTCATCCAGAAGACCGAAGTGGAACTGCTCAAGACGCCGAACCTCGGCAAGAAGTCCCTCACCGAGATCAAGGAAGTCCTCGCGCAGCGCGGCCTTTCGCTCGGCATGAAGCTCGAGAACTGGCCGCCGGCCGGCATCGCTTCGCACGGGATGATGGGTTAAACACCGCCGGGCCCTTCGGGGCCCGTCGTTGATGCAACACAACGCCGACGCGGCAGAAGCCGCGCGGCACCGCCGCCCACGGAGGGTCGGTCCGGACCAGCGCAGTCCAAGCAACAACGCCAGGATGGCGACAGCGAACTCCAACGATCCAAGATTCCCAAAGGAAACCAACCCATGCGCCACCAGAAATCCGGACGCAAGTTCAGCCGCACCAGTGCCCATCGCGATGCGATGTTCAGCAACATGGCGGCCTCGCTGTTCAAGCACGAATTGATCCGCACCACGCTCCCGAAGGCCAAGGAACTGCGCCGCGTCGCAGAACCGCTGATCACGCTGGCGAAGGTCGACGGCGTGGCCAATCGCCGCCTCGCCTTCTCGCGCCTGCGCGACAAGGAAGCCGTGGGCAACCTGTTCACCATCCTCGGTCCGCGTTACGTCTCCCGTCCTGGCGGCTACCTGCGGATCCTCAAGTGCGGCTTCCGCGCCGGCGACAACGCCCCGATGGCGTACGTCGAGCTCGTCGACCGCCCCGAGGCTGCCACCGACGCCGAGTAATCGGTTTCGCTGCAGCGATGCGAACAACCCCGGCCACGTGCCGGGGTTTTTCGTTCCAGGACCCGACGCACTTCACAAGCGCCGCCGCTTCCCGCACGCTTGCGCGATGCATACCAGCACGCACGTCCTCGTCTCCGCCTTCCGCAAGCGCTGGCTCCTGGGCTTCGTCGCCTGCGCCGCGCTCTTCGGATTCGCCCTGTATTCGCAGTCGGCCTGGGGGCTCAAGCCCTGTCCGCTGTGCATCTTCCAGCGCATTGCCTTCATCGCGCTTGGCCTGGTGTTCCTGCTCGGCGGGTTGTTTGCGCCGCGCAGTGCAGGCGGGCGTCGCGCGTGGGGCATCGTGGCCCTCATCCCCGCGCTGGCGGGCATCGGCATCGCGAGCCGCCACGTGTGGCTCACGCACCTGCCGCCGGACCAGGTGCCCTCGTGCGGTCCGCCGCTCGAGTTCATGATGGAATCCAACCCGCTCACCGACGTGATCAAGATGGTGCTCACCGGCTCGGGCGAATGCGCGAAGGTCGACTGGCATTTCCTCGGCCTGTCGATGCCGGAGTGGAGCCTGGCCTGGTTCCTCGTGCTCACGGGCTGGGCGTTGCACGCCGCGTTCCGTCGCCGCTGAGGTCGCACCGGCGCTTGGCTTGCGAGCGCCCGGCGACGGGACCATGATGCGGTGACGCACCGCAACAACGTCAACGCCGCCATGCCCCAGTCCGACCGCACCCTGCATCCCGTGTCCCTGCCCGAAGGCTGGGCGCCCGACAGCTGGCGCGCGCGCCCCGCGCTGCAGATGCCCGTGTATCCGGACGCCGCCGCGTTGCAGGACACCCTCGAGGAACTGCGCGGCCTGCCGCCGCTGGTGACGTCGTGGGAAATCATCGCGCTCAAGCAACACCTGGCCGATGCGCAGGAAGGCAAGCGCTTCCTGCTGCAGGGCGGCGACTGCGCGGAAAGCTTCGCCGAGTGCAACTCCAACCTGATTTCGAATCGCCTCAAGGTGCTGCTGCAGATGAGCCTCGTGCTCGTGCACGGCCTGCGCCTGCCGGTGGTGCGCGTCGGTCGGTTCGCGGGCCAGTACGCGAAGCCGCGTTCCACCGATGACGAAACGCGCAACGGCGTGACGTTGCCGAGTTATCGCGGCGACATCGTCAACGCCCCGGGCTTCACCGCCGCCGAGCGCGTGCCGGATCCGCGCCGCATGATCAAGGCGCACGCGCGTTCGGCGATGACGATGAACTTCGTGCGCGCGCTGATCGATGGCGGCTTCGCCGACCTGCACCATCCCGAATACTGGGACCTCGGCTGGGTCGGCCATTCACCGCTCGCCGACGAATACCACCACATGGTCGCGAGCATCGGCGACGCTGTGCGCTTCATGGAAACGCTGTCCGGCAGCCAGGTGCACAACCTCAACCGCGTGGACTTCTACACCTCGCACGAAGCGCTGCTGCTGCCGTACGAGGAAGCGCAGACGCGCCAGGTGCCGCGCCAGTGGGGCTGGTTCAACCTCAGCACGCACTTCCCGTGGATCGGCATGCGCACGGCCGCGCTCGACGGCGCGCACGTCGAATACTTCCGCGGCATCCGCAATCCGATCGCGGTGAAGGTGGGCCCGTCGGTGGCGCCGGACCAGTTGCTGCGCATGATCGACGTGCTGAATCCCGAAGACGAACCCGGCCGCCTCACCTTCATCCATCGCATGGGCGCGGCGCACATCGGATCCAAACTCTCGCCGCTGCTCGATGCCGTGCGTCGCGAAGGCCGCCGCGTGCTGTGGGTGTGCGACCCGATGCATGGCAACACCGAGAGCACCGCGAACGGCTTCAAGACGCGTCGCTTCTCCAACATCCGCAGCGAAGTGGAGCAGTCGTTCGAACTGCACGCCGCCGCGGGCACGCGCCTCGGCGGCGTGCACCTGGAGCTCACCGGTGAAGACGTCACCGAATGCCTCGGCGGCGCCCGCGAACTCACCGAAACGGATCTCGAGCGCGCGTATCGCTCCACGGTCGATCCGCGCCTCAACTACGAACAAGCCCTGGAGATCGCGATGCTGATCGTGCGCAAGCAGGTGCAGTTGATGGCGCCGGTGCAGGCGTGAGGCGCGCAACGGTTGGACTCGCGCTGTCGTTGGTGATGGCCGCGGCGTCGGCGTCGAACCCGCCGGTGCGTGTCGAAGCGCAGGACAGCGGGGTCACCGTGCGCCTGCGCGGCATCTCCGCGGTCGACGCGAACATCGCGTGGGCCAGCGGTCGCGAAGGCACGGTGCTGCGCACGCTCGATGGCGGCAAGCACTGGACGAAGGTTTCCGTACCCGACGCGAAGGACCTCGACTTCCGCGACATCGAAGCCTTCGATGCGAAGACGGCGGTCGTGTTGTCGATCGGTCCGGGTGCGGCCTCGCGCGTGTATCGCACCGAAGATGGTGGCAAGCACTGGACGCTGGCGCTGAAGAATGACGACGAGCGCGCGTTCTTCGATTGCATGGCGTTCGATGGCAAGCAGGGCTGGATGTGGGGCGACCCGGTGGACGGCGCCTTCCAGGTGCGCACGACGCTCGATGGCGGCCGCACGTGGACGTTCGACAAGAAGCTTGGCTCGGGCATGTGGAAGGATGAAGCCGCATTCGCCGCGAGCGGCACGTGCATCGCACATACCAGGCACGGTGCGGTGGCCGTCTCCGGCGGGGGTGCGTCGCGATTGCACGACCTGGGAAGCGGCATCGTTGCGTTCGTCGACATGCCGCACCGCGTGCCAGGCGGCGGCATCTTTTCCGTGGCGCCGCGCGGCGACGGGCTGCTGCTGGTGGGCGGCGATTTCGAACACGATGCGCAAGGCAGCGCGGCGTTGGCCACGTTCGACACCCTGCACGGGTGGAGCACCGATCCGCTTCCGGATCCGCGGGGTTATCGCTCCGGCGCCGCGTGTTTCGGCGAGGCGCTGTGCCTCGCCGTCGGGCCGACGGGCGTCGACGCGCTCCGCGGCAAGCAATGGACCGCCGTCAGCGACACCGGTTACGACGCGGTCGATATCGCCGGCAAGGTCGGCTGGATGAGCGGCGACAAAGGCCGCATCGCCCGCATCACTTTGTCGTTGCTGCCGCCGCAGGCGTCGTCGTCGAAGTCTCCGCAGGCATCGCCGCCGTCGAAGCCGTAGCGAGATCCGCCGACGTCCACACCGGCTTGGTGTTGGCGCCCGCTTCCGGCAACGCCGTCTTCCCCAGCTTCACCGTCGGCAGGAATTGCGGCGCGCGCCGCGCCTTGCTGCGCTGTTCGTACGCGTAGCCGATCGAGAGCAGCTTCGCTTCGCTCCACGCCGGCCCGACGAACACGATCCCGATCGGCAACCCATGGCTTTCGCCCATCGGCACCGTCAGGCTCGGATAGCCCGCCACCGCGGCCGCGCCGTAACCGGCGCCGACGAAGTGATCGCCCAGCACCTGGTCGGTCGGCCACGCCGGCGACATCGCGGGCGCGATCAGCACGTCGACATGTTGCGAGGCCAGCGCGACATCGATGCCTTCCGGCCCCGCGAGGCGCTTCGCGTTCGCGCGCGCGTCCAGGTACGCGGCATCGCCGAGCGACCCCTTCGCATTCGCCTTCTCGAAGATCTCCTGCGCGAAGTAGGGCATCTCTTCGGCGACGTGCGCGTTGTTGAACGCGATCAGCTGCGGCAGCGTCTTGACCTGCGCATCGTGCGTCTGCAGGTAGTGCTCCACGCCCGCCTTGAACTCGTACAGCAGCACGTCGAATTCCGCATCGTCCCACTTGCCCTTCGTCGGGATCTCGACGTCCACGACTTCCGCGCCCGCCGACTTCAGCGTCGCGATCGCGTTCTCCATCGCCGCGTCCACGTCGGGATGGAAGCCCATGTCCTTGCGCAGCACGCCGATGCGCGCGCCCTTCAGCGAATTCGCATCCAGCCGCGACGCGTAATCGAACACCGCCTTGCCCACGCTGTTGGCGGTGGCGACATCGTTGTCGTCGCGCCCCACCATCGCCGACAACATCGTCGCCGCATCCATCACGGTGCGCGTCATCGGGCCGGCCGTGTCCTGCGAGCTGGAGATCGGAATGATGCCGTCGCGGCTCACCAGGCCCACGGTGGGCTTCAAACCGACGAGGCCCGCGACCGAGGCGGGACAGATCACGCTGCCATCGGTTTCCGTGCCCACGCCCACCGCGGCGAGGCTCGCCGCGATCGCGGTGCCCGTGCCGGAACTCGAACCGCACGGATTGCGATCGAGCGCGTAAGGATTCTTCGTCTGCCCGCCGCGTCCGCTCCAGCCCGATGTCGAACGCGTCGAACGGAAGTTCGCCCACTCGCTGAGGTTGGTCTTGCCGAGGATCACCGCGCCCGCCGCGCGCAGGCGCTGCACGAGGAACGCATCGCGCTTGGGCCGGTTGTCGGCGAGCGCGAGCGAACCACCGGAGTTCACCATCGGTGTTGCGTCGATGTTGTCCTTCAGCAGCACCGGGATGCCGTGCATCGGGCCGCGCACCTTGCCGGCCTTGCGTTCGGCGTCGAGCGCGTCGGCTTCCTTGATCGCATCGGGATTGAGTTCGATCACCGAGTTGAGCGCGGGGCCCGCCTTGTCGATCGCGGCGATGCGATCGAGGTACGCCTGCGTCAGGCGATGGCTGTCGAGTTCGCCCTTCGCCATGCGCGCTTGCAGCGTGGCGACATCCACTTCGTCGTACGCGAACGCAGGCACGTTCGCGGTCGGTGCGTTGGCGGTGGAAGCAGGCGCTGCGGTGGATGCGGGCTGCGCGCCTTCGCGCGGCTGGCAGGCAACGGTGGCGAGCACGGCGAGCGAAAGCAGGGCAAGGCGCATGGCAGGGTCCCCGGGGCGATGTGCCGGCGGAGCATGGGGCGCAGCGGCCGGACCTGCAACAGGGTGGGGCGGGTCAGGTGCGCCGCTTGAGCAGGTCGCGTGCGAGAACCCAGACGATCAGCACATTGATGGCCAGCACGGCCACCGAGACCCAGCCGGGGTGCCGGAAGAGGGCGTAGAGATCGAAGGGCAGGTAGATGGCCGCGGCGATGCAGCCGAGCAGCGAGGCCCAGGCCTTGTCGCGCCACAGGCCCCAGGCTTCGATCAGGTGCAGCACGGCATACGCGCCCACGGCCGCGGCGGCGAAATGCACCGAGCCGGGATTGATGGCGTTGGCCAGCCACGCCATCGCACCGTGCTGCGTATCGAGCTGGAAATAATCGATGAGCGCGTGCGCCCATCGCTTGAGCGGGACGGGCCCGATGATCTCGAGCCCGCTGGCGGCCGACAACGCAAGCAATCCCTTGAGCGCTTCGATCAGCGCGATGGCCCGCAGGCCGGGGTGGGCCCGCGGGTTGGGGTTGTAGTGCGGGGCCGGCCCCTGGGTCACGCCGCGCGGGAGGCGCGCTTGCGATCGGTTTCGCTGCGGTGCTTCTTCCGCAGACGGATCGCCTTCGGCGTGATCTCGACGAGTTCGTCGTCGTCGATGAATTCCAGCGCCTGTTCGAGCGAGAACTTGATCGGCGGGATCAGGCCTTCATCGTCGTCCTTGCCGGACGCGCGGAAGTTGGTGAGCTGCTTGCCGCGCAGGGCATTGACCGTGAGGTCGTTGTCCTTGCTGTTGATGCCGACGATCTGGCCTTCGTAGATTTCTTCGCCCGGCTCGATGAAGAGGCGGCCGCGTTCCTGCATCGCGATCTGCGCGTACGCCGGCGAGGGGCCCGTGCCGTTGGAGATCAGCACGCCGTTCTGGCGCTGGCCGATCTGGCCTTCCGCCTTCGGACCGTAGTGGTCGAACACGTGGAAGAGCAGGCCGGTGCCGGCCGTGAGCGTGCGGAACTCGGTCTGGAAACCGATGAGGCCACGCGCGGGGATCATGTAATCCAGGCGCACGCGTCCCTTGCCGTCCGGTTCCATGTTCTGCAGCAGCGCCTTGCGCTCGCCGAGGCGGCCCATCACGCCGCCCTGGAACTGTTCTTCCATGTCGCACACCAGCGATTCCACCGGTTCGTGCGTCACGCCGTCGACCTGCTTGAGGATCACTTCCGGACGCGACACCGCGAGCTCGTAGCCTTCGCGACGCATGTTCTCGATGAGGATCGACAGGTGCAGTTCGCCGCGGCCGCTGACCTTGAACTTGTCGGCGTCGGCCGTGTCCTCGACCTTCAGCGCGACGTTGTGCTGCGTCTCGCGCATCAGGCGGTCGCGCAGCTGGCGCGAGGTGAGGAACTTGCCGCCGCTGCGATCCTTGACGCCGGCGAACGGCGAGTCGTTGACCTGGAAGGTCATCGAGATCGTGGGTTCGTCGACGGTGAGCACGGGGAGCTGTTCGACCGCGCCCGGTTCGCACAGCGTGTCGGAAATGCCGAGGCCTTCAACGCCGGAGACGGCGATGATGTCGCCGGCCATCGCTTCGGGCACTTCCACGCGCTCCAGGCCCATGAAGCCGAGCACCTGCAGCACCTTGCCGTTGCGTGTCTTGCCTTCGCGGTCGATGACCGTGATCTGCTGGTTGGTCTTGATCTTGCCGCGCTGGATGCGGCCCACGCCGATGATGCCGACGTAGTTGTTGTAGTCGAGCGAGGTCACGCGCATCTGGAACGGGCCGTCCGGGTCGACCGGCGGCGCGGGCACGTGGTTGCAGATCGCTTCGAACAACGGCGTCATGTCGCCGTCGCGCACGCTCTCGTCCATGCCGGCGTAGCCCTGCAGGCCCGAGGCGTAGACGGTGGTGAAGTCGAGCTGGTCGTCGGTGGCGCCGAGGCGGTCGAACAGGTCGAACGTCTGGTCGAGCACCCAGCTGGCGCGCGCGCCGGGGCGGTCGACCTTGTTGACGACGACGATCGGCTTGAAGCCCATCGCGAACGCCTTCTGCGTCACGAAGCGCGTCTGCGGCATCGGGCCGTCCATCGCGTCGACGAGGATGAGCACCGAGTCGACCATCGACAGCACGCGTTCCACTTCGCCGCCGAAGTCGGCGTGCCCGGGCGTGTCGACGATGTTGATGCGCCACACCTCGCCCGTCTTCGGGTTGGTCCAGCGGATCGCGGTGTTCTTGGAAAGGATCGTGATGCCGCGTTCCTTTTCCAGGTCGTTGCTGTCCATCACCCGGTCGGGGACGACGGCGCGTTCGTTCAACGTGCCGGACTGCTTGAGCAGCTGGTCGACGAGGGTGGTCTTGCCATGGTCGACGTGCGCGACGATGGCGATATTGCGGAGGCGTTCGACGGAAGCGGTTGCGGACATACTGAATGCGCGCCGGCGACGGCGCGTAGGGCCTGGAAAGAGAGCCGGCGAGTATACCCGTGCTCGGGCCCCCAACACTGACTGGAGTATCCTCGGGCGCTTTCCCCACGGAGGTGCATCCATGAGCTTGTTCGCCGTATTCGATACCGCCCGCGGCCCGGTCCGCATCGAACTGGCCCCGGACAAGGCCCCGCTCACGGTGGCCAACTTCGTGAACCTGGCCCAGCGCGGTTTCTACGATGGCCTCAATTTCCACCGCGTCATCGACGATTTCATGGTCCAGGGTGGCTGTCCGGAAGGCTCCGGCCGCGGCGGCCCGGGCTACCGCTTCGAGGACGAGACCAACAACGGCCTGCGCCACGAGCGCGGCGTGCTGTCGATGGCCAATGCCGGCCCGAACACCAACGGCAGCCAGTTCTTCATCACCCACGTGCCCACCGGCTGGCTGGACGGCAAGCACACCGTCTTCGGCAAGGTGGTCGAGGGCATGGACGTGGTCGACGCCGTGAAGCAGGGCGACAAGATCAACAGCGTGAAGATCGAAGGCGACGCCGCCGCCGTGCTGGCCGCCAAGGCCGACCGCGTGAAGGAATGGAACCAGATCCTCGCGGCGTGATCCCCGGACGGCGGCGGTGTCAGCCGCCGCTGTTCCAGCGCAGGGTGTCGAGCATCCTCGACACCTTCGCTGCATCCCGCGGGAAGTAGTACTCGCTCGGCGCGATCCAGATCGCCAGCGCCAGGCCCTTCTCGTGTTCGAAGGCCGCCACGTAGCCCTGGTAGGCCAGGCCTTCGCTGTTCACCATGGTCAGGTCGAAGCGCAGGCCCTCGTGCGAACCGAAGTTCACCGGTCGCAGGTTGCTGGCCTCGATGCCGACCAGCCCGGCCTGCAGCAGGCCGTCGGAGATGAGGTCGCGCAGCTCGTCCTGCCGCATGCCGCGGTGGTAGTAGGGGCCGTCGGGGCGTCGCTTCCCCTGGCGCTGGCCCAGGAAGATGTATTCGCCTTCCTTCACGTACGGGATCAGATAGAGCAGGTTCAGCAGCTCGCCGTCGATCGTCCAGACCTGGTAGCGGCTGTCCGCGCCGCGCGTCCATTCCATCTCGCTGTTGATCGTGAGCTTCTGGCCCGCCGGGTTGGGGCCGGGCTCGACGAGCCGGCTGCCCGTCGTCGCGCACGCCGACAGCAGCATCGCGGCCGCCAACCCCAGCCACCAGCCGCGCATCGATCGCATCAGGGCGTTCCTCCGAGCTTGTCGAGTTCGCGTTGCACGAAGGCGCGATCGTCTGCCTGCGGCGCACGCGCCAGGTATTGCTGGAACGCATCGCGTGCCTGCGCACGCTGGCCGGCCTGCGCGAGGGCGAAGCCGTGTTCGCGCCACGCACCCGCGGGCGCGCCCGGCATCGCGATCGCCTGCGCGTACAGCGCCGCCGCTTTTTCGCGATCGCCGGGGCCATCCTCGCGCCGATGCGCTTCGGCGAGATAGAACGTGAGCACGCCGCGGTCTTCGCCGGGCGATTCGTCCAGCAGTTCCTGGATGACGAGCAGCGAGCTCTGGTAACGACGTTGCGAGAGTTCGCCGTCGAGCCAGTTTTCGAGGAAGGGCCGGGTCGCCGCGCGGTAGGGCGCGACGCCGAGCTCGTGCGGTGGATCGGAAATCGCGGCCGCTGCCGCGCGCACGTCGGCGAGGCGTTCTTCCGTCGCGGGATGCGAGGCGAAGACGCGGCTGCGCGGAAGGTATTTCAGCGTGTTTTCTTCGCGCAGCATGCGGCTCCACAGGTCCGCGCCGGCCTTCGGGTCGTACCCGTTCTTCACCACTTCGGCGAAACCGAGGTGATCGGCTTCGCGCTCCATGTCGCGGCTGAACTTGAAGACCGTGGCGTACGCGGCGAGCGAACCGAGCATCGCGGTGTTCGGTGCGCCGAAGCCGTAGGCGAGCACGGAGAACGCACTCAGCAACGCGCTGGTGTCCTTCATGCGCCGCCATTGCCGGATCGAATGCTGCGCGCGGTAGTGGCCGGCTTCGTGGCCGAGCACGAACGCGAGTTCGGCTTCGTCGCGCATGCGCAGCAACGCGCCCGTCCACACCAGCAGCATTCCGTTGGGCGCCATGCTCGCGTTGAACTGCGGCACGTTCATGACGTAGACGCGCATGTCCTGGCAATGGCCCGCGCTCACCTTGCACGCCACTTGCTTCACGTACGCATTGAGCGCGGGATCGCGCACGCGCATCGGCGAACGTTGCAGTTCTTCTTCCGCGCGCTGCATTGCGTACCAGAGTTCGCCTTCGTCGGTGCCGGAGGCCGGCCGCGTGCCGGGTGCGTTGTCGCGCAAGGGTTGCTGCGACGCGCACGCACCGAGCGCCACGAACGCCGCGATGGACAGCGAGAGCAGGCGCGGGCTCATCGCCGGATGCCCCGGAGCAGGTCGCCGGCGGTTTCGTGCGCGCCCTTCGGGTCCCGCAGGTCGCCGGTCTGGTCCAGCAGCAGGTTGTGCCAGACCACCTGGCCGGTGCGCAGGTCCACCAGCGAGGCCAGCCCGATCTGCATGCCGCCGCCCACGTCGCCGCCGAGCAGCAGGAAGCCGATGATCCGCATCGCCGCGCGCCCGCCGGAGGTGTAGCTGTCGCGGATGTAGGTGAACAGCGCGTAGTCCGCGCCGGTGGCCTCGCGCAGGGCCGCGACCCCGGGGCCGAGCGTCCAGTCGAACTTGCCGTGCTTGTTGCGCAGGGCGTCGCCGCGCGCGTAGCTCAGGATGCTGATCGACACCGCCTGGTTCAGCAGCGTGAGCTGGCGCAGCTTGTTTTCCGGGCCGGCGTCCTTGGGCAGCATGAAGTCGCCCTTCAGCGGCACGCCCTGGGCCTGGAGGATGTCGCGGGCGGCGATCGGGAATTCGCGCCGGGCCGTCAGCGTCCACGCTTCCCGCGGCTCCTGCATGCCGCCGGCACCGACCGCATACAGCTCGATGTCCGGTTCCACCAGCACCACGGTGCCCACGATGTGCTCGGGCTTGCCGCTCGCATCGGTGGCGGTGCGGACCTGGGTGGACGTGCACCCGGACAAGGCCAGGCCGGCCAGCAACGACAGGGCCAGCCAGGCGCCCCGGAAAGCCGTGCGCGGCAAGGGATTCGGCCCGATGGCACACGTCCGCTGTGATAGCATTCCGCGCTTCCTTCCGGCCCGTTCGCGGCCGTCCCCGAAGAGGTTTTCTGCGATGCCTGAGCTCGCCCGGCGCATTGGTCGCGCCAAGCCTAGCGCAATCATGCTGGTCGCCGAAAAGGCCAAGCGACTCAAGTCCGAAGGCCGCGACATCATCAGCTTCTCGATCGGCGTGCCCAACTTTTTGCCGGGCGACCACGTCTATGCCGCCGCCCGTGAAGCGTTGGCGAAGGACAGCGGCCAGTACGGCAGCAACCGCGGCGCCGACGCATTGCTCGATGCGTTCATCGCGCACATGGAACAGGTCGGCATGACCGGCTACACCCGCGCCAACGTGGCGACGGGCATCGGCGCCAAGCACGTCATCTACAACCTGGCCGAGGCGCTGCTGGACGAAGGCGACGCCATCTGCTTCGCCGTGCCGTACTGGACCAGCTACGTCGACATCGCCGAGATCGTGAACGCGAAGATCGACCTGCTGCCGTGCCCGGCCACGCAGGACTACAAGATGACGCCCGCGCAGCTCGACGCCGCGCTGGCGAAGAAGCCCAAGGTGTTCCTGTTCAACAACCCGTCCAACCCGACGGGCATGGTGTACACGAAGGCCGAGATCTCGGCGCTCGCCGACGTGCTGGTGAAGTACCCGGACACGTGGGTCATCACCGACGACATCTACAACCGCATGGTGTTCGACGGCATCGGCTACCACAACTTCGTGCAGGCGCGTCCCGAACTGCGCGAGCGCGTGATCTTCATCGACTCGCTGTCCAAGACCTACGGCATGCCGGGGTGGCGCGTGGGCTTCATGGCGGGCCCGGCGTCGGTGGCGCAGGCCGTGGCCACGATGAACTCGAACCACATCACCAACATCCCGGAAATCATCACCGCCGCCGCGGTCGCCGCACTGTCGGGTCCGCAGGATGTCCCCACGGCGAAGAACGCCGAGTTCCAGGCCAAGCGCGACCAGGTGCTGGCCGCGCTCGCCGCGATCCCGGGCATCGTGTGCCCGCGTCCGCAGGGTGCGTTCTACGTCTTCCCGGACATCAGCTGCGCGTTCGGCAAGACGCATGGCCCCACCGGCACGAAGATCACCAACGACGTCGATCTGTGCAGCGCGCTGCTCGAATCGCACGGCGTCGCGTGCGTCCCCGGTTCGGCGTTCGGCGAACCGCGCGCGATGCGCATCAGCTACACGTGCCCCACGCCGCAGCTCGCGCCCGGCCTGTCGCGCATCCAGCAGTTCTTCTCGGAACTGCAGTAACCCCCCTCCCGCCCCCGCATACGTTCTTCGGAGTTCGAAATGAAGCAACCCGTCCGAGTCGCCGTCACCGGCGCTGCCGGCCAGATCGGCTACGCCCTGCTGTTCCGCATCGCTTCGGGCGAAATGCTCGGCAAGGACCAGCCGGTGATCCTGCAGATGCTGGAGCTGCCGCTCGAGAAGGCGCAGGCCGCGCTCAAGGGCGTGATGATGGAGCTCGAGGACTGCGCGTTCCCGCTGCTCGCCGGCATGGTCGGCACGGATGATCCGCGCGTGGCGTTCAAGGACGCCGACATCGCCCTGCTGGTCGGCGCGCGTCCGCGCGGCCCGGGCATGGAGCGCAAGGACCTGCTGCTCGAAAACGCGAAGATCTTCACCGAGCAGGGCAAGGCGCTCAACGACGTCGCTTCGCGCAACGTCAAGGTGCTCGTGGTCGGCAACCCGGCCAACACCAATGCGTACATCGCGATGAAGTCGGCGCCCTCCCTGCCGGCGAAGAACTTCACCGCCATGCTGCGCCTGGACCACAACCGCGCGCTGTCGCAACTGGCCACCAGGGCCGGCGTGGCCGTGGCCGACATCGACAAGCTCGTCGTGTGGGGCAACCACTCGCCGACGATGTATCCCGACTACCGCTTCGCCACCGCGGGCGGCGCGTCGCTGAAGGACAAGATCAACGACGCCGACTGGAACGCCAACGACTTCATCCCGAAGGTCGGCAAGCGCGGCGCTGCGATCATCGAAGCGCGCGGCCTGTCGTCGGCCGCGTCGGCCGCCAATGCGGCGATCGACCACGTGCGTGACTGGGTGCTCGGCTCGAACGGCAAGTGGGTGACGATGGGCGTGCCGTCCGACGGCAGCTACGGCATCCCCGAAGGCGTGATCTACGGCGTGCCGGTGACCACCGCCAACGGCGAATACACGCGCATCGAAAACCTGCCGGTCGACGATTTCAGCCGCGAGCGCATGGACAAGACGCTGGCCGAGCTCGAAGAAGAGCGCGCCGGCGTGGCGCACTTGCTCTGATGCAACCCACGAAGGCGGCCACGGCCGCCTTCGTCGTTACGAGGTGACCATGTCCAACAACACCGCAGGCGCACGCTTCCGCGCCGCGCTTTCCGAAGAAACCCCGCTGCAGGTCATGGGCGCGATCACCGCGTACGCCGGCCTGATGGCCAAGCGCACCGGCTACCGCGCGCTGTACCTGTCCGGCGGCGGCGTCGCCGCCAATTCGCTCGGCATGCCCGACCTCGGCATCAGCACGATGGAAGACGTGCTGGTCGATGCACGGCGCATCGTGGACGCGACGCAAATGCCGCTGCTCGTCGACATCGATACCGGCTGGGGCGGCGCGTTCAACATCGCGCGCACCATCCGCAACTTCATCAACGTCGGCGTCGCCGCCGTGCACATGGAAGACCAGGTCGGGCAGAAGCGCTGCGGCCATCGCCCGGGCAAGGAAGTCGTGCCGAAGGACGAGATGGTCGATCGCGTGAAAGCCGCCGTGGATGCGCGCACCGATGCCTCGTTCGTGATCATGGCGCGCACCGACGCGGCCGCGGTCGAAGGCCTCGATGCCGCGATCGACCGCGCGTGCGCGTACGTCGAAGCCGGCGCCGACATGATCTTCCCGGAAGCGATGCAGACGCTCGACGACTACCGGCGCTTCAAGGCCGCGGTGAAGGTGCCGATCCTGGCCAACCTCACCGAGTTCGGTTCGACGCCGTTCTTCACCACCGATGAGCTGCGCGGGGCCAACGTCGACATCGCGCTGTACTGCTGCGGTGCGTATCGCGCGATGAACAAGGCGGCGCTGGGCTTCTACGAGACGGTACGCCGCGAAGGCACGCAGAAGAACACGATCCCGACGCTGCAGACACGCGCCGAGTTGTACGACTACCTCGGCTACCACGCGTACGAGGACAAGCTCGACGCATTGTTCGCCAAGCCGGCCAGGTGAGCGACGCCGCGTCGCCGCCGCGCACCGACTGGGATCGCGTCACCGCGATCGCGGCGGTCCTGATCGGCCTGGTCGCGGTGGGCGTGGCGGCGTACACCGCCACGCTGCAGCGCCAGCAGATCCGCGCGCAGGTGTGGCCGCGCGTGTTGTTCTACAACGCGGGCATGGCGGGCGAGTTCCACATCGCGAACAAGGGCGTCGGCCCGGCGGTGGTGCGCTCGGTGCGCGTGACGGTGGACGGCAAGCCCGTGCGCAACTGGGGCCAGGCGCTGACGCGGCTGGGCCTGTCGGATCCCGCGCAGAAGTACAGCTCGCTCTCGGGCATGGTGCTGTCGCCGGGCGACGACATCGGCTACCTGCTGCCGGGCGACCATGCGCAGTTCGTGGCGCTGCGCCACCACGTCGGCGACCGACTGAAGCTGGACCTTTGCTACTGCTCGGCGCTGGACGAATGCTGGTCCACGCAGAATTACAGCGAGACGCTGGACGATGTCCAGCGACCGGTCGACCGGTGCCCCGCGGCGGGCCCTGGCGATTTCGAAAACTGATGCACGCACGTAAGGAGCACCCATGAGCGACAACACCGCTGCGTCCGGCCCTGGCACGCCAGGCTTCAAGCCCAAGAAATCCGTCGCGCTGAGCGGCACGGCCGCGGGCAACACCGCGCTGTGCACCGTGGGCCGCAGCGGCAACGACCTGCACTACCGCGGTTACGACATCCACGACCTGGCCACCAAGTCCACGTTCGAGGAAGTCGCGCACCTGCTCGTGCATGGCGTGCTGCCAAGCGCCTCGCAGCTGCGTGCGTACAAGACGAAGCTCAGCCGCCTGCGCGGCCTGCCGGCGATCGTGCAGGAAGCGCTGGAACTGGTGCCCGCCAACGCGCACCCGATGGACGTGATGCGCACGGGCTGTTCGGTGCTGGGCACCGTGCTGCCGGAACGCGAAGGCCATCCGGCGTCCGAAGCACGCGACCTGGCCGACCGCCTGATCGCCAGCTTCGGTTCGATGTTGCTGTACTGGTGGCACTTCACGCGCAACGGCCGCCGCATCGATTGCGAGACCGACGACGACAGCGTCGCGGCGCATTTCCTGCATTTGCTGCATGGCGAAGAGCCGAGCGACCTGCATGCCAACGCGCTGGACAAGTCGCTGATCCTGTACGCCGAGCATGAGTTCAATGCGTCCACCTTCACCGCGCGCGTGATCGCCGGCACCGGGTCGGACATGCATTCGTGCATCACCGGCGCGATCGGCGCGCTGCGCGGCCCGAAGCACGGCGGCGCGAACGAAGTGGCAATGGACATCATCAGCCGCTACGCGTCGGCCGACGAAGCGGAAGCCGACATCCGTGCGCGCGTGGAGCGGAAGGAAATCGTGATCGGCTTCGGTCACCCGGTCTACACCGTGAGCGACCCGCGCAATCCGATCATCAAGGAGATCTCGCGCACGCTGTGCGCCGACGGCGGCAACCAGGTGCTGTTCGACGTGAGCGAGCGCATCGAGACGCTGATGTGGGACACCAAGAAGATGTTCCCCAACCTGGATTGGTACAGCGCGTCGGCCTACCACATGATGGGCATCCCGACGCCGATGTTCACGCCGCTGTTCGTCATCGCGCGCACCACCGGCTGGGCCGCGCACGTGATCGAACAGCGCGAGGACGGCAAGATCATCCGTCCGAGCGCGAACTACATCGGGCCGGAAGATCGCGCGTACGTGCCGATCGACAAGCGCTGATACTTTCGAGGCACAAAAAAAGGCCGCGCATTGCGCGGCCTTTTTCGTTGGGGGCGACGCTTACGCCAGCCCTTCTTCCTCGAGCGCCTTCTGCACGCCCGGATCCTTGCGCATGTGTTCGAAGAACGCGTGCAGGTGGTCCAGGCCCGACAGGTCCACCTTCACCGCGCGCGCCCAGCGCAGCACGACGAACAGGTAGGGATCGGCGATCGAACGCGTGCCCGCGATCCACTGCTTGCCGGCCAGTTGCTTGTCGGCGCGCTCGAACAGCGTGCGCAGCGACTGGCGCGCGTTGTCCTGCGCCTTCTCGATGAGCTTCGGGTCTTCCAGGAAATTGGCGCTGCCGAAGAACACCTTGAAGAGCGGGTGCACGTCGGAGTTGGCGAACGACAGCCAGCGATTCACTTCGGCGCGTCCCTTCGGCGTGCCGTCGCCGCCGAGCTGCGCGTCGGGATGGGTGTCGGCGAGGTAATTGAGGATCGCCACGTTCTGCGTGAGGATCCAGCCGTCCACGTCGAGCGCGGGGACGGCGCCGGCGGGATTGATGGCGAGGTATTCCGGCGTCTGCCGGTCTTCCTTCGACAGGCGCGTGGCCTGGAACGGCTTGCCGATCCATTCCAGCGCGATGTGGTCGGCGAGGGCGCACGTGCCCGGCGAGTAGTACAACTTCATCGGCGACTCCGTTTCGATGCGAGGCGCGCATCATGCGCAGTCGCGCGTGCAGCGTCGATCACGCGCGGCGCAACGCTGCATGCCGCAGGGCGCGCCTTGTGCCGATATTTCAACCGCGCGGCGGCAGCGACTGGACGCGATAGAAGGTGTGGTCGCCGATCGTCGCCACCTGGTGGGCGTTGCGCCACGCGGGGCTCGCGATCGCGGTGGCGGCGAAGTGGCTCGCGCCCGGCACGAGTTCCTTGCGCTCGCCGTCGGGCAGGGCCCAGTTGCGTTCGGCTTCCAGCGCCACCGTGACGGCGCGGGCCCAGGCCTCGCCGCCGCGCAGCTGCGTGCTGGCCGGGACGATCGTGGGCGCGAACTGGTGGCGCGCGGTGACCACCGAACACAGGTTGTCTCCCCACAGGCCGCTGTCGCGGCGCCGCAGGGCGACTTCGGCCACGGCCTGCTGGCCCTGCGCGGACTGGTCGCGCGCTTCCAGGTAGACGGTGGTGCTGAGGCAAAGCGAATCGGCGGCCGGCTGTGGCAGGACCTGCGACAGCCAGAGGATCCAGGCGAGCTTCATTGCGTCGTGCTCCTTGCTCCGTTGCGCCGGCGGTCGCGTGGCGCGACCGGGACGGCATGGCGTACTGGGGAGGGCGGCGGCTCTGTGGCTGCCTTTGCCCGGGCGCGGTCCTTCGACGTGGACCGTGCGGGTGCCGGCCTGCGGAAGGCGGCCGGCGAGAAAGTGGGCGCACGGTAGCGGCGGTAGGCTCAACGCCGCGTGAACGCCTTCGCTAAGTATCGGATTTGCTTGTGTTTTCCAAATGAATGCGGTAGGGCAATCCCGCCTGCGTTCACATCTGGACGATGGGTTTGAAGCCGCCGAAGAACATCCGCTTGCCGTCGAAGGGCAGCGACTTGGGATCCATGAACTGCGCCAGCCGCGGATCCGCCATGACCTTCGCGTTGATGCGATCGCGCGCCGCGCGGGACTTGTAGAGGATCCAGGAGAAGACCACGACCTCGCCCGGCTTGAGCTTCACCGCCTGCGGGAACGAGGTGAGCTTGCCCGGCTTGACGTCGTCGGCGACGCATTCCATGTATTCGAGGGCGCCGTGTTCGCGCCAGATCTTGCCGCCCAGGCGGGCCATCTTGCGGTAGGCGGCCAGGTTCGCTTCGGGGACGGCCAGGACGAATCCATCGACGTACATGGGCAACCTCCTGCGACGGGTGGTCGCCGGAGGCTACGCCCGCGGGCGTTACAAATTCGCAGCGACGCGGGTGCCCTGGGCGATGGCGCGCTTGGCGTCCAGCTCTGCCGCCACGTCGGCGCCGCCGATGACGTGGACTTCGCGGTCGGGGAGGGCGTCGAGCAGGTCGCGGCGCGGCTCCTGGCCGGCGCACACCACCACCTGGTCGACGGGCAACACCTGTTCGGCGCCTTCGATGCGGATGTGCAGGCCGTGGTCGTCGATGCCGAGGTATTCGACGCCGCCCAGCATGCGCACGCCCTTCGCTTTCAACGTGGCGCGATGGATCCATCCGGTGGTCTTGCCCAGGCGCGCGCCGGGTTTGCCGGGCGTGCGTTGCAGCAGCCACAGCTTCCGCGCCGGTGGTTCGGGCCAGGCGGGCGCGAGGCCGCCGCGCGTTTCGAACGCAGGATCGATGCCCCATTCGTGCATCCAGCGCGTTGCGTCGAGCGCGGGCGAAGGGCCGTCGTGCACGAGGAATTCGGCGACGTCGAAACCGATGCCGCCCGCGCCGATGATGGCCACGCGTTCGCCGCAGGTGACGCGGCCTTCGAGCACGTCGAGATAGCCGACCACTTTGGGATGCGTGATGCCGGGGATGTCCACCGCGCGCGGCAACACGCCGGTGGCGAGCACGATCGCGTCGAAGCCGGCGAGCATTTCTGCATCTGCGCGTGCACCCAGGCGCACGTCGACGCCCGTCTCTTCGAGCCGATGCCGGAAGTACCGCAACGTCTCGTGGAATTCTTCCTTGCCCGGGATGCGCTTGGCGAGGTTGAACTGCCCGCCGATTTCCGCCGCGGCATCGAACAGCACGACGCGGTGCCCGCGCGCCGCGGCTTCCGTCGCGCACGCAAGGCCCGCGGGGCCCGCGCCCACGACGGCGATGCGGCGCGGCGTGCTGGCGGGCGTGATGACGAGTTCGGTTTCGGCGCAGGCACGCGGATTCACCAGGCAGCTCGCGCGCTTGTTCTCGAACACGTGGTCGAGGCACGCCTGGTTGCAGGCAATGCAGGTGTTGATCGCGTGCGCGCGGCCGGCGCGGGCCTTGTTCGGCCATTGCGGATCGGCGAGCAGCGGGCGCGCCATCGACACGAGGTCCGCGCCGCCGTCGGCGAGCACGCGTTCGGCGACGTCGGGCATGTTGATGCGGTTGGTGGCGACCAGCGGCACGCGCACGTGCGGGCGCAGTTTCGCGGTGACGCCGGCGAACGCGGCGCGCGGCACCGACGTCGCGATCGTGGGGATGCGCGCTTCGTGCCAGCCGATGCCGGTGTTGATGATCGTCGCGCCTGCGGCCTCGACCGCCTGCGCCTGCAGCACGATGTCGTTCCAGTCCGAGCCGCCTTCGACCAGGTCCAGCATCGACAGGCGATACACGACGATGAAGTCCGGCCCGCAGGCTTCGCGCACGCGGCGCACGATCTCCACGGCGAAGCGCATGCGTTGCGCGACGTCGCCGCCCCACGCGTCGGTGCGCTTGTTCGTGCGCGCGACGGTGAACTGGTTGATGAGATAGCCCTCGGAGCCCATCAGCTCCACGCCGTCGTAGCCGGCTTCGCGCGCGAACGTGGCGGCCCGCGCATACGCGTCGATCTGGCGATCGACCCCGCGCGCCGACAACGCGCGCGGCGTGAACGGATTGATCGGCGCCTTGAGCTTCGACGGTGCAACCGACAACGGGTGGTAGGCGTAGCGCCCCGCGTGCAGCAGTTGCAGGCACACGTGCGCGCCGTGCGCGTGGACGGCCTGCGTGACCTTGCGGTGCGGACGCGTCTCGTGGCGCCACGACAACTTGCCGGCGAAGGGCTTCAGCCAGCCGACGATGTTGGGCGCGAAGCCGCCGGTGACGATCAGGCCCGCGCCGCCTTCGGCGCGTTCGGCGAAATACGCGGCGAGCTTGTCGAAATCGCGCGCCCGGTCTTCCAGGCCCGTGTGCATCGAGCCCATCAGGATGCGGTTGCGCAGCGTCGCGAAGCCCAGGTCCAGCGGGCGGAACAGGTGCGGGTAGGGCATTCGCATACGCCGGCGTACGGGAGCGCGCACGATGCCCGCCCGCGCCGCCGCACGCAAGGGTTCGGTCGAACGCGGCCTCAGTCGAACGCGAACGCGTCCAGCGCGAGGGTGCCCAGTTCGTGCGAACGATGCAGGGTGCGCACCGCGGGCGTGGCACCGCCGGCACCGAGTGCGACGAACAACGGCATCAGGTGCTCGACGGTGGGATGGGCGCGGTTCGCGTGCGGGGCCTGCGCCTGCCAGTCGAGGAGGGCGGGCAGGTCGTGGGCCTGGAGGCGTTCGCGCATCCAGTCGGCGAAACCGGCGGCCCAGGGCGCGAGGGCGGCGTCCTGGGTTTTCCAGTCGAGGTCGCCGAGGTTGTGCACGAAGCCGCCGGATCCGATGACCAGGACGTTTTCTTCGCGCAGCCCGGCGAGGGCGCGGCCGAGGGCGACGTGCGCCGCGGCATCGCCGCGCGGGTCCACGGACACGGGCACCACCGGGATGTCGGCGTCCGGATACATGCGGCGCAGCGGCACCCACACGCCGTGGTCGAGGCCGTGTTCCGGGGCTGCGGTCGCGGTCGCGCCCGCCGCTTCGAGGCGATGCAGGATCGCCCTGGCGAGCTCGGGATCGCCGGGCGCCGGGTAGCGCAGGTCGTACAGCTGCGGCGGGAAGCCACCGAAGTCGTGGACCGTGCGCGGTTGCGCCGCCGTGCCGACATGCGTCGGCGCGGCCGTGAAATGCGCGGAGGCCACGACGATGGCGCGCGGCCTGGGCATCGACGCGCCGAGGCCATCGAGGAACCGGCCGGCGGGCGAATCCTGCACGGCGAGCATGGGCGAGCCGTGCGAGAGGAAGAGGGCGGGGAGTGTCTGCATGCGGTGCAACATGCGCGCTCATCGGGCCGCATCCAAGCTCGACAGGTGCGTAGGTGCGTTGCGCGCACGCAACGCCGCGCAGCGCAAAACCGATGGTCGGGGACGTCGCGGGCGGCGACGTCTGGCAAAATGCGCGGCTCCCCTCCGCCACCGATGCCCGCATGAGCCATTCCGACGTCCGCTCCGCCGTCCGCCCGAACCCCGACCAGCCGATGGTCGACATCGCCGATTACGTCCTCGACTACAAGATCGAGTCGCAGGAAGCCTTCGACACCGCGCGCCACATGCTGCTCGACTCGCTGGCCTGCGCGATGCTGGCGATGAAGTTCGAGGGCTGCGTGAAGCACCTCGGTCCGATCGTGCCGGGCGCCACGCTGCCGGGCGGCGCGCTGGTGCCGGGCACCTCGTTCGAACTGGATCCGGTGCAGGCCGCCTTCAACATCGGCACGCTGGTGCGCTGGCTCGACTTCAACGACACCTGGCTCGCCGCCGAGTGGGGCCATCCGTCCGACAACCTCGGCGCGATCCTCGCCGTGGCCGACTGGATGAACCGCGAAGCGCTGCGCGGCGACGGCAACAAGATCACCGTGCGCGACGTGCTGGGCTGGGCGATCAAGGCGCACGAGATCCAGGGCGTGTACGCGCTGCAGAACTCGTTCAACCGGGTCGGCCTGGACCACGTGATCCTGGTCCGCCTGGCGTCCACCGCCGTGGCCACCGCCATGCTGGGCGGCACGAAGGACGAAATCATCACCGCCGTCTCGCACTCCTGGATCGACAACGGCGTGCTGCGCACCTACCGCCACGCGCCCAACACGGGCCCGCGCAAGAGCTGGGCCGCGGGCGACGCCTGCCGCCGCGCCGTCACGCACGCGCTCAACGCCGTGCAGAAGAAGGTGGTGGGCTATCCGAGCGCGCTGAGCGCGAAGACCTGGGGGTTCTACGACGTTGCGTTCAAGGGCAAGGAATTCCAGTTCGAGCGCCCGTTCGGCAGCTACGTGATGGAAAACGTCCTGTTCAAGATCAGCTTCCCCGCCGAATTCCATGCGCAGACGGCCGTGGAGTGCGCGATGCAGCTGCATCCGCAGGTGAAGGCGCGCATCGCCGACATCGAACGCATCGAGCTGCAGACCCAGGAAGCCGGCGTCCGCATCATCGACAAGACCGGCCCGCTGGCCAACTACGCCGACCGCGACCACTGCCTGCAGTACATGGTGGCCGTGCCGCTGATCTTCGGCCGCCTCACCGCCGACGACTACAACGACGACATCGCCGCCGACCCGCGCATCGACGCCCTGCGTGAAAAGATGGTCGTGAAGGAGAACCCGCAGTTCACGAAGGACTACTTCGACCCCGACAAGCGCTACATCGGCAACTCGGTGCAGGTGTTCTTCAAGGACGGCACCAGCACGGACCTGGTGTCCATCGACTATCCGATCGGCCACCGCAAGCGCCGGGCCGAAGGCATCCCGGTGCTGATGGCGAAGTTCCAGGCCGCCAACCGGGCCCACCTGCCGGCCGCCCAGGCCGACCGCCTGATGGCCCTCGCCGCCAAGCCGGCCGAGCTCGAAGCCATGTCCATCTCGGATTTCCTGAATCTTTACCGGGTATAGAATTCCGCATGCAGCAGGGGTTGGCACCCGGTCAACTGTTATGCTAGCGTTAACAAGGCCTTCATGCGGCCCGTCATAAGTTTGAATCCAAGCCGTGCGGACATGCGGCCGTCTGAACGAAAAAACGATGTTTCTTTACCCTGATCAAGGAGCTGAACATGAACAAGAAACTCCTCTGCGCCGCGCTGCTGGGTGGTCTTGGCGTCGCCCAGGCCGCTTCTGCGCAGGACTTCGACGACCGCTGGTATGTCTCCGGTTCGACCGGCGTCAATTTCCAGGACACGGACCGTGATACCGAAGATTCCATTTTCGCCACCCTCGGCTTCGGCAAGTTCCTGAACCCGAACTGGTCGGTCGAAGCAGAACTGAACTACCAGAACCCGGACAAGTCCTCCAACCCGAACCTGTGGTGGAGCCAGTACGGCGTGTCGGCCGATGCCCGTTACCACTTCCGCAGCGTCGACTCCAAGTGGTGGCCGTACATCCGCATGGGCCTGGGCTGGCAGCGTCACGAAGAAGAGTTCGTGCGCGACCCGGCGTTCGGCACCCCGAGCGATGGGTTCCCGGCGCAGCATGAAGACAACAACGTCGCCGTCAACCTCGGCGCCGGTCTCCAGTTCGACTTCGGCCGCGTTGACCTCCGTACGGAAGTCGGCACGCGCATCGATTTCGACGACGTCCAGGCCCGTTCGGCCCAGACGCAGGAAGACTACTTCACGGACCTGCTGGCTTCGGTCGGCCTGACCGTGGCCCTCGGACCGGAGCCGTCGGCCCCGGTTGCCCCGGCCCCGGCCGCCCCGTCGTGCGCCGATGCGGACGATGACGGCGACGGCGTCAACAACTGCGACGACAAGTGCCCCGGTTCGCAGGCTGGCCAGACCATCGGTCCGGACGGCTGCCCGGTGCCGGTCTCCATCGACCTGAAGGGTGTGAACTTCGACTTCGACAAGTCGACGCTCCGTCCGGACGCGGTGGCGATCCTCGGCGAAGCCGTCGAAATCCTGAAGCGCTACCCCGACCTGAAGGTTGAAGTCGCCGGTCACACCGACTCCGTCGGCACCGATGCCTACAACCAGTCGCTGTCGGAGCGTCGCGCCAAGGCCGTGTACGACTACCTGACCAGCAACGGCGTCGACGCCGCGCGCCTGGTGGGCCCGAACGGTTACGGCGAGAGCCGCCCGATCGCGCCGAACACGAACGAAGACGGTTCGGACAATCCGGAAGGCCGTGCGCGCAACCGCCGCACCGAGCTGAACGTCCAGAACTAAGCGTTCGAAGCTCCAAGCAACAAAAGGAAGCCCGGCCTCGTGCCGGGCTTCTTCTTTTTGCGGTTCTTTTTTCGCGAACGTCGCGTGCAAGCGCGCAAGCTGTGATCGCTGCGGTTGTTCGATGCGATCCCCGCACCTACACTCGCGTCGCCTTCGAGGAGAAACATCATGTCGCGTGCATTGATCGCGGTTGCCCTGTTCAGTCTCGCGGGCCTTGCCCACGCACAGTCCGACAATTGCGCGATCACCGCGCGCGCACTGCCGGTGCAGCCCACCGTGCTGCCCGCCGTCGCGCCCGAATTCACCGCGCCCAGCCACCAGCTCGGCGCGCCCACCGGCGTTCTCGCGCAGGCCTTCGACGAAGCGCAGTCGGTCGACAACGTCCTGCTGCGCCTGCGCCTGGAAGGCTGCCGCAACGTCGCCAACGCCATGCCCGCCGCATCGCCCGGCACGCCGGCGGCGAACGGCGTGATCGATCCGGCCACGTACAAGCCGAAGACGCAGTTCGACAACACGCCGTGGCGGTTCGACATGAACCAGAACGGCAAGCGCATGACGGCCGAAGAGTTCGACCAGTGGATGAAGGCACGTGGCGTGCGCGTGGCGAAGGGCGGGGGTGCTGCAACCGCACCCGCGGCGCCGACGCCCACGGACGCCGCACCGGGCACGACGCCCACGGCCGCGCCGTCGACCACGACGACGCCCGCCACGCCGAAGCCGCCCACCAAGCCGGACGGCGCGAAGTAACCCACTCTGCATCCGCCGTGCCCGGCGCCACGCCCCGCCACGGCCTTGCACGCGCGCTGTCCAAGCGCGGCGTGTGTTCGCGCACGCAGGCCGCCGAATGGATCCGCGCGGGCCGTGTGCGCGTCGACGGGCGCATCGTGCGTGATCCCGAATTCCCAACGATCGCCGGCCGCCACCGGATCACGGTGGACGAGCAACCGCTCGACGCCGCCGCGCCGCTCTACCTCGTGCTCAACAAGCCGCGCGGCCTGGTGACCACCGCGCGCGACGAGCACGACCGCGACACCGTCTATACCTGTTTCGAATCCGCCGGCCTGCCTTGGATCGCCCCCGTGGGCCGCCTCGACAAGGCCAGCGAAGGCCTGCTGCTGTTCTCCAACGATCCCGCGTGGGCCGCGCGCATCACCGATCCCGCGACCGGTCCCGACAAGCGCTACCACGTGCAGGTCGATCGCCGCCCGGACGACGACACGCTCGACGCGCTCGCCGACGGCATCCTCGCCGACGGCGAACCGTTGCACGCCAAGTCCATCGCGCTGCTGCGCGCAGGCGATCGCACCGCGTGGCTCGACATCGTTTTGGACGAAGGCCGCAACCGGCAGATCCGACGTCTATTGGCCGCGTTCGATTTCGACGTGTTGCGCCTGGTGCGCGTCGCGATCGGCCCGCTGGAACTCGGCGATCTCGCGAAGGGCGCATGGCGCCCGCTGACCGAAACGGAAGTCGCCGCATTGCGCGGCGACTGAAACCCGTCAGGCCTTGATGACGCCCAGTTCGCGTCCGATGCGCACGAACGCATCGATCGCGCGGTCCAGGTGTTCGCGCGTGTGCGCTGCGCTGATCTGCGTGCGGATGCGCGCCTGGCCCTTGGGCACGACCGGAAAGAAGAACCCGATCGCGTAGATCCCTTCCTCCAGCAACCGCTGCGCGAACTTCTGCGCCAGCGGCGCGTCGTACAGCATCACCGGCGAAATCGGATGCACGCCCGGCTTGATGTCGAAGCCCGCCGCCGTCATGCGCTCGCGGAAGTATTTCGTGTTTTCCGCCAGCGTGTCGCGCAATTCACCGGCGGATGCCAGCATCTCGAACGCCTTGATCCCCGCGGCCACCACGTGCGGCGGCAGCGAGTTGGAGAACAGGTACGGCCGCGACCGCTGCCGCAGCAGCTCGATCACTTCGCGCTTGGCCGTCGTGAACCCGCCGAGCGCACCGCCCATCGCCTTGCCGAGCGTGCCGGTGAAGATGTCGATCTTCTCCATCACGCCTTTCACTTCCGCCGAGCCGCGGCCCGTCTTCCCGAGGAAGCCGGTGGCGTGGCATTCGTCGATGTGCACCAGCGCGCCGTACTGCTGCGCCAGCCTCGTGATCTCGTCGAGCGGCGCGATGAACCCGTCCATCGAGAACACGCCATCGGACGTGATCATGATCGTGCGCGCGCCGTCGGCCTTCGCCTGCTTGAGCTGCGCCTCGAGGTCGGCCATGTCGCAGTTGGCGTAGCGGTAGCGCTTCGCCTTGCACAGCCGCACGCCGTCGATGATCGAGGCGTGGTTGAGCGCGTCGGAGATGATCGCGTCGTTCTCGTCCAGCAACGGCTCGAACAAACCGCCGTTCGCATCGAAGCACGCCGCGTACAGGATCGTGTCTTCGGTGCCGAAGAACGCCGAGATCGTGCGTTCCAGTGCCTTGTGCAGGTCCTGCGTGCCGCAGATGAAGCGCACGCTCGCCATGCCGAAGCCGTGCGTGTCCAGCGCTTCCTTCGCCGCGTGGATCACGTCCGGATGGTCGGCGAGGCCCAGGTAGTTGTTGGCGCAGAAGTTCAGCACCGTGCGCCCGTCTTCCAGCGTGATCTCCGCCGACTGCGGGCTGGTGATGATGCGTTCGGACTTGAACAGCCCGGCCTCGCGGATTTCGTCGAGCGTGGCGGCGTAGCGGGAGGTCAGCGTCATGGTCGTCAGTTCCAGCTCAGCACGACCTTGCCGGCCTTGCCCGATTCCATCAGGTCGAAGCCCTTCTGGAATTCGTCGATCGGCAACTGGTGCGTGAGCACCTTGCCGAGCGGGAAGCCCCCGAGCACCAGCTGCGTCATCTTGTACCAGGTCTCGTACATGCGCCGGCCGTAGATGCCCTGCAGCGTGAGGCCCTTGAAGATCACCTTGTCCCAGTCGGCGCCCGCGCCCTTCGGCATGATGCCGAGCATCGCGATCTTGCCGCCGTGGTACATGCAATCGAGCATGTCGTTGAACGCGCGCGGATTGCCGCTCATCTCCAGGCCCACGTCGAAGCCTTCCATGTGCAGGTCGGCCATCACGTCCTTCAGCGACGTGTTGGTGACGTTGACCACGCGCGTGGCGCCCATGTCGGCGGCGAGCTTGAGGCGGAAGTCGTTGACGTCGGTGACCACCACGTTGCGCGCACCGATGTGCTTGCAGATACCCGCGGCGATGATGCCGATCGGGCCGGCGCCGGTGATCAGCACGTCTTCGCCGACCACGTCGAATTCCAGCGCGCAATGCGCCGCGTTGCCATAGGGATCGAAGAACGCGGCCAGCTCGCTCGGGATCTGGTCCGGGATGGGCCACAGGTTGCTGGCCGGCATCACGATGTATTCGGCGAACGCGCCGTTGCGGTTCACGCCGATGCCCACGGTGTTGGGGCACAGGTGCTGGCGACCGGCGCGGCAGTTGCGGCAATGGCCGCAGACGATGTGGCCTTCGGCCGACACGCGCTGGCCCACCGAATAGCCCGACACGCCCGGCCCGAGGTCGACGATTCGGCCCACGAACTCGTGCCCGATCACCAGGCCCGGCTTGATCGTGCGCTGGCTCCACTCGTCCCACAGGTAGATGTGCAGGTCGGTGCCGCAGATCGCGGTCTTTTCCAGCTTGATCAGGACTTCGTTCGGGCCCGGCGCCGGCACGGGCACGTCTTCCATCCAGATGCCCTTGCCGGCTTCGCGCTTGACCAGCGCTTTCATCATCGTCATCGGTGCGGCCGCGGAGTGCGAAAGAGGGGCGGGATTATACGGCGCGGGCCCGGGCCGGCCGGTGACGCGCGGACCGTGACCGACGTCCTTTGCAACGGCCGCCACGGAGCCCGTATCGTCCCGGGTTCACGCGCGAACCCCGCTCCCATCTTCATTCCTCCAACCGGACCCGCCATGCGCCGACCGCTCCTTGCGTCCCTGCTGCTCCTTTCCGCCTCGGCCCAGGCCGACGAAGGCATGTGGATGCCCTCGCAACTGCCCGACATCGCGGCGCAACTGCGCGCCGCCGGGTTCAAGGGCAACCCGGCGGACCTCGCCGACCTGACGAAGCCGCCGATGAGCGCCGTCGTGAAGGTGGGCGGCGCGACCGGCGCGTTCGTCTCGCAGGACGGCCTGGTGCTGACCAACCACCACGTCGCGTTCGGCGTCATCCAGTACAACAGCAAGCCCGACCGCGACCTCATCGCGAACGGCTTCATCGCCGCCGACCGCGCCGGCGAACTCCCGGCCAGCCCGGACTACCGCGTGCTCGTCACCACGGGCTTCGACCGCATCACCGACACCATCCTCGCCAACGCGCGCGGGAAGCAGGGCCGGGCGTACTACGACGCCATCGACGCCGCCACCAAGCAGGCCGTCGCCAAGTGCGAAAGCGACGCGGGCTACCGCTGCAGCGTTGCGAACATGGATTACGGCACCGACTTCTACCTCATCCGCCAGCTCGAACTGCGCGACATCCGCCTGGTGTACGCACCGCCGCAGGCGATAGGCAACTACGGCGACGAAATCGACAACTTCGTGTGGCCGCGCCACACCGGCGACTTCACGCTGCTGCGCGCCTACGTCGGCAAGGACGGCAAGCCCGCCGACTATTCGCCCGACAACGTGCCGTACGCACCGCCCGCCCACCTGCAGGTGTCCACGCGCAATGTGAAGGACGGCGACTTCGCGATGCTCGCCGGCTATCCGGGCGTGACGTTCCGCCACCGCATGGCGTCGGAATTCGCGAACCAGATCGAATGGCAGCTGCCCTCGCGCGTCGCGCTGTACGACGGCCTCATCGGCACCATCGACGCCGCCGCCAAGCCCGACGCGAACGCGAAGGTCGCCTACGCCTCGCAGGTGCAGAGCCTGAAGAACAACCTCAAGCGCGCGCAGGGCGAACTCGACGGCCTGCGCCGCAGCGACGCGATCCACGTGCGCCAGCAGGACGAATCCGCGATGCTCGCCTGGCTCGGCAAGCAACCCGACGCCGCCGCCACGCGCCGCGACATCGACGCCGCGCAAGCGCAGCTGAAAAATGCGATGGCGATGCGCGACCGCGACCAGCTGGTCGGCGCCATCCGCGCGATGACGCAAGTGCTGCGTGCCGCACTCACCGTGCAGCGCCTGGCGATCGAACGCACCAAGCCCGACGCCGAACGCGAATCCGGCTACCAGCTGCGCGACGAAACGCTGATCGCCGGCACGCTCAAGCAGGTGCAGCGTCGTTACAGCCCGACCGTGGAGAAGGCGATCCTCGCCGACCTGCTGCGCCAGTACCTCGCCTTGCCGGCCGCGCAGCACCTGCCGGAATTCGACCAGGTGTTCGGCACCACGCAGGCGCAGGTGACCGCGAAGCTCGACGCGCTCTACGCCGGCACGAAGCTCGGCGACGAAGCCGTGCGCACCTCGCTGATGCAGCGCGAATCCAATGTCGCCACCGACCCGGATCCGATGCTCGTCGCCGCGAAGGCGCTGCTGCCCGCGTACATGCGCATCGAAGAAGAGAGCAAGCAGCGCGAAGGCGAACTGCTGCGCCTGCGCCCGGCGTACATGCGCGCGCTCATCGCGTACCGCAAGTCGCAGGGCCGCGCCGTGTACCCCGATGCCAACTCCACGCTGCGCGTGAGCTACGGCCGCATCAGCCCGATGTCGCCGCGCGACGGCATCGACTACCGCCCGCTCACCACCGTGCAGGGCATCGTCGAGAAGCACACCGGCAAGGCGCCGTTCGACGCACCGAAGCCCTTGCTCGACGCGATCGCGAAGGGCGACTTCGGCACCACCGCCGATCCTGTCCTCAAGACACAGACCGTCGACCTGATGACCAACCTCGACACCACCGGCGGCAATTCCGGTTCGCCCGTGCTCGACGCCGACGGCAAGCTGATCGGCCTGAACTTCGACAGCAACTGGGAAGCGGTGAGCGCCAGCTGGATGTTCGATCCGCGCTACAAGCGCGCG
This sequence comes from Noviluteimonas caseinilytica, assembly GCF_018406605.1. Lineage (GTDB taxonomy): Bacteria > Pseudomonadota > Gammaproteobacteria > Xanthomonadales > Xanthomonadaceae > Noviluteimonas > Noviluteimonas caseinilytica. Next base: position 461,747 of record NZ_AP024545.1, on the reverse strand, counting down.
ATCCACGTCGACATGCGCTACCTGCGCTGGCTGCTCGCGAAGGTCTATCCCGCGCCGCACCTGCTGAAGGAAATGAACCTGCCGTCCGAATGACGGAGCGATCGCGTTCGCGCCGGGACGCGTGCTGCATGACGCACGCGCAGTCCCGGCGCTAGCCTCGCGCACCGGCCTGCAACGGGCCATGCGAGGGGTCGTCGATGTTGATCACCGTGATGCGCGCCGGCGTCGTTGTCGTCGCGCTTGTTTTGCTGCCAGGCTGCACCAGGCCCGCTTCGCAGCCGCAGGCCGCCAACACCTGCGCCCCCATCGACGACGCCGGCGTGGCCGCATTGTTCGATCGCTGGGAAGAAGCGCTGGAACACAAGCCGGCCACGGAGGTCGTCGCGCTGTACGCCGACGACTCGGTGCTGCTGCCCACGCTCTCCGACGTGCCACGCTACACGCGCGAGCAGAAGCTCGATTACTTCAAGCATTTCCAGGCCAAGCATCCGTCGGGCCACATCGACGAACGCCGCGTCTTCCTCGGCTGCAATTCGGCGGTCGACGCCGGCCTGTACACCTTCACCTTCGGCGACGGCTCGCAGACGCACGCGCGCTACACCTACACGTACGCCTTCGAAGACGGCGCGTGGCGCATCACCAGCCACCATTCCTCGGCCATGCCCGAAGCGAGCAACGCTCAGGCGTCGCGGAAGCCGTAATCGAACGTGTAGAAGTGCTGGCCGTCGGTGATGTCGATGGCCATCGTGCCGTGCAATCCCGCCAGTGCGTCGGTGCCGGAATCCGGCACCACGCTCAACGCCAGCGTTGCCTTGCCGCGGTCCATCACGCCGCTGTGCTGGAAGAAGAACGTGCCGCTGCGTCCGTCCAGCGTCCCCTTCACGCGTTCCACCGCCACGTAACCGGCCGATCCCGCCTGCGGCGACCCCACCGCCAGCATGTGCACCACGCTGGTCGCCTCCAGTGGCCCGGCGAACGTCTTGTCGAAGCGGAAATGCCCGGCTTCCACGCCGTCGCCCAGGTCGCAGCCCGGTTCCATACTGCGCTTCACTTCGAACGTGCCCTTCGCCTGCTGGTCCATGGAGATGCTCCTTTGCGGGGATGCCATGTTAGGCTCCGGGCGTCGCGGATTCCCATGCCAGCCGGCCCCGTTTTCTCGACACGCCGTTGGTTCCACCGTTCCATCGCGTCGCGCCCGCGACGCCCCGTTCCGATCCGGCTGGCCATGCGTTTCCGCGCGCCCCCTCATCCAAGGAGCGTGCGAATGAAAGTGCTGGCCTGCGATGGCATCCATGAAGACGGTCTCCAGTTGTTCCGCCTCGCGGGCTGGGACGTCGCCGTCTCCGATCCGATCAAGGACCCCGCCGAACTCGCCGTCGCGCTCGCCGACGTCGATGCCGTGCTCGTGCGTTCCGCCACCGCCGTGCCCGCGTCCGCGCTGGAACAGGCGAAGCACCTGCGCGTGATCGGCCGCGCCGGCGCCGGCGTGGACACCATCGATGTCGAAGCCGCCACCGCGCGCGGCATCGCGGTGATGAACGCGCCCGACGGCAACACGCTCGCCGCCGCCGAACATGCGCTGTCGCTGCTGTTCGCGCTCGCGCGCCACGTGCCGCGCGCCGACGCCGGCATGAAGGCCGGGCAATGGCCGAAGGCCGGCCTCACCGGTTTCGAACTGGAAGGCAAGAAACTCGGCGTCATCGGCCTGGGCCGCATCGGCGGCACCGTCGCGCGCAAGGCGCAGGGCATCGGCATGGACGTGGCCGCGTACGACCCGTTCCTGCCGCCGTCGGCGGCCGGGAAGGGCAGCGTGCCGCTGAAGACGCTGGACGACCTGCTGGCGTGGGCCGACGTCGTGACGCTGCACATCCCGCGCACGAAGGAAACGACCAACCTGCTGTCCGAAGCGCGCCTGCGCGCGATGCGTCCGGGCGCCTACCTCATCAACGCCGCGCGCGGCGGGCTCGTCGACGAAGCCGCGTTGCTCAAGCTGCTGGAAGAAGGCCACCTCGCCGGCGCTGCGCTCGATACCTTCGTGACCGAACCGCTGCCCGCCGATTCGCCGCTGCGCGCGCAATCCAAGCTCATCCTCACGCCGCACCTCGGCGCCTCGACGAGCGAAGCGCAACAGGCCGTCAGCACGATCCTCGCGCGCCAGGTCATCGACTTCGTCACCACCGGCGCGGTCGCCGGCTGCGTCAACCTGCCGCCGCTCACCGCCGAAGCCGCGCGCGAAGTGGGGCCGTGGATGCCGCTGATGTCGTCGCTCGGCCGGCTCGCCGCGCGCCTCGTGCACGCGCCGACGAAGCTCACCGTCACCTACGCCGGCCGCACGGACCAACTGGACACGCGCCCGCTCACGCGCCTGCTCGTCGCCGCCTTGCTCGGCGCGCATTCGGGTCGCGTCACGCCGGTGAACGCGTTGCAGGAAGCCGCGCTGCGCGGCCTGGTCGTGGCCGAAACGATCGGCGGCGATGGCGACGGCTTCGATCGCCTCCTGCGCATCCGCGTCGAAAGCGAAGGCCGCACGCGCGAAATCGAAGCCACCCTGCATCGCGGCCCGCGCGTCGTGCGCCTGGATGGCGTGGAGATCGAATTCGACCCGCAGGCCCACGTGCTCCTGCTGCGCAACGAAGACCGGCCGGGCATGATCGGCACCGTCGGCTCGCAACTCGGCGCGGCCGGCATCAACATCGTGAACTTCGCGCTCGGCGCGGCCGGCGACGGCCAGGCGCGCGCCGCCATCACCGTCGACCAGCCGCTCGACGACTCGCAACTCGCCGCCCTGCGCACCACGCCGGGCGTCCTCTCGATCCAGCAGGTGTGACCGCATGAAGATCTTGCTCGCCCGCCACGGCGAAACCGCGTGGAATGCCGAAGGCCGCTACCAGGGCCAGGAAGACATTCCCTTGTCGCCCGTCGGCGAAGCGCAGGCGCGTGCCCTCGGTGAACGCCTGCAACACGTGCACATCGATCGCGCGGTCGCCTCGCCGTTGAAGCGCGCGCTGCGCACGGCGGAACTTGCGCTGGGCGACGACCGCCTCGCGCGCCTCACGACGGACGCCGGCCTGATGGAAATCGCGCACGGCACGTGGGAGGGCTTGCTTGCCGCCGAGATTCGCGAACGCGATCCCGATCGCCTGCACGCGTGGCGCCACGCGCCGCACGAAGTGCTGATGCCCGAAGGCGAATCGCTGCAGCACGTGTTCGATCGCGCGTGGCCCGCGTTGGCGCGTGCCGCCGACGGCCTCGGCGAACACGACACGCTGCTCGTCGTTGCGCACGACGCGGTGAATCGCGTGCTGCTGTGCCACGTGCTGGGGATTCCGCTGTCGAAGCTGTGGACCTTCCGCCAGGCACCGACCACGCTCAACCTGCTGGAAGGCCCAGACGTCGAGCACCTCGACGTCGTGCGCATGAACGACGCCACGCACCACACGGCGTTGTTCGGCGAAGCGGTGCATCGGGCACTGTGATGGCACGTTCGCTCGACGACTGGCTGGCGTACATCGAGCGCCAGCATCCGCAGTCCATCGCGATGGGGCTGGAACGCGTGGCCGACGTAGCCGAGCGCATGGGCCTCACGCGCCCCGCGCGCCACGTGATCACCGTGGCCGGCACGAACGGCAAGGGCTCGACGGTCGCGTTCATCGAAGCGATCGCGCGCGCCGCCGGCTGGCGCACGGGCGCCTACACCTCGCCGCATTTGCTGCGCTACAACGAACGCGTGCGCATCGACGGCCACGACGCGGACGATCTCGCGCTCGTGCACGCCTTCGACGCGGTGGAAGCTGCACGCGGCGACACCCAACTGACGTACTTCGAATACGGCACGCTCGCCGCATTGTGGTTGTTCGCGCAGGACGAACTGGACCTGGCGATCCTAGAAGTCGGCCTCGGCGGCCGGCTCGACGCGGTGAACCTCGTCGATCCCGACGTGGCCGTGATCACCACCGTCGACCTCGACCACCAGGATTGGCTCGGCAACGATCGCGAAGTGATCGGCGCGGAGAAGGCCGGCATCGCGCGCGCGTGGAAACCGCTGGTGCTGGGCGACGACGATCCGCCGTCGAGCGTGCTCGGCCGCGCGTATCGCATCGGCGCCTCGGCGATCCGCGCGAACTGCGATTTCTTCTTCGAACCGATCGATGCCGAAACGTGGCGCTGGCGCGAAGTGAATTTCGCGCTGGACCTGCCGACGCCCGCGCTGGCCGCGCCCGTGCAGATGCGCAACGCCGCCACCGCGATCGCCGCGTTGCGCGCGCTCGACGTCGCGATCCCGCGCGAAGCCTTCGCGCACGGCATCGCCGAAGCGGCGGTGGCGGGGCGCCTGCAGCGCATCGAACGCGATGGCATCGAGGTCGTCCTCGACGTCGGCCACAACCCGCAGGCCGCGCGCGCGCTGGCCGAATGGTTGGCGGCGACGCCGGCCCGCGGACGCACCTTCGCCGTGTACGCCGCGCTCGGGGACAAGGACGCCCGGGGCGTCGTCGAAGCCCTCGCGCCACGCATCGATCGCTGGTTCCTCGCCGGCCTCGAAGGCGCAGGCCCGCGCGGCCAGCCCGTCGACGCCTTCGCCGAACGCCTGCAGGGCACGCCCGCCGCCGCGGGCGCGCGCCATGCCGAGGTCGCCACCGCGCTCGCCGCGGCGCGCAAGGACGCCGTCGCGGGCGATCGCCTGCTCGTCTTCGGCTCCTTCCATACCGTCGGCGAAGCAATTGCGGCCCTGGGTTCAGAAGCGAAGGAGGGGCGGGGTCTATAATTCCGCCCCGGCAACGTCGCCCGGTCCCCCGAGCACCGATGGAACCTGCACTGAAACAGCGCCTCGTCGGCGCAGCCGTGCTGATCGCGCTGGCCGTGATCTTCCTTCCCATGCTGATCCAGGGCCCGGCGCCGGAGAGTGGCGTCGCCGACGTCCCGCTCGATGCACCGCGCGCACCGGTCGGCGACCTGGAAACCCGCGACCTGCCGCTCGTGGCGCCCGATGCCACGCCCGCCGATGGCGCGCTTGGCATGGATGCAACGCCGCCCGCGCCGTCCGCGAGCACCGCGACCGTCGCCGCGCTCCCCGACACGCCGCCTGCGTCTGCCGCGACGATCGCCGCCGCGCCGCTGCGCGACGCCTCGGCCGCCCAGGTCCAGGCGCTGCCCGACGCCTCGGCCGCCGCCACCGCGCCGGCGCCGACCACGCCGCCGCCGTCCGCGCCCGGCGTGATGTACCCCGCGCCCACCGCGGGCGGGAACTACGCCGTCAACTACGGCAGCTTCTCCACCGCGGCTGCCGCCGATTCGGTCACCGCCTCGCTGCGCGCCGCGCACCTGCCGGGCTATCGCGAATCCGCGACGGTCTCCGGCAAGACGCTCCAGCGCGTGCGCATCGGTCCGTTCGCCACCCGCGCGCAGGCCGAGGACGCGCGCCTGAAGGCCGCCGGCGTGCGCAGCGACGTCAGCGCAAAGGTCGTGGCCCTGGACGCCGAGCGCGAAGCGCCGAAGGCCGCCACGCCGCCGAAGCCCACCACCACCGTTGCCGCAGCGACGACCCCGGCCACCAAGCCCGCAGCGACCGCGCCCGCCACGCCCGCCGCGTCCGGCACCGGCTTCGCCGTCCAGCTGGCCGCCTTCAGCAAGGCCGCCGACGCCAACGCCCTGCGCGACAAGCTGCGCAACGCCGGCTTCAGCGCGTTCACCGAAAGCATCACCACCGACAAGGGCACCCTCACCCGCGTCCGCGTGGGCCCGGTGTTGAATCGCGCCGAAGCGGACCAACTCAAGGCGCAGGTCAAGTCGAAACTCGGGATGGACGGCATCGTCCGCCCGCATCCCTGATCCAACCAGCCAGAACACGCAGGAATCCCCCATCCCATGTGCGGCATCGTCGGTATCGTCGGAACCTCGGAAGTCGCAGCGCAGCTCTACGACGGCCTAACCGTGCTCCAGCACCGCGGCCAGGACGCGGCGGGCATCGCCACCGCCGACCGCGGCAAGCTGCGCGTGCACAAGGGCAACGGCCTCGTGCGCGACGTGTTCGACGAAGCCTCGATGCTGTTGCTCGAAGGGCGCGTGGGCATCGCGCACTGCCGCTATCCCACGGCCGGTTCGGAAGGCTCGGACGAAGCGCAGCCCTTCTACGTCAACTCGCCCTACGGCATCGCGCTGGCGCACAACGGCAACCTCATCAACACCGACGCGCTGCGGCGCGAGGTGTTCGAACAGGACCGCCGCAACGTCAACACCGAATCGGATTCGGAAGTGCTGCTCAACGTGTTCGCGCACGAACTGGACACGCAGAAGGCGCTCACGCCCGACGCCGTGTTCCGCGCCGTGGAAGGCGTGAACCGCCGCGCGAAGGGCGGCTACGCCGTCGTCCTCGCGCTGCTCGGCCTCGGCCTGGTGGCGTTCCGCGATCCGCACGGCATCCGTCCGCTGGTGCTCGGCAAGCGCACCACGCCGGGCGGCGACGAATGGATGGTTGCGTCCGAATCCGTCGCGCTCGACGTGCTCGGCTTCGAACGCGTGCGCGACGTCGCGCCGGGCGAAGCGCTGGTGATCACCGCGCGCGGCGAACTGTTCGCCAGGCAATGCGCCGCACCGGAAGGCGCGACGCCCTGCATCTTCGAATACGTGTACTTCGCGCGCCCGGACTCGATGATCGACGACATCTCCGTGCACAAGGCGCGCATGCGCATGGGCGTGACGCTGGGCGAGAAGATCCTGCGCCTGCGCCCGGACCACGACATCGACGTCGTCATCCCGATCCCCGACACCTCGCGCGATTCCGCGCTGGAAATCGCCAGCACGCTCGGCGTGAAGTACCGCGAAGGCTTCATCAAGAACCGCTACGTCGGCCGCACCTTCATCATGCCGGGGCAGGGCGAGCGCGTGAAATCGGTGAAGCGCAAGCTCAACCCGATCCCGCTGGAATTCCGCGGCCGCAACGTGCTGCTGGTGGACGACTCCATCGTGCGCGGCACCACCTCGCGCCAGATCGTGCAGATGGCGCGCGACGCCGGCGCCAAGAAGGTGTACCTGGCGTCCGCCGCGCCGCCGGTGCGCTTCCCGAACATCTACGGCATCGACATGCCGTCGCCCGACGAACTCATCGCGCACAACCGCACCGAAGCGGAAATCGAACAGCTGCTCGGCTGCGACTGGCTGATCTACCAGGACCTGGCGGATCTCGAAACCGCCGTTGCCGGCCCGAAGCATCCGGGCAAGCGCTTCGACAGCTCGTGCTTCAGCGGCGAATACGTGACGGGCATCGATCCGGATTACTTCGAGCGCATCAGCAAGCTGCGTTCCGACGACGCCAAAAAGAAACGCCGCGTCGCGTCCTGACGCCATGGCTTCGCTGTTCGATGCGGCGAAGGCGTGCCTGGATGCGGCGACGCCGGAAGACAAGCTCGCGCGCACCGCGCAGGCCGCCGCCGATTTCGCCGACGGCAAGTTCGCCACGCTCGAAGACGAGCGCGAACCCGATCCGATCCGCATGCCGGGCCGTCCCGAACGCCCGCGCCTGGTGCCGCCGCGCGACCTGCCGCGCCGCGGCTTCGGCAGCGACGAAGGCCGCGCCGCCTTCATCCACGCGGTGGCGCACATCGAGTTCAACGCGATCGACCTGGCGTGGGACGCGGTGTATCGCTTCCGCACGTTTCCCGCGGCGTATTACGCCGACTGGATCGGCGTGGCGGCGGACGAAGCGCGGCACTTCGCGATGCTGCGCGCGCGCCTGCGCGAGTTCGGCCACGACTACGGCGACTTCGACGCGCACAACGGCTTGTGGGAAATGGCGGAAAAAACCGCGCACGACGCGCTCGCGCGCATGGCGCTGGTGCCGCGCGTGCTGGAAGCGCGCGGCCTGGATGTCACACCCGGCATGATCGTGAAGCTGCGTTCGCTCGGCGACGATGCGACCGCCGACATCCTCGAGGTCATCCTGCGCGAGGAAGTGGGGCACGTGGCCGCGGGCTCGCGCTGGTTCCGCTGGTGCTGCGAACTGCACGGCCGCGAGCCGCGCGCGACGTTCGCGCACCTGCTCGCGCAATACGCGCGTCCCGTGCTCTATGGCCCGTTCAACCTGGAAGCGCGGGCCGAAGCGGGTTTCGATCCGGAAGAACTGGCAGCACTGCTCGCGCTGGACGCCGAAGCGCGCGAACGCAAACCCTAGGCGGCGAGCGACGACAACTGCGCGCCGTCGCGATCCACGCGCAACACCGAGCCTTGTTCGTACCAGTCGCCCAGCACGATGCGCGTGCCATTGGGCTCGTCGTGCACCGCGGGACGATGCGTGTGCCCGTGGATGAGCTTGCCGATGCCGAAGCGCGCGAGCGTGGCGTCGACGGTGGCCGGCGCAACATCGGTGATCGCTTCCATCAAGCCTTGCTGCTGCAACCCGCCCTGGTGCGCCTTGCTCGCCGCGCGCGCCTGTTGCGCGAACGCGAGCCGCGCCGCCAGCGGCTGCGCGAGGAACTGCGCCTGCCAGTGCGGATCGCGCGTCTGCGCGCGGAAGGCCTGGTACTTCACGTCGTCGGTGCACAGCAGGTCGCCGTGCATCAGCAGCGTGGGCGTGCCCTCGAGCAGCACGACCGCCGGATCCGGGAGGATGTGCATGCGCGCGCGGCGCGCGAAGCGGTCGCCGACGAGGAAATCGCGGTTGCCGCGCAGGAAGAACACGGGCGTCCCCGCGCGCGTCAGCGTGGCCAGGCGGTCGGCGACGAACGCGCCGACGTCGGAGGGATCGTCGTCCCCCACCCAGGCTTCGAACAGGTCGCCGAGGATGTACAGCGCATCGGCGCCACGCGCCTCATCGGCCAGGAAGCGGCCGAACAGGTCGGTGATGGCGGGACGCTCCGCATCGAGGTGGAGGTCGGAAATGAACAACGCAGGCATACGGCCATTCTAGTGGGGCGCCCGGCGGAGGTGGGCGCGCTCGCGTAAAATCGCCGGCCATTCCCGTTCGAACTCGCGCGCCCATGGCCGTCCGCACCCGTTTCGCCCCCAGTCCCACCGGTTACCTGCACATCGGCGGCGCGCGCACCGCGCTGTACTGCTGGCTGGAAGCGCGGCGCCACGGCGGCGATTTCATCCTGCGCGTCGAAGACACCGACCGCGAGCGCAGCACGCAGGCCGCCATCGACGCGATCCTGGAAGCGATGGACTGGCTGGGTCTGGATTACAACGAAGGCCCGGTCTACCAGACCGCGCGCCTGGACCGCTATCGCGAAGTCGCCGAGCAGATGGTCGCCGACGGGACCGCGTACTACGCGTACGAGACGAAGGCGGAACTGGAAGCCATGCGCGAAGCCGCGATGGCCGCCAACGACAAGCCGCGCTACAACGGCGCGTATCGCGAACAGAACGTGGGCTTTCGCGACGATCCCAACCGCGTCATCCGTTTCAAGAATCCGCTCGACGGCGTCGTGGCGTGGGACGACAAGGTCAAGGGCCGCATCGAATTCGCCAACGGCGAACTCGACGACCTGGTGATCTTCCGCTCCGACGGCTATCCGACGTACAACTTCGCCGTCGTCGTCGACGACATCGACATGGACATCAGCGACGTCGTGCGCGGCGACGACCACGTCAACAACACGCCGCGACAGATAAACATCTATCGCGCGCTGGGCAAGCCCGTGCCGCATTTCGCGCACCTGCCGATGATCCTGGACGAGCAGGGCGCCAAGCTGTCCAAGCGCACGGGCGCGGCGGATGTCATGCAGTACCGCGATGCCGGGTATCTGCCGCACGCGCTGCTCAATTACCTCGTGCGGCTGGGGTGGTCGCACGGCGACCAGGAGATCTTCTCGATCCCGGAAATGACGCAGCTGTTCGACCTGCGCGACGTCAACGCGAAGGCCTCGCGCCTGGATGCCGCCAAGCTCGGCTGGCTCAACCAGCAGTACCTGAAGTCGGACGATCCGGTCGAAGTGGGCAAGCACCTGGAATGGCACCTGCGCGCGCAGGGCTACGACCTCGCCGCGGGTCCGTCGCCGGCCGACCTCGTCGTGGCGTTGCGCGATCGCGTGCAGACGCTGAAGGACATGGCGGAACGCGCGGCGGTGTGGTTCGGTCCGCTCACGCAATACGACGATGCGGCGGTCGCCAAGCATCTCAACGCCGCCGCGCGCGCACCGCTGGCGGAAGCGCGCACGCGCCTGGAAGCGCTGGACACGTGGTCCGCGGAAAACGTGGGCGTTGCGCTGCATGCCGCCGCCGATGCGCTCGGCATCGGCATGGGGAAGGTTGCGCAGCCGCTGCGCGTGGCCATCACCGGCACGCAGGTGAGCCCCGATATCTCGCACACCGTGTACCTCGCAGGCCGCGACGAGGCCCTGCGCCGCATCGATGCCGCCCTTGCAAAAGTGCCGGCCGGGGACTAGATCGAACCCATGGGCCACCACGCTCCCTGCACCGATCCGCACCACCACGTCCACGACGCCGATGCGTTCGTGCACGAGGTGGAGCGCGCGTGCGAAGCGCGTGGCCTGCGCCTGACGCCGATCCGCGCCAACGCGCTGCGCCTGATCGCCGATGCGGGCCGCCCGGTGAAGGCCTACGAACTGCTCGACCGGATGAAGGCCACGCACGACGCGACCGCGCCGCCCACGGTGTATCGCGCCCTCGACTTCCTCCTCGAGCACGGCTTCATCCACAAACTCTCGTCGATCAACGCCTACGTGGGCTGCCACCATCCCGGCGGCGAAGCGCACGCCGTGCCGTTCCTGATCTGCGATGCGTGCCATTCGGCGACGGAGCTGGAGGACGACAGCATCGTGTCCGCGCTGGACGCCTCCGCCCGGGCGCTGGGCTTCGCCCCCCAGGCGCAGACCCTGGAAGTCCATGGGGTCTGCCAGGCCTGCCGGGCCCTCGAATCCAGCTGAACGGGGTCGTGACGGGATTTCGACGCGGAATGTTATAAAGTTCCACTTCCGCCGCCGCCCGCCCCCCGATGTCCCCTGCCGCCCGCTCCCATCGCCTGCTCGATCGCTTCGGCGCCGCCGGTTCGCTGGCGTGCGCGGTGCATTGCGCGTTGCTGCCGCTGGCCATCGCGCTGCTGCCGGCGTTGGGCATCGGCAACTGGCTGGGCGAAGGGTTCGAGCGCGGCTTCGTGGCATTCGCTACGTTGCTGGGCTTTGCGAGCGTCTACTGGGGCTATCGCAAGCACGGCGCCGTGCGCGCACTCGGCCTGCTGGCTGCGGGCCTCACGATCCTGTGGAGCGCCATCCTCTACCCGCCGCTGCACGAGCACCTGGTCGCGCATGCGCTGGTGATGACCTGCGGCGGCACGCTCGTGGGGCTGGCGCACCTGGCCAACCTGCGGCTGGTGCACATCCACGACGCCAGCTGCGCGCACTGATCCGCCTGCGCACCGCGTCGATCTGCTAGGCTTTGCGCCCTCGCGCGCGGCCAGCGCGCAGATATCCATCACGAATACAGCACCAGGAGCAACGCACATGGGCAAGGGCGACCGCAAGACCGCCAAGGGCAAGCGCTACAACGCCAGCTACGGCAACGCGCGTTCGCACGTCGCGGCCAAGGCTGCCGGCACGACGACGGCGCCGGTGGTGAAGAAGACCGCCACCAAGACCACCGTGGCCAAGGCCCCGGCGAAGAAGGTCGTGGCGAAGAAGGCCGGCGCGAAGGAGTAATCCCTTCCGCGACGTTCGAAAAAAAAGCCCCGCATCGCGGGGCTTTTTTGTTGCACCGGGGAAATCAGGGCTTGCCGGCCGCCTCCACCGCGGCCCACACACGCAGCAGGTTCCCGCCGAGGATCTTGCGGATGTCCGCGTCCTTGTAGCCGCGCTTCTGCAGCCCGGCGACGATCACGGGATAGTCCGCCACCGACTTCAGTTCTTCCGGCAGCTCGCCATCCACGCCGTCGAAATCCGACCCGATGCCCACGTGGTCGATGCCGACCAGCTTCACCGCGTAATCGATGATGTCGAGCACGCGGTCCACGTGCACCACGGGCGTGGGGTTCTCGACGCCCCATTGCTTGGCGTACGCATCGATCTCCGCCTGCGATTTGCCGGCCAGCTTCATCTGCGACACGTGGCGGCGGCGTTCCATGGTGGCCGCGCCCAGCTTGGCGTCGAGGAACACCGTACCGAACGTCAGCTGCACCACGCCGCCTTCCTTCGCGATGGCCTTTGCGAGGTCGTCGGACAAATTGCGCTCGAACGCCGGCGTGAAGTGGCGCAGGCCCGAATGCGACGCGATCACCGGCACGTCGGTCAGCGCGAGCACGTCGCGCACCGTATCGTCGGAGACGTGCGAGACGTCGACCATGATGCCGAGGCGGTTCATTTCCTTGACCACCTGTTCGCCGAAGGGGCTCAGGCCGTGCCACTTCGCCGTGTCGACGTACGAGGAGTCGGCGATGCGGTTGTCCTCGCCGTGCGCGAGCGTGATGTAGCGGACGCCGCGCGCCTGGAATTCCGCCAGCTTCTTCAGGTCGTCGCCGATCGGCGCGCCGTTCTCCATGCCCAGCGCGAGCAGCACGTGGCCGCCCTGGCGCAGGCGTTCGACGTCCTTGGGCGACGTCACGATCGCGAACTTGTCCGGATGCCGCTGCACCATCGCCTCGACGTGGTCGATCTGCGTGTTCGCGACCTGCCACGCCGTGCCCGCGACGTCTTCCTCCGGCGAGGTGTAGATCGACATGAAGGCGACATCCAGGCCGCCGGCCCGCGCGCGCGGATAGTCGAACTCCTTCGTCGGCGCCGACAGGCCCAGGTCGTCCCAGTGCGAGACGAGGCGTTCGGGGGCGTCGATGTGCGTGTCGACGATGATCGCGTCGTCCGCGAGCTTGTGCGCGGCGTCCTGCGCGTGCACGACGCCGGCGACGAGCAGCGGGAGGAGGGCGAGGGCGGAACGACGCATGCTTGGGCTCCTTGGGATCAGGGAATCCGGCGGCCGGCGACATGCACGGCCTCCGCGAGGTGTCCGCCGAGCCAATAGCACAGCTCGGCGGGATGTTGGACGCGCCAGCGCACGAAGTCGGCGCGCGCACCGACGCGCAGCACGCCGCGATCGGGCAGGCCGAGCGCACGTGCCGCATGCACGGTGGCGCCGCGCAGGGCTTCTTCCGGCGTGAGGCGGAAATGCGTGCAGGCCAGCTGCATCGCCTGGCGCAGCGACAACAACGGCGAGGTGCCGGGATTGCAATCGGTCGCCACGGCCATCGGCACGCCGTGCGCGCGGAAGGCCTCGATCGGCGGCAGCCTGGTATCGCGCAGCACGTGGAAGGCGCCCGGCAGCAACACCGCGACCGTGCCGTGCGCGGCCATCGCGCGCACGCCGGCGTCGTTCGTGTGTTCGACGTGGTCCGCGGACAGGCCGCCGAATTCCGCCGCGAGCGCCGCGCCGCCCAGGTCGCTCAGCTGATCGGCGTGCAGTTTCACCGGCACGCCGAGCGCGCGCGCCGCCTCGAACACGCGCCGCACCTGCGCGGGCGAAAACCCGATGCCTTCGCAGAACGCATCGACCGCGTCGACCAGGGCTTCCGCATGCAGTCGTGGCATCCATTCGACCAACGCATCGACGTAACCGTCCGCGTCGTCCTTGAATTCCGGCGGCAACGCATGCGCGGCGAGATACGTGGTGCGCACCGTGATGCCGAGCGTTTCACCGATGCGTCGCGCCACGCGCAACATCCGGCGCTCGGTCTCGAAGTCGAGCCCGTAGCCCGACTTGATTTCCACCGTCGCCACGCCATCGCGCAGCAAGGCCTGCGCGCGCGGCAGCGAGGCCGCGAACAACGCATCGTCATCCGCCGCCCGCGTCGCACGCACCGTGGACAGGATGCCGCCACCAGCCCGCGCGATCTCCTCGTACGTGGCGCCCTGCAACCGCAGTTCGAACTCGCGCGCACGATCGCCCGCGAACACCAGGTGCGTATGGCAATCGACGAGCGCCGGCGTGACCCACCCATCGGCTTCGATCACCTCGCGCGCGCTGCCCACGGCATCCGCCGGCAACGCACTGCGCGGACCGACGAACGCAATGCGCCCATCACGCCAGGCCAGCGCACCGTCTTCCACCGCGCCATACGCCTGCGCGCCGTCCAGCGTCGCCAGGTGCGCGCCGAGCAGCAGGCCATCGAAGGGAGCGTCGCGGAGGTCGGTCATCGTTCGCGATTGTAGGGCCCCAGCCGTCGTTCGCATTGCCCGTCGCGGCGGGGCAGAATGCCGGGCATGCAGACCCTCGACGCGGAACGCCTCTGGACCCCCGGCGGCTGGCGCACCGACGCCGGTTTCACCCATGCCGACGGCCGCATCGTCGAACGCATGGCGGCCCAGCCCAGCGAAAGCGCGGGGATCGTCCTGCCCGGCATCGCCAACCTGCACTCGCACGCCTTCCAGCGCGCGATGGCCGGCATGGCCGAGCGCCGCACCAACCCGGAAGACTCGTTCTGGACCTGGCGCGACACGATGTACCGCTTCGCCGCGCGCTTCGACCCCGACACGCTGCATGCCGTGGCCTCGCAGCTCTACGTCGAGATGCTCGAGTCCGGCTACACCACCGTCTGCGAATTCCACTACCTGCACCACGCGCCTGACGGCCGCCCGTACGCCGATCCCGCCGCGATGTCGCGCGCGCTGGTCCGCGCCGCGCGCGACACCGGCATCCGGCTCACGCTGCTGCCCGTGCTCTACATGACCGGCGGTTTCGACGGCCGGGCGCTCGCCGAGCGCCAGCGGCGCTTCGGGCACGACGTCGATGCGTTCCTGCGCCTGTTCGAAACGCTGCGCGCGGACGACGACGACAGCGTGCGCACCGGCATCGCGCTGCACAGCCTGCGCGCCGTGCCGCACGAAGCGATGCGCACCGTGCTCGCTGCGTTGCCGTCGGACACACCGATCCACATCCACATCGCCGAGCAAGTGGGCGAAGTGCAGGACTGCCTCGCGTTGCGCGGCGCACGCCCGGTCGAATGGTTGCTCGCCAACGCCGATGTCGGCCGTGGCTGGACGCTCGTGCACGCCACGCACCTCGACGCGAAGGAAGTGCGCGCGCTCGCGGCCACCGGCGCCACCGTTGCGTTGTGCCCGACGACGGAAGCGAACCTCGGCGACGGCCTGTTCCCGCTGCGCGCGTTCCTGGAAGCGGGCGGCAGCTGGGGCATCGGATCGGATTCGCACATCTCCGTTTCGCCGGTCGAAGAACTGCGCTGGGCCGAATATGGCCAGCGACTGATCTCGCACCATCGCAACATCGCGGTGGGCACGGCGTCGGACAGCGTCGGCGAATCGCTGCTGCACGACGTGTGCGCGAGCGCGGAACCCGCGACCGGCCAGGCGATCGGCTGTTTCTACGCAGGCGCGGGCGCGGACTGGCTGGTGCTCGATCGCGACGCGCCGCAACTCACCGGCGCCACCGTTGCGGACACCGTCGATCGCTGGATCTTCAGCGGCAACCGCCCGCTGGTGCGCGAGGTGCATGTCGCGGGCGCGCAGGTCGTCAGCGATGGTCGCCATCGCGACGCCGAACGCATCGCCACCGGATTCCGCGCCGCGATGCAGGCGCTGATGGCTTGAGCGATCCCGCGCCGAAGCCGGGCTGGCGTGCGCGCCTCGCGCAACACCTCGCCCAGGGCGTGATCCGCGGCGACGACCTCGTCGATGCCGCGTTCAACAAATACAACACGCGCTTCAACCGGCACCAGCCGCAACACATCGCCGCGTATCGCACGTTCGCCGATGCGCATGGCGTCGAACTGCTGGGCCGCGTGCTCGCGCGCCCGCCGCTCGGCGGCCCCGGCGAACACGACGACTGGTGGGACAACCTCGCCAACACGTATCGCCGCTTCGATACCGACGAAGTGCCGAACGTCGCGATGCGCGCGCAATTCCAGGATGCGAGCGCCGAGTTCCATACCGACCACGAAGGCTATTACGCGGCGACGCTGGTGCCGCGCACGCCGCCGGTCGACGCGTTGTGGGCAGAGGCGCGCATCACGCTGGCCGATGGCACGCTCGAAACCCCGCAGCCGGTGCTGCAGGTGTTGCCCTCCGCGCGCATCGGCATCCTGTCGGATATCGACGACACGATCCTGCAAAGCAGCATCACCGACTGGAAGACCGCCGCGCAGCTCGTGTTCCTCGGCAACGCCCGCACGCGCAAGCCGTTGCTCGGCGTGGCGAAGCTGTACGCCGCGCTGCAGGCGGGCGTCGACAACGCGGGACGCAATCCGATCTTCTATGTCTCCAGTTCGCCCTGGAACCTGTACGACCTGCTGGAGGATTTCCTCGCGCTCAACGCGATCCCGCCGGGCCCGATGTTCCTGCGCGACCTCGGCACCGATGTCGGCAAGTTCCTCAAGACGCCGGGGCATGCGCACAAGCTCGAGCGTGCGCGGACGCTGTTCGATCGCATGCCGCACCTGCGCTGGGTGCTGCTGGGCGATTCCGGCCAGCAGGACGCCGAGTTGTATGCGGCCGCCGCGCAGGAGTTCGGCGAAGAGCGCATCGCGGCGATCTACATCCGCGACGTGGATCCGGATCGCGACAGCCTGCTCGACACCGGCGTGGACGCCTGGATCGGGAAAGTCGCCGGCACGAAGGTCCCGATGCTGCGCGTGTCCGACAGCGTGGCGATCGCCGAGCATGCAGCGACGCTGGGCTTGATCGATCCGGCGGCGATCCCCGGCATCGTCGCGGAAGTGCGCAAGGATGCCGCGCGGCCGACAGTCAACGCAGCCGCGGTCGACGAGACCGTCGATCAGGCGAAGGCGAAATAGCGCGCACGCCACGGCCGCTCGCCCGGGCCCGCAGCGTTGCTTCCCTTGCAGCCCACTGCGGGAGACCTCCGATGCCCACCCCCGACGCCATCGCGCGCCGCGCACTCCTCCAGCGCGCCGCCGGCCTGGGCGCGCTGGCCCTCGTCGCCCCGTGGCAGTCCGCGCTCGCGGCACTCACCGCCACGCCCGCGCAGACGCGCGGTCCGTTCTTCCCCGTGCAGCTGCCATCGGAATCCGATGCCGACCTCACACACGTGAAGGGCGCCGCGGGCCGGGCGCGCGGGCAGGTGATCGTGGTGTCCGGCCGCGTGCTCGATCGCGACGGCAAACCCATCAAGGGCGCAGTGCTCGAACTGTGGCAAGCCAATGCCGCGGGGCGCTACGACCATCCGCGCGACGTCAACCCCGCACCGCTGGACCCGAACTTCCAAGGCTACGCGCGCCTGGTGAGCGACGACCATGGCCGCTATCGCTTCACCACCATCAAGCCGGGCGCCTATCCGATCAACCCGGTGAATCCCGTCGCCGTGCGTCCGCCGCACATCCACTTCGACGTCGACGACAAGCACAAGCACCTCGTCACGCAGATGTATTTCCCCGGCGAGGCAGGCAACGCGAAGGACGCGATCTTCAATGCGCTCGGTGCGAGCAAGGAGGCCGCCGTTGCGCATGCGTTGGGCGAGGAGGACGACGACCTGCGCTTCGATTGGGACATCGTGCTGTCTTAGGGCTTGGCGTCCGGACAAGGGTTGCCGCCATGGAGCGCAAGCGCACGCCGCTGATCACGATCGCCCTCCGCGTCTTCAAGGTGCTGTTCGCTTCCTGGGCGATGACCTTCGCCGTCCTGCTCGCGGCCGGGATCGTGGCTTTGTTCGTTGCCGACGCGCCCACCGCCGAGACGATCTGGGATGGCGGCTGGTGGCAGTTCGCGGTGTGGCTCGTGTCGCTCGGCGTTTGCTGGCGATTCTTGAAGACGCGCTGACGATCGCTCAGTCCGCGTTCTCCGCTTCTTCCCGCCCCTGCTGCCGGATCAGCGCTTCCTGCCGCGCATCCTCGATGGAATCCAGCACGGCATCGACGTCGGCCTCGTGCGTCGCGAAATCGAACTTCCCCGTGAGCTCCGAATCCGGTTGCAGTTCACCGGCCTCGAACAACGCCCACATCTCTTCGCCGAAATGCAGCATGTCGAGCTCCGGCGCGAAGAAGGCGAGGGCGGAGCGCAGCTTGTTGACGTCGCGCAGCAGCATCGCGCGTGCATGGTTGTTGCCGGCCGCGCTCACCGCCTGCGGCAAGTCGATGATCACCGGACCGTGCGCATCGACCAACACGTTGTACTCGGACAGGTCGCCGTGGATCATGCCCACGCACAGCATGCGCACGACCTGGCGCACCAGGAAGACGAAGTATTCGCGCGCGGTCTCCGCATCGAGTTCCACTTCGCCGAGGCGCGGCGCACTGTGGCCTTCGCTGTCGGTCACCAGCTCCATCACCAGCACGCCGTTGAAATAGCCGTAGGGCTTCGGCACGCGCACGCCGGCGGCGCTCAGCTGGTAGAGCGCATCGACCTCGGTGTTCTTCCACGCTTCTTCCAGCGCCTTCTTGCCGTACTTGCTGGCCTTGCCCATCGCGCGCGCCTGGCGGCTGCCGCGCACCTTGCGGCCTTCCTGGTACTGCGAGCGCGCCTGGAAACTGCGCTGGGCCATGTCCTTGTAGACCTTGGCGCAGCGCAATTCGTCGTCGCTGCGCACGACATACACAGACGCTTCCTTGCCGCTCTTGAGCTGGCGGACGACGGCGTGGATCACGCCATCGTCGAGCAGGGCTTGCAGGCCGGCGGGGGTTTTCATGGGCGCGCGACCTGGAACGGGCACGCATTATCGCCCGGCGGTGATGACGACGATGCCGCGCAACGGCGGCGCTGTGCCTGCCGCCCGCGCACGGACGGCAGGCAGCGGGAACCGTTACTTCGCAGCCGGCGCCGGATCGTCGGACGGATGGTCGACGATGTAGACCCAGCGCCCGTCGATCTTCTTCTGCACATCGGTATAGCGTCCGCGTTCCACCGACGCGGCCTGCGTCTTCTTGTCGACCAGGTTCACCACGTAGGTGCCCCAGGTCACCCGCGTGTCGCCCATCGCTTCTTCGCCGAGCTGCGTCAGCGTGGCGTCCTTGACCGTCGCGCCCGCGAAGTAGCCCGCGAACCCGTCGCGGATCGCCGTGCGCCCCTTCGCCATCGGCCCGCCGGGGAACCACATGACCGCGTCCTCGGCGTAGCAAGGCGCCAGCGCATCGGCGTTGCTGGCCCGGAAGCCGGCCAGGAAGCAATCGGTGGCGGATTGCGGTTCGGCCGCCGCGGCCGTTCCGGCCAGGGCCAGGCCACACGTCAACAGCGCCGCGCCAAAACGGTTTCGTGCCTGCATTGCGGTTCTCCCGGGAAGGGGCCCCCACGGCCCGTAACAGGCTGTACGCCATCTCATCCGCGGATCGGCCATCCGGATCGGGAGCCGGGGTGCGCCGTCACCGCTCCGGCCAATGCCACGCCGGCGTATCCAGCAGCCCCTGTCCCGCAACGCGCGTTTCGCTGTCGCGCTTCTCGAGATGCACGCTGTTGCAGCCCTCGTCTTCCTCCAGCGCCGCAATCAACCGCGACGCATGCGACACCACCCACACCTGGCAGCGCTGGGCAGCGGCACGAATCAACCGCGCGAGCGGCGGCAGCAAGTCGGGATGCAAACTCGTCTCGGGTTCGTTGAGCACCATCAGCGCCGGCGGCCGCGGCGTATGCAACGCCGCGATCCACAACAGGTAACGCAAGGTGCCATCGGAGAGCTCCGCCGCATCGAGCGGGCGCAGCAATCCCACCTGGTCGAAGCGCAACCGGAAGCGCCCCGCTTCTTCCATCACCGAGACGCTTGCGCCAGGAAACGCATCGTCCACCGCCGCATCCAGCGCTTCCACGTCGCCGATCTCCACGATCGTCTGCCACGCGGCCGCGAGGTCGCTGCCGTCGTGGCTCAGCACCGGCGTGCGCGTGCCGGGTTGCGACTGGCGCGCGGGCGCGTCGCGGTCGGAGCGGAAGTGGTCATAGAAGCGCCAGCCGCGGATGCGTTCGCGCAGCACGAGCACTTCGGGCGAGGGCGCGGGATCGACGACGTGGTCGAACAGGCTGTCGAACGCCGGCAGGTGCTGCTGCGCCACGCGCCAGCTGCGCCCGTCGCGCACGCGCACCATCGGGCCGCTGCGATCGACGAGCAGGTTGGACGCGCGCAGGAATGGGCCGCTCCAGATCGCCTCGCGCTTGATCTCCGGATCCAGGCGGAATTGCGAGGAGGAGGGCGTCGGCAACCCGAGATCGATCGCGTATCCGAAATCCTCGCCCGCGAACCCGAGCCGCAACGCGATCGGTTGCGTGCGCACGGTGCCTTGCGACCCACCGCCTTCGGGCCCGGCCCACAACGTCGACTGCAAACCGCCTTCGCGCGCGAGCGCGGGGACCACGCCGCCGCGCGAGGTTTCCGCGAGCAGGCGCAATGCGCGGTAGAGGTTCGACTTGCCGCTGCCGTTGGCGCCGGTGACGAGGTTGAGGCGCGACATCGGGACGACGATGTCGCGCAGCGATCGGTAACTCGAGACGGCCAGGGTGGTGAGCATGGCCGTCGTCTCCGTCAAAGCATGGGCAACTTGAGGCCCTGTTCCTTCGCGCAGGCCTTCGCGATCTCGTACCCCGCATCCGCATGCCGCATCACGCCGGTGCCCGGGTCGTTCCACAACACGCGCGCGATGCGCTTGTCGGCTGCCTCGGTGCCGTCGCACACGATCACGACGCCGCTGTGCTGCGAATACCCCATGCCCACGCCGCCGCCGTGGTGCAGGCTCACCCACGTCGCGCCGCCGGCGACGTTGAGCATCGCGTTGAGCAGCGGCCAGTCGCTCACGGCGTCGCTGCCGTCGCGCATCGCTTCGGTTTCGCGGTTGGGCGAGGCGACGCTGCCGCTGTCCAGATGATCGCGGCCGATGACGACCGGCGCCTTCAATTCCCCGTTGCGCACCATCTCGTTGAACGCCAGGCCCAGCTTGTGGCGCAGGCCCAGGCCCACCCAGCAGATGCGCGCGGGCAAGCCCTGGAAGCTGATGCGTTCGCGCGCCATGTCGAGCCAGCGGTGCAGGTGCGCGTCGTCGGGAATGAGTTCCTTGACCTTCGCATCCGTCCTGTAGATGTCTTCCGGGTCGCCGCTCAGCGCCACCCAGCGGAACGGGCCCACGCCGCGGCAGAACAGCGGCCGCACGTACGCCGGCACGAAGCCGGGGAAGTCGAATGCGTTCGTGCAGCCTTCGTCCTTCGCCATCTGGCGGATGTTGTTGCCGTAGTCGAACACGGGGATGCCCATGTCCTCGAACGCGAGCATCGCTTCGACGTGCACGCGCATGGATTTCTTCGCGGCATCGCGCACGCGCACCGGGTCTTCGGTCTGCATGCGCAGCCACTGGTCCACCGTCCAGCCGATCGGCAGGTAGCCGTGCACGGGGTCGTGCGCGGACGTCTGGTCGGTGACGGCATCGGGGCGCACGCCGCGGCGCACGAGTTCGGGCAGGATTTCCGCGGCGTTGCCGAGCAACGCGATCGACTTCGCTTCGCCGGCCGCGCAGTACTTCTCGATGCGGGCGAGGGCGTCATCGAGGTCGGTGGCCTGTTCGTCGACGTAGCGCGTGCGCAGGCGCATGTCGATGCGCGACTGCTGGCATTCGATGTTGAGCGAGCACGCACCGGCGAGCGACGCGGCCAGCGGCTGCGCGCCACCCATGCCGCCGAGGCCCGCGGTGAGGATCCACTTGCCGGTGAGGTTGCCGTCGTAATGCTGGCGGCCCATCTCGACGAAGGTTTCGTACGTGCCCTGCACGATGCCCTGCGAGCCGATGTAGATCCACGAGCCGGCCGTCATCTGGCCGTACATCATCAGACCCTTCCGATCGAGCTCGTTGAAGTGTTCCCACGTCGCCCAGTGCGGCACGAGGTTGGAATTGGCGAGCAGCACGCGCGGTGCGTCGGCGTGCGTGGGAAAGATGCCGACGGGCTTGCCGGACTGGATCAGCAGCGTTTCGTCGTCGCGCAATTCCTTGAGCGACTTGATGATCGCGTCGTAACACTCCCAGTCGCGCGCCGCGCGGCCGATGCCGCCATAGACCACCAGCTCCGCGGGATTCTCGGCGACCTCCGGATCGAGGTTGTTCTGCAGCATCCGGAACGGCGCTTCGGACAACCAGGACTTGCAGCTGAGCTGGTTGCCGCGCGGTGCGCGGATGGTGCGGCTGGGATCCTTGCGGGTGGACATCGGCGACTCCGGCGCGGGGAAGCGGGATTATCGCTCCGATGCGGCCCCGCGTTCAGCCCGCGCGCTGCGGGCAGGCCATGCGCCCGGCGTGGAAGGCGGCCACGTCCGCGTCGGTGGCGGGCTTCGGCGCCGCGCCGCCATCCAGCAGCACGCGCCAGGTGCCGTCGCGGTCGCGGTGCCAGGTGGAGACGAAGGTCGACGTCGAGATGCGCTTCGGGGTCTTCCCGGCGGGCGATTGCAGCAGGGCGCGGCCGGTCGAATACGCGATGTCGGGTTCGCCGCCGATGGCCACGGCCGTCGGGTACCACGACAACACCAGGGCCGAGCCGTCGATGATCCCGACCCAGTCTTCCAGGATCGCCGCGCGGCCGTGCTTCGGATCGCCCGAGCCCACGCCGAACACCGCATCGGCGGCGACGAAATCGGCGAAGGCCTTCGCGTCGTGCGCCTTCACGCTGTCGGCGAACGCGAGCTCGCGCGACCACACCGCGCATTCGGCCGCGCTGAAGGTGGGCGAGGGCGGCGACGGTTTCGGCGCCTCCTTCGACTGCGCGAACGCGAGCGTGCACAGGGCCAGTGCCGAAGCCCCCGCGATCCGGACGAACGTGCGTTGCGACATGGCCGTGCTCCAGCGAGGCGGAGCGCCGACTATCGACCCCCGCGCGCGCCGCGGCCAGCGACGAAAGTCACGGCGCGCCGCTAAGATCGGCCGCATGACGCCTTCCCTGCGGGCCGCCGCGGCCCTGTTGCTGTGCACCATGCTCGCGGCCTGCGCCGGGGCGCCGACGCCGTCGCCCGCGCCCGCGCCTGCGATGGCCACGCCGCCGGTGCCCGTCGTGCTGGTGTCGATCGACGGCTTCCGCGCGGATTACCTCGATCGCGGCATCACGCCCACGCTCTCGCGCATCGCACGCGAAGGCGTGCGCGGCGACGGCATGACGCCGTCGTATCCCTCGCTCACGTTTCCCAACCACTACACGCTGGTGACGGGCTTGCGTCCCGACCGCCACGGCGTCGTGCAGAACACGATGCGCGATGCGGTGCTCGGCCCGTTCAAGTCGAGCAACGAAGCCAACGCGGGCGATGCGCGCTGGTGGAATGGTGGCGAACCGCTGTGGGTCACCGCCGAACGCGCGGGCGTGCGCACCGCGACGATGTTCTGGCCCGGATCGCAGGCGCCCATCCATGGCGTGCATCCGCGCGAGTGGGTGCGTTACGACAAGACGCTCGGCAACGACGCCCGCGTGGACCAGGTGGTCACGTGGCTGCGTGCGCCGGAAGCGGAGCGCCCGCGACTGGTGACGCTGTATTTCGAAACGCTCGACGTGGTCGGGCACGACTTCGGGCCGGACAGCCCGGAGATGGCGCGTGCCATTGCATCGGTGGATGCGAGCATTGCGCGGCTGGTGGATGCGCTCGGGCCGCAGGTGAACCTGGTCATCGTGTCGGACCACGGCATGGCGGCGGTGCCGCCGGGTCAGCTCATCGCGGTGGAAGACATGGTCGATCCGGCCGATGCGGAGGTCATCGCGACGGGGCAATCGGTGGGGTTTGCGCCGCGTCCCGGCCGCACGCGCGCCGCGGAAGCGCAACTGCTCGGCGCGCATCCGCATTACGAATGCTGGAAGAAGTCCGGCCTGCCCGCGCGCTGGCACTACGGAACCAATCCCCGCGTGCCGCCGATCGTCTGCCAGGTGGAAGCGGGGTGGGATGCGATCCACCGCGCCGATTTCGTGAAGCGCCCCGCGCATGCGCGCGGATCGCATGGCTACGATCCGGCGCTGCCGGTGATGCGTGCGTTGTTCGTGGCACGCGGGCCCGCGTTCCGTGCGGGCGCGCGCTTGCCGGTGTTCGACAACGTCGACGTCTATCCGTTGCTCGCCAGGTTGAT
This sequence comes from Noviluteimonas caseinilytica, assembly GCF_018406605.1. Taxonomy (GTDB): domain Bacteria; phylum Pseudomonadota; class Gammaproteobacteria; order Xanthomonadales; family Xanthomonadaceae; genus Noviluteimonas; species Noviluteimonas caseinilytica. Next base: position 437,788 of record NZ_AP024545.1, on the reverse strand, counting down.
CGACGTACCGCCGTTGCCGAACGATGGAACGATCGCGCCGTTGTTGCCGGCGTTGAAATGACTCAGCGGTGGCGGTCTTCGCGACCGGCCTGCAACTCCGCCTTGCTCAGGAACCCGTCGCGGTTCTCGTCGATCCACTGGAAGCGATCGGCGAGCTGCGGCATTTTTTCCTGCACTTCCACGCGGCCCAGCTTGCCGTCGCGGTTGAGGTCGGCCTGCGCGAAGCGTTCGTTGAAGCGCGCGGCGCGTTCGGCCTCGCGCTGCGGGCGCATGCGCTCGTGGTAGGCGCGCAGTTCGGAGCGCACGAGGTAACCGTCGCGGTTGGTGTCCATCGCGGCGAAGTCGACGGGCTTGTGGTCCTTCATGTGCGCCTGCATGCGGGCCTGGCGTTCGGGATCCTTCGCCATGCGCGCTTCGCGTTCCGCGCGGCCAGCGTCGAATTCGGCCCGGCTGATGCGGCCGTCGTTGTCGGTGTCGAGGCGTTCGATGCCGCCGCCGCGATGCATGCCGCGATGCATGCCCTCGGGCTTGGCGGCCTGGGTCTGCGCCAGCACGGGCGCGGACGCGAGCAGCAGGGCGGCGGTGAGCAGCTGGATTTTCATGGTGTCTCCGTTCGGCGGCACCGTTGCCGCGCGTGGCGAAGGAAACGCAGGCGGTGCGGTCGAGTTGACACGCGGCCCGCCGGATTCAGCCAGCGGACGTGAACGTGAGTGCCTGCGACGGTCCGGCGCCGGGCGGCATCCATGGCCCTCGACGCCCACCGCTCCCGGAGTTCGCATGTTCCGTCTCGCCCCGCTGGCCCTGTCGTGCCTGCTCGCCACCGCTGCCGTCGCCAGCGCCGCCATGGCCGCCCCGGTATCCACCGCGCCCGCCGCCGCGCGATTCGATGCGAAGGCGCTCGCGACCGCGCTCGACGCGCGCATCGACGACGCCGCGCGCGCCGGCTTCAGCGGCACCGTGCTCGTCGCCGATGGCACGCACGTGGTGTACGAACGCAGCGTCGGCCTCGCCGATCCCGCGGGCGCGAAGATCGGGCCGGACACGCGCTTCAACATGGCGTCCACCGGCAAGCTGTTCACCACGGTGTCCATCCTGCAACTCGTGCAGCAGGGGAAGCTCGACCTCGACGCCCCCATCCGCCGCTATCTCCCGAAGTGGCCGGTTGCCAGCGTGCGCGACCACGTCACCGTGCGCGAACTGCTGATGCACACCTCCGGCCTCGGCCTGTACTGGGGCGAGGATTTCCAGGCACGCCGCGCATCGCTGCACACGTTGTCCGATTACATCCCGCTGCTCGCGAAGGAACCCGAGTTCACGCCCGGCACCGCGTGGCGTTACAGCAACAGCGGTTTCATGGTGCTGGGCCTCATCGTCGAAGCGGTGTCGAAGCAGGACTACTACGCGTACGTCGCCGAGCACATCTTCCAGCCCGCCGGCATGCACGACACCGGTTACTTCGAGGTCGACGGCAAGGCCACGAACGTCGCGACGCCGATGCCCGGCGGCACCGGTGCGGATGCGCACACCGCGTTGCGCATGCCGGAACCGCGCGGCGGCGCCGCAGGCGGCGGTTATTCCACGCCGCGCGATCTGCTGAAGTTCCATCGCGCGCTCACCGTCGGCAAGCTGCTCGATGCGAAGACGCGCGCGTTGTTGTTCGCGCCGGTGACGTTGCCCGCGGGATCGCATGCGCCGCCGCACGGCCTCGGCCTGTTGCGCTTCGCGGTCGGGAACGATGTCGGCTACGGCCATCCGGGCGGCGCGCCCGGCGTGGGCGTGGATTTCCGCGCCACGCGCGACAGCGGTTGGTCGGTGATCGTGATGAGCAACAGCGGATCCCCGCGCACGATGCCGTTCGCCGACGCACTGCTGGGCGACGTGGCCGCCGCAGGTGCGCCGGATCTGCGCTTCCCGATGCCGTAGCGCCAAGCGCAGCGGGCTTCCCGATCCAATTCAGGAAGCCCGTTTTCCGCGCAGTCATGTTCGGATCGACCATCTGCGCACGCTGCGCGCAAGCGGCCATAACTGAAGAATTCAGTCATTTACACGGCTTTTTTCTCACTCCCCTGTCACTGCGCGGAACCTAGGATTGCGCTCAATCCGATGGCCACCCGCCCTTATGTCGCCGAGTGAATACGAGTACCTCTTCATCCTGGACGCCCTCGAACGGAAGGAGCCCATCTTTCCGTTCATCGTGACCGCGTTGAAGGAATCGGGTCTCGTCGACGTGAGCGACGAGGGCATCTGCCTGACTGCCGCGGGCGAATCGCTGATGCATTCCATCAGCGAACACCAGCATCCGGATGCGCAGGCCGCCAATGACGACGGCCATCGCTTCGGCAGGCAGTAACGTTCAGCCCGCGAGCGCCAATACCGCGCGCGCTGCACGATCCACTTCGTCCGGCGTATTCACCAGGCTCGGTGCAAGCCGCGCGTACGAGATCGCGTAAGGACTCGTGCTCGCCACGATCTTGCGCTCGCCCAGCCGCTTCACGATCTCCTCCGGCTTCAGCCCGTCGATCTCGAACGCGACGAGGCCTGCGGACAACGCGGCCGACCGCGGCGTGTGCACCTTGATCTTCTTGTTCTCGGCGAGCTGCGCCTTCAGGCGTTCGTTGAGTTCGCTGATGCGCGCGGCGACGCGTGCGCGGCCCATCGCCTCGTGCATCTGGAAGGCCGCCGACATCGCCCACTGGTGTTCGAACGCGTGGAATCCGCCGGGCGCGATGCGTGATGCCGTCGTCGGCCCCTTGATCGGACGGTTCTCCGCCCACGCGTTGTAGCTCTCCAGGTCGGTGAAGTTCGGCACCGTCGGCCGCAGCCGCGCCCAGCCGTCCGCGGTGGACCACGCGATGCCGGTACCGCGCGGCGCGAAGATCCACTTGTGCGTCCCGGCGGCGATGTAATCGGCGCCGAGCGAGGTGAGCACCGGTTCGGCCGCGCCGATGCCATGCACGCCATCCAGCACCACCAGGATGTCGGGATGCCTGGCCTTCAGCGCTTGCGTGAGTTCGCGGACCGGCAAGCGCATGCCGGTGCTCGAATGCACCCACGTCATGCCGACCACGCGCGTCTTCGGCCCGATGCCGGCGAGCAGGCGCTGCACGAGGCTGTCCACCGTCGCCTCGCTGGCCTCGTCGTACAACGCCACGCGCCGCGTCGTCGCGCCCGCGCGTTCGGTGGCGAAGCGGATCGCTTCGTGGTGCGAGTAGTGATCGTGCGTGGTCGCGAGCACTTCGTCGCCGGCCTTCAGCGGCAGGCCGTGGTAGATCAGCGCGAGGCCTTCGGTCGTCGCGCGCACCAACGCGATGTCGTCGCGCCTGGCGCCGATGTAACCCGCGACCACCTGCTGCACCTGCAGCGGGATGTTGTGCGATTCCTCTTCGAACATCCCTTGCTCGATCACGCGGAAGGGATTGCGGTCCATCGTGCGCCGCCAGGTTTCGATCGCATTGCGCACCGGCGTGGGATGGCTGGCGATGAAGAAGCTCGCGAAATGCAGCAGCTCAGGGTCCAGCGCGAACTGCGCGCGCACGTTGGCCCAGTTCGTGAGGTCGGGCAGCGGTGCGGTCTCGGCCGCCAGCGCGCTCAGCAGCGCACCACTGGCGGCCACGCCGCCGAGGGCGACGGGCGCGGCGAGGAACTGACGGCGGGTGACAGCCATGCGGAGGCTCCTGGCGGGGGACCCTCATGGCAACGCGCGGTCCACGGCGGAACGGACACCGCGCGTCGGCGGGACCACGATTCACCTTCGATTCGATCCCCGCGCGAGCCCAGCGCCTACACTGGCGCACCCCCGTCCGGAACCCGATCGCACGATGCGCATGCGCTGGTGGCCCGCGTCTTCCATGTTGCTCGCCGCCGTGTTGTGCGTGGCGTGCAATCGCGCGCCCGCACCCGTGGCGGGCCCCGCGCCGGCCGCCTCCACGCAGGCCGACGCCGACAGCGGCACGGACTTCGGCGCGGTTTCCGTGGATGCCCCGAAGCCCAAGCGGCACAAGGTCAACATCGCGAAGACCACCGAGTGGCCGGATTCCACGCTCGAGTCGGGCACGGCCACCATCACGTGCGATACCGACGCGAAAGTCGACGGCGAAGGCATCACGTTCTCCGACCTCGCATTCTTCTCCGTGCTCGACGCGATGCTGCCGTGCAAGGACGCCGGCGTGCTGCGCCTGCGCTACCGCGGCCGCATCGCCGGCGACTTCACCAACCTGGTCGAACGCGTCGGCAACATGTCGGTGCGCATGGGCATCAAGCAGCGCATCCTCGACATCGATTCCAGCGGCGGCCAGGTCGAGGACGCCATCCGCGCGGGCGACATCATCGCCGACGGCAACTGGACGATCTGGGTGCGCGAACACGCGGTCTGCCACAGCGCCTGCGTGCTGCTGCTGGCCGGCGGCGACGATCGCGTCATCTCCGGCGCGGTCGGCATCCACCGCATCATCCGCATCCAGTCCGATGCGACTTCGCGCGCGGAACTCAGCGCCGAACTGCACGAAGTGCACGACGAAATGAAGGCCTACCTCGAGCGCAACGGCGCGGGCGTGGCGGTCGCCGACTTCATGATGACCGTGCCCAACCGCAGCCTGCGCCTGCTCACGCCGGCCGAACTCGTGGGGTTCGGCCTCACCGGGCGCAACGCCGCGCAGGAAGACCTGGAACGCATCCGGCTGGTGCGCCGCTGCGGCCTGGACTTCGTGCGTCGCGAAGACGCGTTCTATCGCGCGTACGACCAGCAATGCACGCAGGTCGCCGAAGGCGTGGCCTCCATCAACGCGTGCGGCCTGGCGTTGCGTCCCGAATACGGCTTCCCGGACAAGACGTGCCCGGAAGAAAGCCCGCTGGCCGAACTCGACGTGCCCGCCACGCCGGCCGAAGCACCGGCCGCGCCCGAAGCCGACGCCGGGCCGCAGCAGACCGCCGCGCACTGATCACCGACGAGCGGCGGGGCGCCGCAAAAAAAGCGAGAAGTGCGACGCGGTTCCCAATTGCGTGCGCGTGATAGCGTCCGTTCCACTGCAAGGGGGCTTCGCAAATGGGTCGGAAGGTGGCGTATGCGCCGCGTCGGGGACGCGCGCGCTGGTTCGTGTTGGTCGGTCTGGCGCTCGTGGGCGGCGTGGGCTACGTGGCCCACCAGCAGGCGAATGCGCTCGCGGGGCAGGTGCTCAACGTGGCCTTCGCCAATTCGGACACCGAGATCCGGGGCCTCGTCTATCCGGACTGGAACGGCGACGTCGTCGCCAGCGACGTGTCGCTCTATCTCGCCTCGCCCGCGGGCTCGGCGCCCGCCGCCGAAGCCGCCGCGGCCGTCGCGCCGGATTCGGCGGACGAAGCCGCCCGCCTGCATTTCGAACGCCTGCGCATCACCGTGCCGGGCGGCTGGTCGTTCTTCCTGGCCAACCTGGTCGACATGCGCCTGGAAAAGGCCAACCTCGACGGCTTCAAGCTCGCCATCGATGGTTTCGATTCCAAGGCCGGCGTGGATCCCACGCTCGGCGTACTCGGCCCGATCGGCGCGATCAGCGCCTCGCCCTTCGAGAGCGAAGGCTGCATGCAGCACGCGTACTTCGTGCGCGACGAACTCGTCGCGATGGGCCTGAAGCCCGGCAAGACCTCGCTGAGCTACGACGTGCGCGAAGCCAACGACCGCGTCACCACGCAGATCGTGCTGATGACGCCGGGCGTGTCGCGCACGCAGTACAACCGCGAAGAAACCCTGGCGAAGGACATCAGCGTGCTGCACCTGGCCGACGTGGCCACCGCCACGCATGCCGAAAGCTGGGACGTGAGCGACCAGGGCTTCGTCGACGCGCGCAACGCGTGGTGCGCGAAGCAGGATGGCGTGGACAAGGAAACCTTCGTCGGCCGGCATCTTGCATCGGTGCTGCGCCTGCTCGAAGTGCGCGGCCTCGTGCCCGATGCCGGCACCGTCACGTCGTATCGCGATTTCGCCTGGAAGGGCGGGCAGTTCGCCTTCGGCGGCACCTACGCCTCGCCGTTGCACAGCAGCGAGCGCACGGCCGCGCGTCGCGACGGTGCGGCGATGCTGCGCCTGCAGGCCAAGGTCGAACATGGCGCGCACAACGATCCGGTGCAGTGGCGCGGCACGATGCCCAAACCGCTGGCCGAGCGCGGTGCCACCTTCGCCGCGATCGTGAAGGAACACGGCGGCGTCGCGCCCGCGACCGGCGCGCCGGATCCGATCGAGCCGCCGGCGCCCGTCGTCGTGCACACCGCCAACAACGGCGTGCGCACCGCGAGCTCGGAATACGCCTCGTCGTTCGACGCGCCCACCGCGCCGCCGGGCGGTCGCCTGGCGTGGGAGCAGCTGGCGCAATACCAGGGCCACACGCTGCAGTTCTTCACGATGCATGCCGAGCCGCGCACCGCCACGCTGGTGTCGGTGGACGGCCGCGAAGCGCACGTGCGCGCCAGGATGGAAGGCGGGCACGCAGATTACCGGATTTCGCGCGAGGCGTTCGAGCGGGCCCTGCTGATCCAGTGAGTCAGGCGACGACGTCGATCGCGACGTCGTCCACCGCCACGCGCTGGCCCGCATGGATCTTGCAGGTCTTCCGCAGCTCCACCTGGCCGTCCACGGTCACCACGCCGCTGGCCACCAGGTGCTTGCCGGCACCGCCGCTGTCGACGACACCGACGAGCTTGAGCAGCTGGTGGAGTTCGACGTGATCGTGCCCGTCCAGGGCGAATTCGAGGCGTTGCATTCGGGGCGGGGACCTGGGGTTTGGGGGGAATCGGGCGGCGTCACGGCCGGAGGCGCACAATACCGCCCCCCACGAGTGGCCGGAGTGCCCATGTCGACCCCTGACGGCGAGCCCGCCGCGTCCCTGCGATTCGCCGACCTCGGCCTGCCCCCGGCCATCATGGCCGCGGTCGAGGCCGTGGGTTACGAGACCCCATCCCCCATCCAGGCCGCGACCATCCCCGCGCTGCTGGAGAACCGCGACGTCCTGGGCCAGGCCCAGACGGGCACCGGCAAGACGGCCGCGTTCGCGCTGCCGATCCTGGCGCGCATCGACCTCACCAAGACCAAGCCGCAGGCCCTGGTGCTCGCGCCCACGCGCGAACTGGCCATCCAGGTCGCCGAGGCCTTCCAGAAGTACGCCGCGCACATGCCCGGCTTCCACGTGCTGCCGATCTACGGCGGCCAGAGCTACCAGCCGCAGCTCTCCGCGCTCAAGCGCGGCGTGCACGTGGTGGTGGGCACGCCCGGTCGCGTGATCGATCACCTCGAACGCGGCTCGCTGGATCTCTCCGGCCTGACCTCGCTGGTGCTCGACGAAGCCGACGAGATGCTGCGCATGGGTTTCATCGACGACGTCGAGACCGTGCTGAAGAAGACGCCGGAAGGTCGTCGCGTCGCGCTGTTCTCCGCCACGATGCCCTCGCAGGTGCGCCGCATCGCGCAGACCTACTTGCGCAATCCGGTCGAAGTGACCATCCAGGCGAAGACCACCACGGCGACCAACATCCGCCAGCGCTACTGGTTCGTCGCCGGCATGCACAAGCTCGATGCGTTGACGCGCATCCTGGAAGCCGAGCCGTACGAGGCGATGATCGTGTTCGCGCGCACCAAGCTGGGCACCGACGAACTCGCGCAGAAGCTGCAGGCGCGGGGGCTCGCCGCCGCCGCGATCAACGGCGACGTCGAACAGAAACTGCGCGAACGCACCATCCAGCGCCTGAAGGACGGCGAGCTCGACATCCTCGTGGCCACCGACGTCGCCGCGCGCGGCCTGGACGTGGAACGCATCAGCCACGTGCTGAACTACGACATCCCGTACGACACCGAAAGCTACGTGCACCGCATCGGCCGTACCGGCCGCGCGGGCCGCAGCGGCGAGGCGATCCTGTTCGTGACGCCGCGCGAGAAGGGCATGCTGCGCGCGATCGAGCGCGCCACGCGCCAGCCGATCACCGAAATGCAGTTGCCCAGCGTCGAAGCCGTCAACGACCGTCGCGTCGCGAAGTTCCTTTCGCGCATCGGCGAAGCGCTGCAGACCGAAGGCGAACTCGACACGTATCGCGACCTCGTGCTGCGCTACCAGCGCGAACACGACGTGCCGCTGCACGACATCGCCGCCGCGCTCGCCAAGCTGGTGCAGGGCAAGACGCCGTTGCTGCTGGAACCGGAGAAGCCGCGTCCCGCGTTCGAACGCACCGAGCGGCCCGACCGCGCGCCGCGCCAGGACCGCGCGAGCTTCGACCGTCCGGAACGCCCGGCCTTCGATCGCGGCGACCGTGGTGAACGCCCGGGCGCCCCGCGTCCGCCGCGCAAGGATGTCGGCCCGCGTTCGGCGCCCGACGCCGGCATGGAGACGTACCGCATCGAAGTGGGCCACCGCCACGGCGTGAAGCCCGGCAACATCGTCGGCGCGATCGCGAACGAAGCGGACCTGGAGAGCAAGTACATCGGCCGCATCGACATCCACGACGACTTCTCGCTGCTCGATTTGCCCGAAGGCATGCCGCCGGAACTGATGACGCACCTGAAGAAAGTGCGCGTGGCCGGCCAGCCGTTGCGGATCAGCCGGATGGGCGAGGGCGGCAACACGTTGCCGGCGCACACGCCGCGCAGTGCGCCGCCGCGGGCGCCGCATCGGAAGGGGCCACCGCCCCGTCGCTGAGCAAAGAAAAAGCCGCGCACCGAAATGCGCGGCTTTTTTGTTTTCCCCGGTCCTTGGTCCCAGGTCCCCGGTCCCGGCGATCAAGCCACCGCAGGCGACTCCATCGATTCGTCGGCCACCGGCGTGGCAGCCTCGACGGCCTTCACCTTCTTCTGCTTCACCGGCTTCAGCGATTCGCGGTACTGCGCATCGCTCGCCAGCGCAGCCATGCCGTACAGGCGCGCCGCGCGGCCCCAGGCGATCGCCATCACCACCAGCTGCACGAGTAGCAGGCCGGCGATGAACCCGCCGACGCTCGCCGCGCCCACCTGCGTGCGCGCGAAGCCGAACACCAGCGCCAGGCCTTCGCCGAGCAACAGCGTGCCGAGGTACACGATCAGCACGGCGAGCGGACGCCGGAAGAACAGCTTCGTGCCGCGCCACCAGGCCTTCACCACCGAACGGCGCGCCGGTTCCGCGGCGAGCATGCCGCGGCCGGCTTCCACCGTGGCGTGCGCGATGACGAACAGCACGCCGAACACGATCAACCCGAGGCGATGCGCGTTGTCGCCGACGCTCGCGAGGATCGCGGTTTCCGCCTGCGTGTCGGCCCACTTGCCCATCCCGGCGAACACCGCGAACGCGATGCCCAGCGGCACCAGCGCCCACAGCAGCATGCGGAACATGCGGCCGTATTCGCGCAGGCCGAACTGCAGCAGGTTGGCGAAGCGGAGCGTCTGCCCCGCGCGGATCGACGCGACGACCATGCCCGTCAGCCACGGGGCGATCAGCAACGCGAGCAACGCGCTGCCCATGCCCGCGCCGGCGATGAGGTCGCCGCCCTGGTTGTCGAACATCGGCTTGAAGACTTCGAACATCTGCGCCATGTCGAAGCGCTGCGCGATGTCGCCCGCGTTGATGGCGTGGTCCAGCCGCGACGACAACGCCTGCCACACGGGCAGCGTCACGACGAGCGCCGGCAGCGCCAGGCCCACGGCCCACAGCACCAGCAGGCGCCACTGGAATGCGCGCGCGACGCCGCTGACCAGCGCGCCGACGCCGCCTTGCTTGCTCACGGATGCGTTCACAGGGTCACCATCACGGAATAGAGGGATTGCAGGGCGGCGAACACGTCGGCGGTCCAGCGACGCGACGCAGCCGTGTTGGCTTCGCGCGTCTGGCCGTCGTCGAGCTTGTCGCGGTCGAGGTTGATGCGGCGTTCCGGATCCAGCTGCACCGACACCGCGCGGCTGCGCGTCACGAGCTGCCAGCGGGCCCAGCGTTCGCCGCTGGCGTCATCCCAGCGGAACGCCTTCGAGCTGCCGTCCTCGAAGCGCACCAGCACGGTCTGCGGCACCGACGCGCCTTCGCGCTTGACCACCACGTGCGTGTGGTACGGGAACGGACCTTCGCCGTCCTTCGCCTTGGGATGCGCCTTCTTCCAGGTCTCGCGCAGCTTGTCGACGGTCTTGTCGATCTGGGCCTGCGTGAGTTCGACCGGCTTGCCCTTCCACTCCACCAGGCCCGGCGCCGGCAGCACTTCCTCGCTTTCGAACTTCGCGATGCGGTCGTCGACCTTCTGCGTGCCGTACACCTGCTGCGCGAACACGCGCTCGACCAGCGCGCGCTGGCCCGTCGACTCGGCGAGGGTCTGCTGCAGGTCGGCGATGCTCGGGTGGCGGAACTTCCACGTCGCGTAGTACTGCTTGAACGCGCGCTCCAGCGCATCGTGCCCGACCATTTCCTCCAGGTCGTGCATCGTCGTCGCCGTGCGCGAGTACACCGTGCCGTAGCTGCCGCTGGAATAGCGGTCCCACGAATTGCCGCCCAGCGGATCGGCCGGGTTGTCGAGCATCGCGCCGAGGCGCTGCTCGTCGAACGGGTTCATCGACACGTCGAACTTCAGCGCCTTCGTCAGCCACGTGTTCGCGGTGATGCGCGTCTTCGCGGCGCGCTCCATGCGGTGGTCCCAGTACTCGTTCAGGCCTTCGTCGAGCATGGGCTCTTCGAATTCGTTCGAGCCGAGGATGCCGTAGAAGTAGCCGTGGCCGAATTCGTGGATGGTCACGAAGTCGAGCATGTAGCGGTCGAGCGTGCCGGGACGCGGGTCGTCCACGTAGTCGGCGGTGAAGAGCGTCGGGTATTCCATGCCGCCGGCTTCGCGCGCGTTGTACGGCGGGACGACGGCGGTGACCGTCTTGTACGGGTAGTCGCCGAGCGTCTTGGAGAAATACGCCAGCGACGCGATCGTCGCATCCAGCACCGGCTTGGCGTTCGATTCGTATTCCGGGTGGTACAGCACGCGCACCTGCACCGGGCCGTTCGCGCCGTGGTACACGCCGTCGAGCGGCTTGGCGAAACGCTTGTCGGCGGTCCACGCGAAGTCGTGCACGTCGCCCTGCACGAAGTGGTGCGTCACCGTGTCCTTGCTGGTCACCGGCGCGCCTTGCTCTTCGCCCGTGGCGCCGACGGTCCAGCCCTTCGGCACCGTCAGCGACACGTCGTACAGGCCGTAGTCGGCGTAGAACTCGCTGTGCATGTGGAACTCGTGCACGTTCCAGCGCGGGGCGGTGGCGCCGCGTTCGCCGGGCAGTTCGAGCACGCCGATCTTCGGGAACCACTGGCCCACGAGATGGAACGTGCCGTAGTAGCCCGTGCGTGCGCTGACGCGCGGCAGCTTGTTGAAGAAGTCGATGTCGAGCGTCGTGCTGCCGCCCGGCGCCACGGCTTCCGGCAGGTCCAGGCGCACCACGGTGCGATCGGTCGACGGGCCGTTGTCGGGATGCACGTACGACCAGTTCACCTTCGCGCCGCCCTGTTCGACGCGCTGCAGGCGCGTGTAGCCCCAGCCGCCCTTGTCCACTTTCACGCCGCTGCGGAACCCGAAGCTGTTCTGCTTCTGCTCGGTGTAGAACGTGCTGCCCGGACCCTCGAACGCATTGAGGTACAGGTGCAGGTACACGCTGCGCACCGGCACGGCGCTGCGGTTGCGCCAGGTCAGTTGCTGCTTGCCGTCGATCGTGTGCTTGTCCGGATCGAGCGTCGCGGCGATCTTGTAGGTGACCACGCGATCGGACAGCGTGCCTTCGCTGCCGGTGCGTGCGCCGCCCCAGGCCTCCGGTGCGCTCGGCACCGACACGGCCGCGGCATGCGGCGATGCAAACGGAATGTCGTCGGCCACCGGGGGTGCGGTGGCGGGAACGACGGCCTTCGGTGCGGTGGCGGCGAGCGCGCACGTACCGACGAGCGCAAGGCCGATGGCCCAGCGCGGGAACTTGATGGAATTGGTCATGGTGTCCTCAGCGTCCGTTGACGCTGTAGCGCCCCGGCCCGAGCAGCGCCAGTGCGATTGCGGTGAACAGGTACATGCCCTGCAGTTCGAGCGCCCAACCACCTTGCTCGTTGATGTGCGTCAGGTCGGCCATGTGCACGAGCGCGAAGGCGAACAGCATGTTGATCGCGACGAGCAACGCACCGATGCGCGCGTAGAAGCCCGCGATGAGCATCAGCGGTCCGAGCACTTCGCCGGCGAGCACGCCGTAGCCGAGCACGCCGGGCAGCCCGTGCGCTTCGACCATGCCGACGATGCCGCCCATGCCGCCGCGCAGTTTCGCGATGCCGTGCAAAAGCACGAGTGCGCCCAGGATGACGCGCAGGATCAGGCGTCCCAGGTCGTTCTGTGTGTTCTGGTTCATTGCTCCCCCAAGGATGATGAAACGGCCACCCGCACCCCCCGTGCAGGCCACCGGCGGAGCATATGCGGCGCGGCGGCCGCTGTCGCGTCCATCCATTGGCTGCCACGGTGCGGCGGCACGGGGTAGGGAGAGACGGGACGGGCGAGGGCGGTTGCATGCACCGCGGGCGCGTCGTCCGCGGGGCGCGCGGAGCTCGGCGGTAGAGCGGGCTTCACCTGCAACGAACAACGCCGGTCGCCCAATCGGCAGCGCGGGCAGGGGGAACGCGTTCGCGTCCGTTCCGCAGTCCCTCCACATTCCGGGAGTTCCCCGCATGAAAGTCATCGCAACGACCTGCGCGGTCGGCCTGCTGTCGGCTGCCGTCGCCCTTGCCGTCCAGGCCGCCGCCGCCGCTCCGGGCGCGCGCGACGATCGCGCCGCCACCCATGTCACCCGCGGCTCGAACGGACAGGCGCTGACTGTGCCCTCGCAGGCGGCGCCTTCGACGGTCGTCGCGAACTTCCTGCGCGGGAAGGGGGTCGGCGCCGGCGCCCTCAGTGCCTTGCGCGTGCGGTCCGATGCGCCCGGCATCAAGGGCGTCCGGCAGCTGCGCATGCAGCAGGAAGTCGGCGGCCTCGTGGTGCATGGCGCCTACGTCAAGGCCGCGGTTGGCCGCAATGGCGCACTGCTGAGCGTCATCGAGAACCTCGCGCCTGTGCCCGCCACCGGCCTGCAGGCGGCGAAGATCGACGAAACCGGCGCACTGCGCGTGGCGCTGTCCGCGCGCAGGATCGCCGGCGCTGCCCCCGCACGCGTGCTGAAGGCGGGCGCCGCCACGAAGTTCGCGAAAGCCCGCGGCTTCCACGAAGGCCCGATCGTGACCCGCGTCGCCGTGCCGATGGCCGATGGCGGAATGCAGGTGGGGTTCGTCGTCGAAACCTGGCGCGAAGCGGGCAACGACCTTGTCGAAACGCTGGTGTCCGGCGATGGCCGCGTGCTCGACACGAGCCACCGCACGGCGCGCGACGACTATCGCGTCTTCACCGTGGATCCGGACAAGACGCCGCAGGCGATCGTCAGCGGGCCGGTGGGCTGGCTGTTCAACGGCAGCAACCTGAGCGACAACATCGCCGGCAACAACGTGCACGCCTACCTGGACACCGACAACAACGGACTCCCGGACGCCGGCGGCACGCGCGTTGCGAACCGCCGTTTCCTCGCCACTTTCGACCCGAACGTGCAGCCCTCCGACGGCAGCAACCCGGATGTCGCGGTGCAGAACCTGTTCTACCTCAACAACGTCATCCACGATCGCCTGTATGCCGCGGGCTTCGACGAAGCCGCGGGCAACTTCCAGGAAAACAACTTCGGCCTGGGCGGCAACGCCAAGGGCAGCGATTCGGTGAACGCCGAAGCGCAGGATGGCGGCAGCACGGACAACGCCAACTTCGCCACGCCGAACGACGGGCGCAATCCGCGCATGCAGATGTACCTGTGGTCGTCGCCGGAACCGGACCATCAGGTGCTCGCCGGCGGCAATACGTTCGCAGCGCGCCGCGCGGAGTTCTCGCCGCCGTTCACCCCGTCGGGCCTGCAGGGGACGGTCGTCGCCGCCCTCGACGGGGGTGGGGCGAGCAACGCCGACGGTTGCGAGGCCATCACCACCAACGTCAGCGGGCGGATCGCGCTGGTCGATCGCGGCACGTGCACCTTCGTCGTCAAGGCGGCCAACGCGCAGGCGGCGGGCGCGGTCGCCATGATCGTGGCGAACAACCAGGCCGGCGATCCGATCGTCATGGGTGGCACGGACCCGCAGATTCCCGCGGTGATGGTGACGCAGGCCGCGGGCGCCACGCTCCGCGCGTCCTCGCCGATCGCGGCCACGATCCGCGTGATCGATCCGCCGCTGATCCGGCGCGACGGCGACGTCGACTCCGACATCGTCTGGCACGAATACGGCCACGGCCTGACGTGGCGCATGATCGATCGCATGGACGGCCCGCTGGGCGGCGCGATCGGCGAAGGCATGGGCGACACGCTGGCGATCATCGTCAACGACGACGACAGCGTCGCCGAATACGCCACGGGCCTGCCGAACGGCCTGCGCACGGAGCGTTACGCGAATTACTCGCGCACCTACGGCGACATCCAGGGCACCGAAGTGCACTTCGACGGCGAGGTGTATGGCGCGATCGGCTGGCAGGTCTGGAAGAACTTCCAGGCGGCGGGATTCACGGCCGACCAGACGTTGGCGGTCCTCGTCGATGGCATGAACTACACGCCGGCCGAACCGACGTTCGAGGACATGCGCGATGGCATCCTCGCCCCGCTGACCGACGTGGGCCGGCAATGCCTCGTGTGGCGTGCGTTCGCGAAGTACGGCGTGGGTGTCGGCGCGCATGGTTCGGCGCGCGGCACGAAGGTGGTGATCCGCGAGTCGTTCGCGGTGCCCGCGGCTTGCGGCGCACCCTGACCGAGCGGGAAGCAATCAGCGGCGGCCTGCGGGTCGCCGCTGACGCCCGGGCTTACGTGCGCACGTAGCGCACGTGCGTCGCGTCCGGTCCCGCCAGCACGTGGTCGACCTTGAACTGCGGCAACGGCTCGCGCACGTTTTCGAACAGGCGCCGCCCGCCGCCGAACATCACCGGCGCCAGCGCGATCTCGAGCGCATCGACGACGCCCAGGTTCAGGTATTGCTGCACCACGTCCGCGCCGCCCGAGATGCGGACGTCGCGATCGCCGGCCGCCGCCCGAGCCTGCGCCAGCGCGCTTTCGGCGCCGTCGTTGACGAAGAAGAACGTCGTGCCGCCCGGGCGCACCCACGGCTCGCGCTTTTCGTGCGTCAGCACGAAGACCGGCGTGTGGAACGGCGCCTCCTCGGGCCACGACGCCTCGCCCTGCTCGAACATCCGCTTGCCCATGATGTTGGCGCCCGTGCGCTCCATCGTGCGGCGCACCATGTCGTTGACCGCACCGATCTCGCCGCCGGCGCCGAAACCGTGGTTCTCGCGGAAGTACCGCTGCTTGAGCAGCCAGCCCATCATGGCGCCCCACTTCGCGCCCCAGTCCTTGTAATCGGCGGTGTCCCAGTGCGCGAGCGTCATGCCCTCCGGGGCCATGTAGCCGTCGAGGCTGAGGGCGATGTTGACGAAAACCTGGCTCATTGGAATTCCTCGATCAGTGCTTGGGCAGGATGACGGAATACACCAGCGTCGTGATTTTCCAACCCGCGTCGGTGCGCACCAGCAGCCAGCATTCCTTGCCCCAGTTGGTCGTCTTGCCGTTGGACAGGAACTTGTAATCGAACGCCACCGTGGCCACGTCGCCATCGGTATCGATCCTGACGTTGTCGAAGGTTTCTTCGCTGCTGTTCTTGCTGGCGACGATGCCGTCGATGAACTGCGTCGGATTGTTGGACGGTGCGAACTTGGCCTTCATGGCGTCCGGCCGGTCGCGTTTTACCTGCGCGAGGCTCACGTCCGACAGCACGCTCTGCCACGGCGCCTCCGCCTGCACGAACAGCGCGAGGAATCGCGGCTTGTCCCGCTGGAGGATCGACGTGCGGAACGATTCGACGACGGCGCGGATGTCCGGATGGTCGGTGTCCGCGTCTTTGGCGGGAAGTGCTGCGGCGAACAACACCAGCAGGCAGGCGCTTGCGATGGCTTTCATGGATCTCGATTCGATGAGGGGCGGGCCCGAAGCGGGCCCGGGGCGAATGGTAGACGCAGGGTGGCCATGCGATCGCATCCTGACGCTACTGGCCAGGGTGAATGGTGGCCTTGCCGGATGTTCTATCGACTACGACCATGAAACTGCACCCCGGCGGCGACGGCACCGGTTTGCACACATAGACGAACAGCCATTCCTTGTCGCTGCCACCGCCCCGGTCACCGAACGTGTCCAGCTGGTATCGCGCAAGGTCGTAGCCTTGCGCCTGCGCAACGTTGCGACTGATCTCGAGTGCCTGGCGCTCGCCGATCAACGTGGCTGAAGCATCCACGTGTTGGGCGGTTGGCGTGCAGCCCGCAATCGACAAGCCCGCCAGCAGCAGCGCGGCGACGCTCGACGATGGCGGTCGTGGACTCACCGCAACGGCAACTTCAACGCACGCCCGTTCCAGTCGAGCAGCACGCCATCGGACAGGATGTCGGCGACCACCAGCGGGCCGAGATGGTCGCCGACGACCAGGCGCGTGCCGTCGATGATGACGAAGCGCTGCGCGGGGACGTCGTTCCACATGTGCATGCTGAATTTCAGCGGCGGCAGCGCCTTGCGTTCGTCGGGGCCGAGGTCGGTGACGCGTTCGTAATTGTCCTGCACGACGGGCGACGGGGCGGGCGTGGGCGGTGCGGGCAATGCGCGCGGTGGCGGCGGTGGCGGCGTTGCGACCGCGGCGACCGTGGGTGCGGCGGTGTGCGTCGTCGGCGCGGCGGGTGCGGGCGGTGCGATCACGAGCGGGCGCTTGATCGCAGGCGCGGGGCGCGGGGCAGGGCGATCGATCGCGGCCACATCGCTCGATATCGCGACATCCTGCACGGGCACGGACGCCTTGGTCCCGAGGCCATCGACGGGTTGGGCGGGTTCGTTGCGCAGCATCACCAGGATCGGGACCAATGCGACGAGCGCCGCTGCGATCCACAACGGCCAGCGCGGCGCAGCCCGTCGCGCGACGGGCGCCGCCGGCTGCGGTTCCGCCAGCAGGTCCGGCACCTGCGCGCGGCGACGCTCGGCTTCCGATTTGCGCAGGGCTTCGAGGATCAGCGACATGCGTTCGTCCTCAGTCCAGCTGCGTGCGAAGACGCGGGCCCGCGTCGCGCGCGGCCAATGCCATCAAGGTTGCGGGACCAATCACGCCGTCGCTCGTCAAGCCGCGCGAGGCCTGGAACTCGCGTACTGCGCTGCGCATCGCGCTGTCGAGCACGGCGGGGCCGGTGTATGCAGGGTCGAGATGCGCGTGCACCCAATCGACGGCGGGGCCGCGGCCATCGGGCGTCAAGGATTCGGTCAACGCGTCGGGCCCGCGCCACAACGCGATGGATTCGCCATTCCATGCGCGCACCAGCGCGAGGCGATCGACATCGAACGTCTGCGTATCGATCTGCACGCGCGCACGCACCGCATCGGCGCCGAGCAGCAACGCCCACGTCGACGCACCGTCCTTCGCGCGCAGGTGCAGCAACACGGGCCGCCCCTGCGCGAACACCTTGTCGAGCGTGCCGTTGCGAGCGCGCAGGCAATACAGGCCCGCTTCGATCGCCGGCGGGCACGTGGACGCGACGCTCGGGTCCGCGCCGGATTTCCATTCGTGCAGCAACGCAGACCACGCGGGCAAGCCCGACGCGTCGACGCCTTCGAGGCGCGCAGGCAACGCCGCCGCCGCGACGAACGGGATCACCGGCTTCACGGGTTTCACCGGCTTCAGCGCCGCCACCGACGAACGCGTGGCCGCCTGTGCGACGGAGGGTTGCGCCGGCATCGTCGACGACGGCGTCGCACGCGGCCACCACATCCACGCGAGGATCGACGCCAGCACCGCGCCCGCCGCGATCGCCCACTTCCACGCCGGCGTTTCGCGACGCGCGGGCGCCAGCGCTTCACGCGCCGCGCGGTCGATGTCCGATGCTTCGATCTTCGTCGCATCGTGCGCATAACCGCCGAGCAACGCGCGTTCGGCGATCACGTTGATCAAGCGCGGCACGCCGCCCGAATGCTTGTGCACGCGCTGCACCGCGCTCGCGGAAAACGGCGAATGCAAGCCGCCCGCGACGCGGAAGCGATGGCGCAGGTACGCGCCCGTTTCGTTCGCATCGAGCGGCATCAAGTGGTAACGCGCGGTGATGCGTTGCGCGAGCTGGCGCATGTCGCTGCGGGCGAGGATCTCGCGCAGTTCCGGCTGCCCGAGCAGGATGATCTGCAGCAGCTTCTGCGTATCGGTTTCAAGGTTGGTGAGCAGGCGCACCTGTTCCAGTGCATCGACGGAGAGGTTCTGCGCTTCGTCGATGATCAGCACGACGTGCAGGCCCTTGGCGTACGCATCGAGCAGGTAGGTGTTGAGCGTGTCGACCAGCGCCTTGGTGCTGCCGTGCGTCCGGCCGATGTCGAGGTGCAGTTCCTCGCACAGGGTTTCGAGCAGTTCGATCGCGGTCAGGCGCGGGTTGAGCACCAGCGCGACCCGGGTGTTCTCCGGGAGTTGTTCCAGCAACAGGCGGCACAGCGTGGTCTTGCCGGTGCCCACCTCGCCGGTGAGCTGCACGAAGCCACCGCCGCCGCCCTGGCCCACGCCGAACAGCAGGTGCGCGAGCGCGTCGCGGTGGCGCTCGCTGAGGAACACGAAGCGCGGATCCGGCGTGATCGAGAACGGCGGTTCCTTGAGGCCCCAATGTTCCAGGTACATGCGCAAACCCGAAAGACGGTGGCGGCTAGGGTGCCACGATTGACGGCGGCCGGGGCCGCGCCAGCAGCGGGTGCAGGAACACCGCCCCCAGCAGGATCGCCACGCCCAGGTAGAAGGCCGGGGTGAGTTCGCGCTGCTCGCCGAACAGCAGCGCCGCCAGCACGATCGCGTACACCGGCTCCAGGTTGACCGCCAGCTGCTGCGCGAACGCGCTCATGTGCCGCAGCGCCGCCAGCGACAGGGCGAACGGCAACAGCGTGCAGGCCAGCGCCAGCACGACCAGCAGGACGGCGTCGCGCGCACCGGGCACCACGAACACCGCGCCGGGGAAGGCCTGCGCCATGCCGGGCAGGTGCGGCATCAGCGGCGCCAGCAGGGTGAGGGCGACGGTGCCGGCGCCCAGTTCGATCGCGGTGACGGTGAGCGGGTCGCCGTGGTGCACGTAGCGCTTGTTCAGCGAACCGAAGATCGCGACGAGCAGGGCTGAGATCGCGCCCACCAGGATCCCGAGCCGGTAGCCCGAGGGCACGCCGCCCACCACCAGCGCGACGCCCGGGAGCACGAGGACGCCGAGCAACACATCGCGCTTCGAAAAACGCGCGTGCGCCAGCACCGGTTCGAGCAGCGCGACGAACACGGTACCGAGCGCGATGCACGTCGCCCCCACCGACGCATTCGACAACTTGATCGCGCCATAGAACGTGAGCCAGTGCAGCGCGACCAGCACGCCGATGCCCGCGTACTTGCCGATCAACTGCAGCGGCATCGCGCGCAGCCCGCGCCACACGCGCGGGATCAGCGCGAGCGCGCCGACCACGAACACCATGCGCCACCACACCAGCGGCAACGCGGGCAGGGAGATCATCTTCCCGAGGATCGCGGTGAACCCCCACAGGAACACGCACAGGTGGATCTGCAGCCAGGCGCGGTGGGTGGCCTTGGGGTCGGTGGGCAGGTTCGGCATGCGGCTATTATCGCCACGGGCCGACAGCACGAACCGCGGGATGAGCCACGACTTCCTCGAATACCTGCGCGAACTGTTCTCCGACCTCGGGCCCATCACCACGCGCGCCATGTTCGGCGGGCACGGCGTCTACTTCGACGGCCGCATCGTGGGGATCGTGATCGACGAGGCGGTGTACCTGAAGACGGACGACGCCACGCGCGACGCCTTCGAAGCGGCCGGCTGCGCGCCCTTCGTCTACGAATCCAGCGGGAAGTCGGTGGCGATGTCGTACTGGTCGGTGCCGGAGGAAGCGATGGATTCGTCCGAGGCATTCCTCCCCTGGGCCCGCCGGGCTCACGAGGCCGCGTTGCGGAAACCCGTCGGGCGGGTGCGCAAGCGGCGGAGCGACGCGGCTAGGCGGCGCTGACCGACAACACCCAGTCGACGAAGGCCTGCGCCGCGGGCCGCAACCGGCGATGCGCCGGATAGACCACGTGGTAGCCCCAGCGCGCGGGCAATCGTGGCCCCGGCAACGGCACCAACCGGCCATCCGCGAGATACGGCACGACCACGCGTTCGCGCGCCAGCGCCGCGCCGATCCCGAACACCGCCGCATTCAACGCATCGGTCGTATCGCTGAAGCTGTGGCGCTCGTCCAGCCGAACGTTATGCACGTCGGCGGCACGGAACCAATCGAGCCAGCCTTGTCGCGCGTGATCCAGGATCAGCGGCACGCGCGCGATGTCGGCCGGCGTGCGGATCGCGTCGAAACCGGGCATGCGTGGCGAGGCCACCGGGAACAAGGTTTCGTCCATCAACGCGTGGCCCGTCAGCCCCGGCCAGTGCCCGGGCCCGTGGCGGATGCCGAGGTCCGGCCCGCCTTCATCGAAGCGCGCCAGCGCGGTCTCGGTGTCGAAGGACAGGCGGATCTCCGGATGCGCATCGGTGAAGGCATGCAGCCGCGGGATCAGCCACGTGTAGGCCAGCGAATGCAGCGTGGTGATGCGCACGCGGTGCGTGTCGTCGCGTTCGCCGCCCAGCGTGTGCAGCACGCCTTCCATGTCGGCGAGCGCGCTGCCGGACGCATCGGCGAGGCGCCGGCCTTCGCTGGTCAGCGTGACCCCGCGCGCGTGGCGCTGGAACAGGGCCACGCCCAGGCGCGACTCCAGCTTGCGCACGTGGTGGCTCACGGCGCTGGCGGTGAGGTTCAGTTCCTCGGCGGCGTGCGCGAAGTTCTGGTGCCGGGCCGCCGACTCGAAGGCGGAGAGGGCCGGGAGCCAATCGGGGCGAAGGACCATGGCGAGCCTCAAATCTGGCTTGTGGCTGACCCGGAAAGTATGCGCTTGTCACGCTCTGCGCGTCCCGGACAATGGCACCTCCGACACGCGTCGGATTACAGGCTGCCCCGGATGAACACCGTTGCCGCGTCTCCCCTCCCCGTCGCGAGCGGGGCCCGAAGCTGGGTCACGCCCGTCGAGATCGTGGTGCTCGGTGCCATCTGGGGCGCCTCTTTCCTCTTCATGCGCATGGCCGCGCCGGTGTTCGGCGCCGCGCCGCTGGTCGATGTGCGCCTCGCGCTCGGCTGCGCGGTGCTGCTGCCGTTCCTGTTCCGGCATCGCGCGCAGTTCCCGCTGAAACTGTGGCCGAAGCTCGCGCTGATCGGCGCGATCAATTCGGCGGTGCCGTTCGTGCTGTTCGCCTGGGCCGCGCAGCGTGCGCCGGCGGGCATCGGCGCGATCTGCAATTCGATGACGGTGTTGTTCACCGCGCTGGTCGGGTTCCTGTTCTTCGGCGAACGCATCAGCCTGCGGCGATCGATCGCGCTGGTCGTGGGCTTCGCGGGCGTGATCGTGCTCGCCAGCGGCAAGACCGCGGGTGCGAGCGTCGGCTGGGCCGTCGCCGCCGGTGCGAGTGCGGCGTTCCTCTACGGCATCGGGTTGAATCTCGTGCGTCGCCATCTCACCGGCTTGCCCCCGGCGGCGGTCGCTGCGGCGACGCTCGGCACCTCGACGTTGCTGCTGCTGCCGTTCGCGATCGCGCAGTGGCCGTCGCATGCGATTCCGATGCAGGCCTGGCTCGCCACCGGGATGCTCGGCGTGTTGTGCACCGGCATCGCGTTCGTCATGTATTACCGGCTGATCGCGCGCGTCGGCGCGGGCCGTGCGTCGACGGTGACGTACCTCGTGCCGCTGTTCGGCGTGGCGTGGGCGTGGATGCTGCTCGGCGAAGCGGTGACCGGGACGATGGTCGTCGCCGGCCTGCTCATCGTCGGCAGCGTGGCCTTCAGCCAGCGCGCGAAGTGATCAGCGCGCCTCGGGCGGCTTGCGCAGCAGGCTGACCGCGAACCCGGCGACCAGCACCGCGCCACCGATCAGCAACGCCCACAGCAACCACTGCTTCCAGTCGCGCGGCGTCGTCGGGCGTTGCAGCGCGCTGGCGCCGGCGAGTTCCACCGGCGCACCGAGCGTCGCATCCGCCGGATGCCAGCCGTCGCCACGTTCGGCGCGCAAGGCTTGCAGCAAGCGCGGCAACGGCGCATCGGTGCGCGCGGCCACCGCGCTGCCGGCAACGAGCGCATACGGTGCACGTCCCTGCGCGAGGAACACGATGACTTCCGGTCGGTAGCCCAGCCGCAATGCCGGCGCGTGCGCCGGCGCGCCGCTCGTCGCGGTGAGGCGCCACTGCCGGTCGCGCACGGGCGCATCGAGCACCGACGTCGGCGGCGACGCACTCGTGCGGCCCGCGGTGCCCACGCGATACGCGACCCACGGGCCCGCGCGCCAGCGCCACGCGCCGTCGTCGTCGCGGCTTTCCAGTCGCCATTCCACCGCCACGTTGCCCACGCCCTGCACGTCCGCGCGTTCGATCGGGAAGCGGCCGTCGAGCGTGTAGACGAACGTCGTCGCGTCGTTCTCGCGCACCATGCGGCCCTGCAGCATTTCCCACTGCAGCGGCGTGTCGACGGCTTGCGAGGACAGGCGGGCCTTCGCGTGCTGCAACGGCAGCGCGGGCGCATCGTCGAGCGGCACCAGGCGCAGGTAGCGGCTCGCTTCGCGCAACTCGATCGTGTGTTTTTCCAGACGGCGACTGCCTTGTTGCAGCGCGAGCAACTGCACGCGCGGGGAAATCGTGCGCCAGTCCTCCAGGTCGTCGCTCGCTTCGACGCGATACGCGGCATCGATCGCCGCGCCCTGCGGCCAATCGAGTTCGAGCGCATCCACGCCCGGCGGTGCCTGGCTCAGGTCGAACAGGAACGCGCGCGCGCCGCCTTCGTCCTGCGCCACGCCCGTCTGCGCATGCAGCGACAGGATGCGGCCGGACGTATCGCGTTCGGCGATCAAGGCCAGCGACGCCGCGCCTTCTCCCTTGCGCGGCTGCAACGCGAACCACGGCACATCGATGCGCCGCGGCGGTTCGGCGAGCGGCGCATCGGGGCCGAACACATCGGCCGCCACCGGTTGCCCGTCCGCATCGACCACGGTCACGTCGCGCAAGGATGGCGTTGCGATCGTGCGATACACCGCGCGATCCAGCACCACGCGATACGCGCCGCCATCGCCCGGCGCGGAGACGGGCCACTGCCGCACGTAGTCGTCGCGCGTTGCGGCGCAGGCGAGGACGGGCAGCAGGCACGACCAGGCCAGGGAATACCAGGCGATGCGTTTCATGCGGAGCCTTCCGGAACGGGCGCACGCGGCGGTGCGGGGGCGAGGTAACCGACGACCGTGCACAACAGGCCGAACGCGATGAACGACGCGATGCCGAGCGCGTTGCCGAGGTTGCTGCGATCCACGATCACCAGCTTCACCAGCACCACCGCCATCAGCACCGCGCCTGCGAGCCACAATACGCGTTGCCCGCGGCGCGAACCGAGCACCCAGCCGACGACACCGAGGATGCTCCACACGACGGTGAGGCTGGTCTGCGCCAGGCTCGTTCCGATGAGGCCGTCGTTCCAGGCGATGCCGCCCCAGTGATGCACGGCGTGCAGCACGACCGACGTGATGTAGACGAAGCCCAGCACCGACACCATCGGCACGCGCTGCGCCTGCACCGCTTGCGGCGCTTGCGTCGAATACGCCCAGCGGGCCGCGAGCACCAGCGCGGCGAGCTGCGCGAGTTCCATCGGATTGGCGACGGGAATCCACGGCAGCGGCGCACTGCCGCCGGCTTCGACGAGCGTCAGCAGGAAGCCCACGCCGAGGATCGCGAAGAACGTGGCCTGCAACGTCATGCGCAGGCGATCGAAGCGTTCGTGCATCGGCGCCGACAGCCACGGCCACCGGAACATGCCGATCGCGGCGATCGCCAGCCAGGGCAGCGCGACACCCGCGATGCGCCAGCCGTCGGCGAGCTGGAAGCGTTCGCCCAGCCACGACACGCCCAGCGACAACGCGAACGGCCACACCAGCCACCACGCGAATTGCGCCCACGCGGCGACGCGATGTTCGCCTTCGCGCAGGCAGACGAGGCTGCGCACGCCGAGCACCGCGAACAGCACCCAGGCCCACAGGCCGTAGCCCGCGAAGGGTTGCTGGTGCGCATCGGCCTGCGCGAGCGCGATGGGTGCCGCGACAGCCAACGCCGCGAGCGTGGTGCCCGCAAGGCCGCTGGCGGGGCGCCGGCGATGCACTTCCGCCGCGAGCCAGCCGGTGAGCGCGGTGAACGCGAGCCACGCATCCGCGCGTGCGACGGACGCGACGAACGCATCGATTTCCAGCAAGGCGTTGCCGACCCACCACGCCAGTCCCCACGCGTAGGCCAGCGCGCCCGACACCCGACGCCCGGCGTTGCGATACACCCACGCCGACGCGAGCGCACCGGCGCAGATCATCAGCGCGCTCATGAAGATCGCATTGGCGATCGGTGCGTCACTGGGCCCGCGATAGTTGCCCGCATCGAGGAACGCGAACGCCGCGAGCGCCTGCAACGCGAGGCCCGACCATTCCGGCCAGCGCCGCGACTGCCGCACGCCGAGCCACACGAGGCCCGCGCCTTCCAGCGCGAACACGCTGGCGGTTGCGCGCGCCGACAAGGCCAGCGGCACCGCCAGCGTGGCGAAGCCCGCGGCCAGCAGCACGTACGCGTCCGACAACATCGCGTAGCCACCGCGACGCCGCAACAGCGCCCCGAGCACCGCGTAGATCACCGCGAGCCCCAGTGCACAGAACGCGAGCGGCATGCGATCGCCGCGCAGCAACCCGGCCTGCAATGCGAACGCGACCAGCGGCGTGCCGAACACCAGGCATCCGTCGATGAAGTCGCGCCGTCCCTCGGGCCGCTTGCGCGCGAACAACAGCGGGATGAAGAGATAGAACGCGAAGAACAGCACGAGGAAGGGTTCGGTCGTCGCGAACTTGTCCGGGTTGTACTGCAGCACGCCCCACGCCGTGCCGATGCCGAAGGTGAACACGAACCCGAGCAGGTTGAGCACGCGCCACGCCTTCCACCACGCGATCGCGAAGATCGCCGCGTTGAGCACCGCGTAGTACGAGAACAACGCGACGTGGTTGCCGCTGTTGGTGGACAGCCAGATCGGCGCGAGGAAACCGGCGAGTACGGCGAAGAACGCCAGCGCCTTCGCATCCTGCAATACCGCGAGCATGCCGGCGCCCGCGATCAGCACGACGCTCAACCCGAACGCGACGCCCGCCGGCATCAGGCCGTACAACTTGAACGCCGCGAACACCGTCATCAGCAGGATGCCGATCGCGCCGCCCTGCAGGCTCAACGCGAAGATGCGGTTGCGTTCGCGCTGGCACCACGCGAACACGAGCGCCGCGAGCGCGGCCGCGGCGATGCCGGCCAGTCGCACTTCGATGGGCGCGTGCAGCCAGCCCTGGTCGGCCGCGAACTTCAGCAACGCCGCCACGCCCGCGAACAGCACGAGGATGCCGACCTTGACCGGCACGTTGCCGACGGTGAACCAGTGTTTGATGTATTCGATCGCGCGTTCGGGGAGGCCGGGCGGACGCGGTTCGCGCACGTGCGGGCTCGGGACGCGCAGGGGCACGGGCGCGGGTGTGGCTTGCGGAGCGGGCTGCGGCGGTGCGGCCTGCGTCGGCGCGACGGGTTGCGGCGGGACCGGCGCGGGGCGCGGCGGGGGCGGTGCCGGCGCGACGGCTTCGGCGCGCGGTCGCGCCGCGGGCGCGGTCGCGGTCGCAGGCATCGCGCCTTCGGCACGCAGTTGCGCCAGGTCGCGTTCCAGCGTGCCGACGCGGCCCCGCAGTTCGCGCAGGGACAGCAGCGCAACGATCAGCAGCACCGGCACGGCAAGGACGGCCAGGAGCAGCAGCACGATCAGGCTTTCCACGTCGGATCCATCCCCTTGTCACCGGCAGACCGCATTGGGCCGGCGATCGTCGCCAAATGCAAACGGGGACGGGCGGGGCCTCAGGCCGGCTTGCGCAACAGGTCGATCAACGTCGTCGCCGCGGCGGGATTGCGTTCCTTGTCCGCGTTGATGAAGAACACGAAGACGTCGCGATGCGGCAGCTTCGGTGCGTCGCCGGTGAGGCGCGGGAGTTTCGCGGGTTCGCCGCCCTGCGCCCACGTGCGGGCGCGTTCGGCCCACGCCTTCAACTCCGGGCCGGTGTAACCGGTCTTGATCGCGCTGCGTGCGCGCATCAGGCGGGCATAGACGAAATCGGCGGTCACGTCGGCGAACGACGGCCATTCCTCCGAATCGGTGTAGACGAGCGCGGCGTTCTTCTTGCGCGCGAGTGCGACGAGCGTTGCATCGACACTCTCGGCATCGCGCACTTCCAGCGCGTGCCGCAATCGCCGGCCACCGGCTTCGACCGGCAAGCGATCGACGAACGCCGCGAAGTCCTCGCGATCGAGCTTGCGTTCGAACTGCCACAGGATCGCGCCGAGCTTCTCGCCCATGGTCGACAGCCCATCGACGAAGGCATCGACCTGGCCCGCCGTGTTGGCCAGCACCTTGGCCTGCACGATGCGCATCGGCGCCTTGGCCGTGAAGACGAAGCCCGGCGGCGTCTCGTCGCGCCAGCGGGCGTAGGTGTCGGGCTTCTGCGCGCTGTAGTAGGTGCCATTCACCTCGATGGCGCTGAGCTTCCGGCTGGCGTACTCGAGCTCGCGGCGCTGCACCAGGCCTTCGGGATAGAAGGTTTCGCGCCAGGGGGCGAAGGTCCAGCCACCCACGCCCACGCGGATGCCGTCGATCGCGCCGGGGGCGGTCGCGGTGCCGAGGTCGGCTTCGGGGGCTTTGGCGCGGGCCATGGGCGCAGCGTAGCGCGGCATGACGTGCGGGGCATCGACGCGGCGTGCACGGGCCCGCGATACTCGGCGCCTCGGTCTCCAGGGGAACGCCGCCATGATCCGCACCGCCTTGTCCTTCGCGCTGGCCTGCGCGCTGCTCTCGCCCGTCGCCGCGCATGCGCAGGCCGCGCCTGCCGCCGCCGCGACGGCGCAGGACGCGCGCCTTGCCGGCTTCGACGACTACGTCAACGCCGTGCGCAAGCAGTTCGACGTGCCGGGCATCGCGGTGGCGATCGTGCAGGACGGCCGCATCGTGTTCGAGCGCGGCTGCGGCCCGCGCGAAGTCGGCAAGCCGCAACAGATCGACGAGCACACGCTGTTCGCCATCGCGTCGAACACCAAGGCCTTCACCGCCGCGTCGCTGTCGATGCTCGCCGACGAAGGCAAGCTCTCGCTCGACGATCGCGTGATCGACCACCTGCCGTGGTTCCGCATGAGCGATCCCTACGTCACGCGCGAGATGCGCATCAAGGACCTGCTCGCGCATCGCAGCGGCCTGACGCTCGGCGCCGGCGACCTGCTGTACTGGCCGACCACCACGTACACGACGGAAGAAGTCGCGCATCGCCTGAAGGACGTGCCGCTGGGCGGGGCGTTCCGCAACCAGTACGCCTACGACAACATCCTGTTCGGCGTGGCGCAGCTGGTGGTGGAGCAGGCGAGCGGGATGTCGTACGAACAGTTCCTGCGCACGCGCATCTTCAAGCCGCTGGGCATGGACGAGACGCGCTTCAACAGCGATCGCCTGACGAAGAACGACAACGTCGCCACCGGTTACGCCAAGGCCGATTTCAAGGACCTGCAGCCCGCGCCGCGGATGACGTGGGGCAACGTGTCGGGCGCCGGCGGCATCTATTCCAGCGTGCACGACATGAGCAAGTGGATGCGCATGCAGCTCGCCGGCGGCGTGTACACCGACGCGCAGGGCAAGGAGCAGCGCCTGTTCAGCGCGAAGCGCCAGCAGGGGATGTGGTCGATCGTCACGCCGATCCCCGTCAGCGAACCGTCGGTGCCGGAACTGCGCGCGGCGAAGCCCAACTTCCTCGGCTACGGCGAAGGCTGGCAGCTGTCGGATTACCGCGGCAACAAGCTCGTGTGGCACACCGGCGGCTGGCCGGGCATGGTGTCGCGCCTGACGCTGGTGCCGGACAGGAACATCGGCGTGATCGTGTTGACCAGCCAGGAAGTCGGCGTAGCGTTCAACGCCGTGACGATGCAGGCGCTCGACCTGATGCTCGATGCGCCGAAGACCGATTGGCTCGCCGGTTACGCGAAGGCCTTCGCGAAGTCGCAGGACAACGCGGACGCCGATTGGCAGAAGCACCTCGCCGCGCGCGCGTCGAATGCGCCGCCGTCGTTGCCGCTGGCGTCGTATGCCGGCACGTATCGCGATCCGTGGTACGGCGACATCGCGATCGCGAACGAAGGCGGCAAGCTGGTGGTGCGCTTCACGAAGACGCCGGACCTCGTCGGCGACATCGAACCGTGGCAGCACGACACGTTCGTCATCCGCTGGCGCCAGCGCTGGTTGAACGCCGATGCCTTCCTCAATTTCGCGCTGACGCCGGACGGCAAGATCCGCGAAGCGCGGATGGAGCCGATTTCGCCGCTGACGGATTTCAGCTTCGATTTCCAGGACCTGCGGCTGGTGCCGGTCGAGAAGCAGTAGCACGTGCGGAGTGCCCGGGTGGGTCGCTTCATCGCCAGCGTGTTGTGGGCTGCGCTGGCGGTGTTCCCTGCGTGGGCGGGCGATCCGGTCCCGGCCGTTCCGGCGCCCACCGTCGATCGCCGCATCGCCATCACCTTCGACGACGTGCCGTGGGTGATGTTGCGCAACGCGCCGCCCGCGGACATGGCCGCCGAGCACGCGCGCCTGATCGCCGCGCTCAGGCAGGCCGACATCCCGGTCATCGGCTTCGTCAACGAAGGCCTGCTGTATTCGGACAACACGCTGCGGCCCGAGCGCGTGCGCATGCTGAAGGACTGGCTCGACGCCGGCTTCGCGCTCGGCAACCACACGCGCTGGCACAGCGACCTCAACGCCGTCGGCCCGCGCCGGTTCAAGCACGACATCCTGGATGGCGAACGCCTGCTGCGGCCGATGCTCGCCAAGCGCGGCCTGAAGCTGGAATGGTTCCGCTATCCGCTCCTGCGCACGGGCGCCACACTCGAAGCGAAGCACGACGTGGACGCGTTCCTCGCGAAGCACGGCTATCGCGTCGCACCGGTGACGGTGAACAGTTCGGAGTGGGTGTTCGCGCTGGCCTATCGCAACGCGATCGCCGCGCACGCGCCGGAGGACACGCTGCAACGCTTGCGCGCGGACTACATCGCCTACATGCAGGCCAAGTTCGTGTACTACGAGCAGCGGTCGGTCGACCTGCTCGGGTACGAGGTGCCGCAGGTGTTGCTGGTGCACGCCAACGAACTCAACGCCGACACCTGCACCACGCTGGTCGCAGCGCTCCGCGCACGGGGCTATCGGTTCGTCACGCTGGCCGAGGCGACGCGCGATCCCGCGTACCAGCGGCCCGACACCTACACCGGCGCCCTCGGCACCAGCTGGATCCATCGCTGGGCCAAGACCGAAGGCCGCCCGGACAGTTTCTACTTCGGCGAGCCGCGCACGCCGAAGTGGATCATCGAACTCGCCGGCGTCTCCCCGTCCTTCGAGTAGACGCGGGCGATCGCGCTTACTGGATCGGTTCGTCCAGCATCAGCTCGCGCACGAAGCGCACCGGCGGCGCGCCGTACGACAGCACCTTGTCGTGGTAGGCCTTGAGGTTGAACTTGTCGCCTTCCTTCGCTTCCACGGCCTTGCGCATGTCGAAGTGTTCCTGCACGCCGACGAAGTACGTCGGCAGCTGCGCGGACGTCAGGCGCGCGCGCGTCCACTTGCCCTCGGCTTCGCGCTCCTGCTGGAACGCCAGGCGCGTCATCAGGTCCATGGCCTGCTCGTGCGTCCAGTTGTCGACATGCACGCCTTGGTCGAGGATCGCGTTGGCGATGGTGCGCAGGTAGAACTTCAGCTGCACCAGGCGGAACAGCGGATCGTTGTTCATGTAGCCCGCATCGGCCATCAGGTCTTCGGTGTAGACGGCCCAGCCTTCGGCGAACAGGCCGGAACGCAGCACCGCGCGCAGCGTCGACTTGTTCTCCGCCGAATGCGCGCCTTCCAGGTAATGGCCCGGCATCGCCTCGTGGATGGACAGCAGATGGATCATGCGCGAGTTGTATTCGCGCAGGAACGAGTCGACCTGCGCCTGCGACCAGTCGTCCGGGATCGGCGAGATGGCGTAGTAGGTGTCGAGGCCCTTGTCGAGCGGGCCGGGCGAATCGCAGTACGCGACCGACACGCCGCGCTGGAATTCCGGCATCAGGATCACCTTTACCGGCGTGGTCGGCACGGTGACCAGGTCCTTCTCGCGCGTGAACGCGGTGGCCTGCGCGAGCGCGGCCTTCGCGGCCTCGACGACGTCCTCGCGTTTCGGACGATCGGCGTACGCGAGTTCCAGCGCGGCTTCGATCGCCTTCTGCTTCTGGTCTTCGCTCGGCTGCGCGGGCAGGGCGGGCGCGTTCGGCTTGTCCTTCAGCACGGTCTGCGCGATGCCGTACATCTCATTGCGCACGCGCGTCATCTCCGACTCGGCGCGCTGCTTGATGTCGGCGCGCGTCAGCGAGGACATCAGCGCCATCTGCAGCTTTTCGTCGTACAGCTTGGCGCCGATGCGGAAGTCGCCCTTCGCATTCGGGACCAGCGTCTTGTCGAGCCAGGTTTGATTCTCCGCGACGGCTTTCTTCAGGCCTTCGACCGCGGCATCCAGCGCCTTGCGGTCTTCGCCCTGCAACTGGCCGGCGTTCGGCGTGATGAAGGTATCGACCAGGCTCAGCACGCCGGCGTTCTGCTTCGACACGGTCTCGGCATGGATGGCCGGCACGCGCGCGGGATCCAGGTTGGCGCGCATCTGCGCGAAGATCGCGGGGATCTGCTGCATGCGCAGCGTGGCGTGCTTGAGGCGTTCGGGCATTGGCGCGAACTCGCGCGCCATCAGGCTGTAGATCGCGCCGCCGGCGAGGCTGTTGTAGACCTGCGGATCCCACGCCCACGACTGCTGCGTCTCCATGCCCCAGATGTCGGACTTCAGCTGGTTGCGCAGCAGCAGCGCGTCGACCTGGTTTTCGCGCGACAGCGTCTTCGCATCGATCGCATCGAGTTCGGCGAGCATGCCCTTGCTGAAATCGACCACGCGCTTGCGGCCTTCGGCGCTCAGGTCATCGACCTTGTCGTCGAAGCGATGGTCGCCCACTTGCGTGGCGGTGACCGGATTGAGCGCGAACCAGCCATCGAGCCAACGCTTGGAGAGATCGGCGAACTTCGCATCGGCCTGCGCGGTGGACGCGGTGGCGGCCGGTGCGTTGGCGGTCGGCGCGGTGGGCGCCTGGCCCTGGCACGCGGCGAGCGTGGCGGCGAGCAGGGCGGCGGCGCACAGGGTTTGCAGGGTCGGGCGTTTGGGCGGCAGGCGCATCGGTCGGATTCCCGGGCAAAGAGGCGCCGAGCATAAGCGGGCACGCGCCGGCGCGCATGGGCCTGCGGTAGGCTGCGGCGTCCCCGGGGAGGAATCGCACGCATGCTTCGTTCGTTCGCTGCCGTTTCGTTGATTGCGCTCGCGTTGGTGGCCATACCGGCCCAGGCCGCGTGTCCGCCCGAGGGCCAGACGAAGGAGTCGTTGCTCGCGTTGAAGGCCCTGCAGTTCACGCTGCCCGATGCTGCGGCGCGACAGGCGCTGGCCGAAGGCCTCGTCGATTGCCTCGGCGACCCCGATCCTGCGATCCGCGATGGCGTGGCGTACGAAGCGCTCGCGCATTGGATGCGTGCGAAGGAGATCGATGCCGCCGGCCTGCGCAGCCTGCGCGACAAGTTGTACGTCGCGTTGCAGGGCGATGATCCCGAAGGCTTCCGCCGTCCGTTCGCCGCGCTCGTGTTGTCGGAAGTCGCGCGCACCGATCGCATCGCGCCGTGGATGACGCCGGAAGAACGCAACGCGATGATCGATGCTGCGGTGCGCTTCATGCCGTCGGTCACCGACTATCGCGGCTTCGACGAGAAGGAAGGCTGGCGCCACGGCGTCGCGCACGGCAGCGACTGGCTGCTGCAGCTCGCGCTCAATCCGGCGCTGGATCGCAAGCAGGCGGACCGCATCCTCGAAGGCGTGTCGTCGCAGGTCGTGCCACCGGCGACGCATGCGTACGTGTTCGGCGAACCGGGACGCCTCGGAAGGCCCGTGCTCGCGATCGCGCATCGCGGATTGCTGACGCCGGCCGAATGGGAAACGTGGCTGTCCGCGTTCGCGCCGCGCCTGGGTGCGGAAGAGAAGCGCTATCTCGACGCGGGCTGGCTGGCGAAACGCCACGACCTGCTCGCGTTCCTCACCGGCCTGTACCTGGAAGCAGACCAGAGCACCGATCCGCAATTGCAGGCGCTGGAGCCGCCGATCGTGGCGGCATTGAAGACGGTGCCCTGAACTTCAGTCGTCGTCGCTGCTGAATTCCGCCAGCACGTCCAGGTCGAACGCCAGCGCTTCCACCGTCTCGCGCACCTTGCGGGCGGTCGAGTCGTTGGGCGCTTCGATCTCCACCTCGTGCACGTCGCCGCCCGAATGCAGTTCGCTCAACCCGGCCGAGCTGGAATCGGCGTCGTCCATGTGCGGCATGAGGTCGGCGACCTCTTCCACGTGTTCGATGCCGTCCAGGCTTTGCAGCAGGTTGATGATCGCGCGCGCATCGTCGTCGCTACCGGTGATACGCAGTCGCAGGTTGGGCATCGCGGCATCTCGAAAGCGGAAGATGCCGCGAGGCTAGGCAGCGGAAAGCTAAGCGGGCGTGATGGCCCGCGCCCTCACGACTTCGGCGTGCGCACCGGGAGCGGTACGTTGCACAGGTCGATGTGGCCGGCGGGGCGCTTGTACCAGTCGTCGCGGCGGTTGCGGCGCGACTCGACGATGGTCGCGAACGTCTTGCTGTCCGTGCGCAGCAACTGCAGTTGCGTGCGGTCCTTTTCCGGCACGTCGCGCGCCAGCCTGGAGGACACGATCGGCACGTACTGTTCCGGCTTCTCGTAGAAGCCCAGCGGCCCGGTGCCGCGCGGCAGCACGCTGAGCAACTCGATGCCCTGCACGACGCGCCCCACCAGCGTGATGTTGCGATCGAGCATGCGCGGCGACTGGCCCGTCACGACGTACAACGAGGTGCCGTCGCTGCTGTCGGCGGCGACGTCGCGGCCTGCGCCCACCATGCCGTAGCAATGCGTGAGCCAGGCGGTGTCGGTCTTCGGATCGCGCGCGGCGGGGAAGCCATCGACGAACCCGACCTGCGGCGCCCAGCCATCGGAATCCTTCAATTGCACGAAGGGCAGGCCCGTGGCCTTGCGTTCGAACTCGGCGGGCAGGTGTGGTTTCGCCGAGCCGATCGGCTTCTTCTGCTGCGACTTGTCGTCGTCGGTGGGATCGCCCCATTGCACGACGTAGTTGTCCTGCGAACGGATGACGGACAGGCCGTCCCAGTATTTCTCCGTCGCGAGCGTGCTGATGTTGGCGACGTGGTTGGGGGCGAAGGCCTTCGCCAGTTCGATCACGACGCGGCCGGTGGGCAACTGGAGATAGAGCGTGCGGTCGGGGTCGAGCGTGCGCCAGTCGCTGGCCGGGGAGGCGTCGAGGATCTCCTGCATCGACGGCACCTTGGCGGGCTTCGCGGGTTCGGCGGCGGAGACCGTGCCGATGGCGAGGGACAGCGACAAGGCGAAGGCCAGGGGCTTGCAGCGCATGCGGCGACTCCATTCGAAGGATGCGGCCGAGTCTACCGAGGGGCCCCGCATGCGGAAGTGCGCAGTCATGACTACCGGCACATCCGCTATACCGAATTGACCACTAGTCTCCACTTCAACCTAGTGGACCCACCCCCATGGACCGCGACCTCCTCGACCAATCCCTCCGCAAGTTCCAGCGCGAGCTGAGCGCCGGCACGGTGTCGCTGGCGCTGCTCGCGGTGCTGGCGGCGTCCCCCGGCCCGATGTACGGCTACCAGATCGCCAAGACCCTCGAGCGCAGCGGGGAGGGCGTGCTGAGCGGCAAGCAGAGCGCGCTGTACCCGGTGCTGCGCAACCTGGAATCGGCGGGGTTCCTGCAAAGCCACGTCGAACCCTCCGTCAGCGGCCCGCCGCGCCGCTACTACGGCATCACCGCGGACGGCCGCACCGCCCTCACCGAATGGGCCGCCGCCTGGCGCGCCACCCGCACCTCCGTCGATTCCGTGCTCGAAGGACTCCTTCCATGAACGCCGCGCTCCCGCATTCCATCCCCGAATACCTCGACCAGCTGCGCGCCGCGCTCGCGGGTGCGGATCCTGCGCTGGTGCAGGACGCGCTGTACGACGCGGAGGAATACCTGCGCGCCGAACTCGCGGAAAACCCGTCGCGCACGGAAGCCGAAGTGATCGCGTCGGTCGCCGGCAGCTACGGCGCGCCGAACGAAGTCGCCGACATCTATCGCGACACCGAAGTGAAAGTGCAGAGCGCGCTGCGTCCGCCGCAGCCCGTGCGCCGCGAGACCGCGCTCGGCCGGTTCTTCGGCGTCGCCGCCGATCCGCGCACGTACGGCGCGTTGTTCTACTCGGTGCTCGCGCTGGCGACCGGCACGTTCTATTTCACCTGGGTCACGACGGGCATCTCGCTGTCGGTGGGCCTGGCGGTGCTGATCATCGGCATCCCGTTCGCCGTGCTGTTCCTCGGCTCGGTGCGCGTGCTGTCGCTGGTGGAAGGCCGCATCGTCGAAGTGATGCTGGGCGAACGCATGCCGCGCCGCCCGCTGTACTCGGCGCGCGGGCGCACCGTGTGGGAAGGCATCAAGGACATGTTCACCGACCCGCGCACGTGGTCCACGCTGCTCTACATGTTCGCGATGCTGCCGCTGGGCATCACGTACTTCACGCTGATCGTGACCCTGCTGAGCACGGCGCTGGCCTGCATCGCGGTGCCCCTGCTGCTCGGGTTCGGCGCGTTCGACAACTGGTACATCGACCACTGGGACGTGGGCGGCGACTGGTTGCACCCGTGGCAGATGCCGCTCGTGTTCATCGCCGGCGTGGCGCTGCTGTTCGGCACGCTGCACCTGGCGCGCGGCATCGGCAGGATGCACGGCGCGATCGCGAAGAACCTGCTGGTCAAGAGCGCGCAGTTCGCCTGACGCACGTGGGTGCTGGCGGAATCAGAACGGTTTCGCCAGCACCAGGAACACGATGCCGACCAGGAGCAACACCGGCAGCTCGTTGAACCAGCGCAGCGCGCGCGAAGACGGCAACGGACGCCCGCGTTCCACGCCCTTCAGCCAGCGGCCCGCGATGGTGTAGTGCACGAGCATCAACGCAACGAGCAACAACTTGGCGTGCAGCCAGCCGCCCGACATGTGGAAGCCGAACCACAACGCCAGCCCGAACGCGAAGGCGAGCCCGAACATCACGTGGCCGAAGCGATACAGGCGCCGGCCCATGAGCACCAGGCGGTCGCGCACCGCGGGCACGTCGCCGGCTTCGGCGAGGTTGACGAGGATGCGCGGCAGGTAGAACACGCCGCCCATCCAGGCCATCACGAACACGAGGTGGGCGGTCTTGGTCCAGAAGTAGGCCATGGCGTGGCTCGGTCGGGGCGAATGCGCGATAGCATCGCACGATGCAGAAACGATACGACCAGGCTTACTTCGACCTTTGGTACCGAAACGGCGGCATCGGCGACCGCGCACGCCTCGCGCGCAAGGTGGCACTGGCGGTGTCGGTGGCCGAGTACCACCTCGAACGCCCGATCCGCACGGTGCTGGATGTCGGCTGCGGCGAAGGCGCGTGGCGCGCGCCGCTGCGCAAGCTGCGGCCCGACGCAACGTACCTGGGCTTCGATGCCAGCGAGTACGCGATCGCGCGCTACGGGCGCGCGCGCAACCTGCGGCTGGCGAAGTTCGGCGACTTCGACATGTTGCGCCCGTGCGCGCCGGTCGACCTGCTGGTGTGCAGCGACGTGCTGCATTACCTGTCGGTGAAGGAACTGGATCGCGGCTTGCCGGGTCTCGCCGAATTGTGCGGCGGCGTGGCGTTCCTCGAAACCTTCGCGCGCGAAGACCAGGCGATCGGCGACGAGCACGACTTCCAGCAGCGCTCGGCGGCGTTCTATCGCAAGCGCTTCGCGGCGCTGGGATTCGCGCAGGTGGGGTCGCATTGCTGGCTGTCGCCCGCGCTCGTGGAGCGGGCGACAGCGCTGGAAATCGGCTGACTCAGGGGCGGGCGAAGTCTTCGGGCTTCGGGAGTTCGACCGGCACACCGTCTGCGTTGCACGTGCCCGCTGCGCACAACCGCGCACGCAACGCCGGCGTGGCCTGCACGAGGAAGTGATACAGCACGTTTTCCTCGACGCTGCCGCGCACCGCCTCCGACCCCGGACCGCGCGCCCACACACCGACATCGTCGCCGCCGTGCGTCTCCGCGCCCATCGGGACCTGCGCTTCCTGCAGGTAATCGAGCGCTTCGGTGTCGACGTCCGACAGGTCCGGTCGCGCATGGCCCGGCGTCGGTGCGACATGCCCGGGGCCATTCGCGTAACCGAGCGTCGTGTACGGCAGGCCTTGCTTGTCGACGGCCCACGGGCCCGCGCCGGCGTCTTCGCCGCTGATGCCTTTCACCTTGCCGAGGATGGGATTGCCGCGCTGCGGATAGCCCGCGAAATACATCGTGTGCGCGTGGTCGGCGGTGACGAGGATCAGCGTGTCGTCGGCCGAGGTCATCTTCGCCGCCGTGCGCACCGCTTCGGAGAACGCCACGGTGTCTTCCAGCGCGCGACGCGCGTTGCCGTCGTGGTGCGCGTGGTCGATGCGGCCGCCTTCGACGAGCAACACGAAGCCCTTGTCGTTGCGCTGCAGGACGCGCAACGCGGCGGCGGTGAGTTCGGCGAGCGTGGGTTCGCCCGCGGCGTCCTTCGCGCGATCGGCGTCGTAATGCATGTGCGAGGGTTCGAACAGGCCGAGCAGGCGCGGGGCATCGGCGGCGTCGGCAAGTTGCCTGGCGCTCCACACGTAACGGCCATCGGGATGCGCGCGCGTCCATTCGGCGATGAGGTCGCGGCCGTCGCGGCGCAGGCCGTGTTGCTGCGGATATTCCGGGTCGGCCGCGGTGTTGGGCAGGAAGCGCGCGCGGCCGCCGGCCAGCGCGACTTCCGGACCATCGCCGAAGCGCGTTTCGATGAACTGGCGCGCGAGGTCGCGACAGCCCGCGGCCGCAGCGGCGGCCGGCAAGGTGCTGTCGTCTTCCCAGTTGCGATCCGGGCCATGCGCGTACACCGACGCCGGCGTGGCATGCGTGAGGCGCGTCGTGGTGACCACGCCGGTCGACAGGCCTGCGCTCTCGCCGAGTTCGAGGAAACTCAACAGCGTGTTCGCGGCCACGTCCTGGCACTGGCCGCGCTTCGTGCCTTGCCCGATGCCGATCACGCCCAGGCGCGTCTTCGCGCCGGTGGCGATCGCGGTCATCGTGCCGGCCGAATCGGGTGTCTGGTAATCGGTGTTGTAGGTGCGGCTGAGCGCGGTGTGCGGGAATTCCTCGAACGCGAGCAACGTCTCTTCGCCCGGCTGCCCCGCGCGCTGGCCCGCGAGCACGCGCGCGGCGGCGACGGTGGGCAGGCTCATGCCGTCGCCGAGGAACACGATGACGTTGCGCGCATGGCCCGACATGGCCCCATTGGCCGCGGCGCGCGCGGCGCCCGCGCGGTACCACCAGGCGGCGGATTCGCCGGCGGGACGCTGGATGGCGGGGACGTCGATGGCGTGCGGCGTCGTCGCGGGCGTGGCCGGTGCGGCGCTGCCGCTGCGCTCGATGCGCGCCACGGGCGTCGTGCTGCAAGCGGCGGCCAGCGTGGTGCACAACGCAATCAGGATCGGGCGCATCACGGGGTCCGCGGGCAAGGGCCGCCGATCATACGAGACCCGCGCGACCACACGAATCCCGACCCCCGCCATTTGGCACACCAGCGTTCCAGAGATGCACTCGCCGCGCCCACGCGGCCTCGGCTAAGGTCGCTTCCTCGAGTTCCGCCCTGGAACGTCCCCCGGTTGGTTTCGCGATGGCTCTGGTCTCGGCGTGGTTCCGCATTCCCTTCTGGCAGCGCGTGCTTGCCGGTTTCGCGCTGGGCGCACTGGCGGGCTGGCTGTTCGGCGCGGATGCGGAGCGCTGGTTCCAGCCGCTCGGCGACGTGTACGTCAACCTGATCAAGATGATCGCGATCCCGCTGGTGTTCTTCGCGGTGATCAACGCGGTGGGCGCGTTGCACGGACAGAAATCGATCGCCGCGCTCGCGGGGCGCACGTTCCTCTGGTTCGCGGCGACGGCGATCCTCGCGGTCGGCGTGGGCCTGGCGGTGGGGTGGGTGATCAAGCCGGGGCTGGGGGTCGGTGCGTTGTCGATCGCGTCCGATTACACCCCGAAGGACGTGCCCGGCCCGCTCGACGTGTTGTTCAACATCGTGCCGCAGAATCCGTTCCGCGCATTGTCCGCGACGGCGGCGGGCAAGACGGCCGACGGCACCAGCGTGATCATCCCGAGCAACGGCACCGTGCTGCAGGTGATCTTCTTCGCGGGGCTGATCGGGTTCGCCTTCGTGAAGCTCGGCGACAAGGTGACGTCGCTGCGCACGCTGGCGCGCGAATGCAACGAGACGATGATCCAGGTCACGCGCTTCGTGCTGGAGTTCACGCCGCTCGGCACGTTCGGGCTGATCGCGGGGCTGGTGGGCGCGTACGGTTTCGAGAAGCTGCTGCCGCTCGGCAACTTCGTGATCGCGCTGTACGTGGCGTGCCTGATCCAGATCGTGGTCGTGTACACCGGGTTGCTGCTGGCGCACGGGCTCAATCCGCTGAAGTTCTTCCGCGGCGCGGCGCCGGGCATGCAGGTGGGCTTCGTCGCGTCGAGCAGCTTCGCCGCGATGCCGGTGTCGCTGCGCGCGGTCACGCACAACCACGGCGTCGACAAGGATTACGCGGCCTTCGCCGTGCCGCTGGGCGCGACGATCAAGATGGACGGGTGCGGCGCGATCTATCCGGCGCTGGCGGCGGTGTTCATCGCGCAGTACTCGGGCATCGAGCTCAGCACGGGGCAGTACCTCACGATCGCGCTCGCGTCGGTGATCGGCAGCTTCGGCACCGCGGGCGTGCCGGGCACGGCGGTGATCATGGCCACGGTGGTGCTGAGCGCGGCGAGCTTGCCGCTGGAAACCATCGGCTACCTCTACGCGATCGACCGCGTGCTCGACATGATGCGCACGATGACCAATGTCACCGGGCAGATGCTGGTGCCGGTGCTGGTCGCGAAGGAAACCGGGTTGCTGGACCAGGCGGTGTACGACGCCGCGTCGAGCAACGTGGGCCTGGACGAGGCGAAGGAGGGCGCGTGAGCGACGACATCGTGTTGGTCGAGCGTTTCCCCGGCATCGACGATTACATGCGCACGCGCATCGCCGCGGGCATGCATCCGATGTCGCGCGAAGCGGCGACGCGCGCATTGCCGAACACCTTGTATGGCGTGCACCTGGCGCGCGACGGGCAGGTCGTCGGCATGGGCCGCATCATCGGCGACAACGGGTGTTTCTTCACCGTGGTGGACATCGCGATCGTGCCGGAACTGCAGGGTCGCGGCCTGGGCAAGCGCGTCATGACGGCGCTGGATGCGTGGCTGCAGCGCAACGTGCCGCCGTCGGCGTACGTCACGCTGATCGCCGACGGCGACGCCAAGTATCTCTATGCCCAATTCGGCTTCGTCGAAAGCGCGCCGGTCGCCGTCAACATGGAATACGTGATGGAGGCCGGCGGGGTGCGCAGCCACGCGCACCTGCACCTGTCGGATCACTGAGCGGCGCGCTGCTTCGCAAGCTCGGCGTCGAACTTCGCTTCCGCGGCATCGGCGTACGCCTTGCACGTCATCGGCTGTGGATGCGGCGCCTTGGTGTTTTCCGGCGTCCAGCCGCTGGCGTCGGCGTGCGGCGTCAGCAACAGGTCGCACGGCAACGCGCGGATCGTCGCGAACGTGCCCTTGTACATCTCGACGATGCGCGGGATGCGCGGATTGTCGATGAGCTTGTAGCCGGGCGCCGATACGCTGTCGACATACGCGATGCGCAGCGGCTTGCCGTCGCGCGTGTCGGTCCACGTCCAACTGGTGCTGCCCGGCGTGTGGCCCGGCGTGAAGTGCGCGGTGAGGCGCATCCCGCCGATCGACACGACTTCCAGGTCCTGCAGCAGGCGATCGGCCTGCGCGGGCGGATAGGCGATGTCGTCGCCGAAGTGGATGTCGTCGGTGCCGCCGCGCGCGAGCATCGTCGCGGTCTCGGCATTGGCGGCGATCTGCGCGCCGGTCGCGCGCTTCAGGCCCGCAATGGGGCCCGCGTGGTCGCCGTGCGCGTGCGAGGTGAGCAACCAGCGCACGTCGGACGGATCCACGCCGGCCGCGCGGATGTGCGCGAGCAGCATGTCCTTTGCCTGCGGCAGGCCGCCGTCGATGACGATCGCGCCTTCGGGCGTGGCGACCAGCAGCGCGGAAATGCGCGCGGTGCCGATGTACCAGGTGTGGTCGGCGATGCGGAACGGGGCGACGGGCTGGCGCCAGCTGTCGTCGGTTTCGTAGCGGCCCGATTGGGGGAGCAGGGCGTTCGGATCGGCCGCGGACGCAGCGAGCGTGGTGGACAGCAGCGACAGCGCGCACGCGCGCGCCGCGAAGGCGATGGGGGTCATGCGGGCTCCGGCAAGGTGCCGCGCAGCATGCGCCCGCGTGCGCGAACCCGGCAATAAGCGCGGAGCCCGGAACGAAGAAGGCCGCCTTGCGGCGGCCTTCGGACATCGTTGCAGCGTCTGTTACATCGCGACGCGGCGGCCCTGCATGAAGCGGCCGGCCCAGTAGGCATTGGCGAGGTTGTCCACGCGGACGACCTTGCCGCGGCTCGGCGCGTGCAGGAAGCGGCCTTCGCCGACATAGATGCCGACGTGGTTGACGCGACCGCGCAGGCCGAAGAACACCAGGTCGCCGGGGACGAGTGCGGTGCGCTCGACCTGTTCGCCGCTCTGCGCCATCTGGCGCGAGACGCGCGGCAGGTCCATGCCGAGCACCGAGCGATAGACGTAACCGACCAGGCCGCTGCAGTCGAAGCCGCCCTGTTCGGATTCGCCGCCCCAGCGATAGGGCGTGCCGAGCAGGGTCATCGCCTTGGACAGGACGCCCTGGATGCGATCGGTCAGGCCGGGGGTCTTGCTGGTGGCCTGGAGGACGGCGGCGGTGTCGAGGCCGTTGGCTTCGGCGAGGTCGCCGAACACCGGGCGCACGCGGGTCGACGGGACCGACGCGTTCGCCGAGGAGGCCACGAGGGTGGAACCACCCGCGATCGCCGCCGGCGCACCGGAGGTGCTGTCCTGGGCGAAGGCGGAAAGGCTGGTCGCGCACAGCGCGGCGCAGCAGAGAAGTTGGAAAGCACGCGTCCGGAGGAAGCGGGTGGCGGCTTGTGCTGTGGTCAGCTGGGTCGTCACTTGGTCATCACGGTTTCGAAGTCCGGGGGGACCTTAACCTTTGAAGACCATGTGAAGGTTTAATTTCCGTTAGGGCGCCGTGAACAAGTACCGGATTCTGCTCACATTTCGGGAAATGGCCGCTAACAAATCCAGCCGCTTTCACATGAATGCGGTCAACGCAGGACCCGTCGGGCGCCGGTGTAGTGGTCCCGCCACCACGGTCCGTCGAGGTGGTCCAGGCGCACCGTGCCGCCGGTGCGCGGAGCGTGCACGAAGCGCCCTTCGCCGACATAGATGCCGACGTGGCTGACCGTCCCGCCGCTGCCGAAGAAGACCAGGTCGGCCGCGGCCAGGCGTTCCGGTGCGATCCGCGGACCCTGCATGCCGTCCAGGGCGGACGAGGTGCGGGGCAGCTGCACGTGGGCCATGTCGCGGAACACGTAGCCGACCAGGCCGCTGCAGTCGAACCCGCCCTCGGGCGAATTGCCGCCGTACCGGTAGGGCGTGCCGACCAACGAGATGGCCCGCATCAGGACTTCGTTCGCGCGTTCCGGGTCGTCGGGCGTGACCACCGGCCAGGTGCGGGGCATCGCGACCGCGTGCGACGGCGCGGACGGGCGCACGGCCTCGCCCCCGCCGCAGCCGGCGAGCAGTGCGATCGAGACAAAGAGGAGAGGAGCGAGCCCGCGCGCTGGCGCGAGGGTGGGCTTGCCCGGATAATGCGCGGCCTTCATCGCGGCCGAATATGGCCGCTTCCACCCGGCGCTGACAAGCGCCCGCGGCCTGCGCGCCGCCCCGCACCGGAATCCCGAACCCCATGAAGATCGAGAAAGACCGCGTCGTCCGTTTCCATTACGCCGTCAACGAAGCCGCCGCGCACGCCAATGGCGAAACGGCCATCGAGACCTCGAAGGACCGCGAACCGCTGGCCATCCTGTTCGGCCACGGCAACATCATCCCGGGCCTGGAAAAGGCGATGGAAGGCAAACAAGCCGGCGACAGCTTCGGCGCCGACGTCGTGGCCGCCGATGCCTACGGCGAACTGCGCGAAGGCCTGAGCCAGCGCGTGCCGAAGAAGCATTTCGGCAACCAGCGCCTGGAGCCGGGCATGCAGGTCGTGCTGAACACCAACTTCGGCCCGCGCGCGGTGACGATCCAGAAGGTCGGCATGAGCGTGGTGGACATCGACCTCAACCACCCGATGGCCGGCAAGGACCTGCATTTCGACGTCGACATCGTCGAAGTGCGCGAAGCCACCGCGGAAGAGCTCGAGCACGGCCACGTGCACGGCGATGGTGGCCACGAGCACTGATACGCGTCTGCGATAGCGACATTCGAAACGGCCTGCATCTGCGGGCCGTTTCGTTTTTCGGGACAGGGGACCAGGGACCGGGGATCAGGCCCTGGTCCCACTTTTGTCCCGATGACTTCCGGCCCTGATCCACGGCGTCGCCGCGTGCGCTAATGCCGCTACATCCGGAGATGTCCATGTCGACCACCACCTTCTCGCCGGTCGCCGCCAACGAGCGCATCGTGACGCTCGACGTGATCCGCGGCGTCGCGCTGCTCGGCATCTTCCTGATGAACGTCGAGTTCTTCAATCGGCCGATCGCCGACCTCGACGCGGGCCTGCCGCTCGGCGTCACCGGCATCGATCACTGGGCGGGCTGGTTCGTGCACGTGTTCGTGCGCGGCAAGTTCTGGACGATGTTCTCGCTGCTGTTCGGCATGGGCTTCGCGGTGATGCTCACGCGCGCCGAACTCGCCGGGCGCGATTTCTTCAAGCCCTACGTGCGCCGCACGCTCGCGCTGGCGGTGTTCGGTGCGCTGCACTACATCCTGTTGTGGGCGGGCGACATCCTCTTTGCGTATTCGATCGGCGCGGCGTTCCTGCTGGTGATCTTCCACGCGCGGCCGAAGGTGATGGTGTTCATCGGCGTCGCCGCCATCGCGTGCGGCGCGGTGCTAGGCGGATTGACGGCCGCCGGCGTTGCCAAACTGCCGTGGCCACCGTTCCTTGCGCTGGGCGTGCCCGTGCTGCTGCTGGGCGTGTGCGCATGGGCGCTGCGTCGCCAGCCGCTGAAGGCGCTGCGCAACCTGGGATTGATGCTGTACCTGGTGCCGTGCCTGGGCCTGATGGTCGTCGGCGCGCTGTCGCCACAGGTGCCGCAGGCGGAACGCGATCGCGTCGCGCTGTCGGAAGCCGCCACGCCCGCGAAGCAGGCCGAAGTGCGCAAGGACATCGCCGAAACGCAGAAGGCGCGCAAGGAACACGTCGACGAGATCGCCAACGAAGCGCGCGTGATGTCGAAGGGCAGCTACGCCGAAGCGCTGGCGTGGCGCGTTGAACATTTCCCGAAGCAGGCGTCGCAGGACGTGGGCTTCGCGTTGTTCTTCGTCACCGGCATGTTCCTGCTTGGCGCGTGGTTCGTGCGCAGCGGGCTGATGGCCAACCCGGGCGCGCACCTGGATGTGTTCCGCAAGCTCGCCTTGTTCGGCTTGCCGATGGGCCTGGGCATCAGCGTGATCGCGGCCGCCATCGCCACCACGCACCTGCCGGGTCAGAACGACGCGTTGTTCCAGTTCTCGATGGGCTTGTCGCTGCTCGGCAACCTAGCCGCGTGCCTGGGGTACGTCGGCGTCGTGGTGCTGCTGTTCCATTCGCGCTGGCGCGCGTGGGTGGCGCCGTTCGCGCCGGCCGGGCGCATGGCGCTCACCAATTACCTCACGCAGTCACTCGTCGGCACGCTGTTCTTCTACGGCTACGGGCTCGGCCATTACGGCACGGGGCGCGCGTGGCAGGTGTTGTTCGTCGTGGTGGTGTTCGCGGTGCAGCTGGTGGTGAGCCGCTGGTGGTTGTCGCGCTTCCGCTACGGGCCGATGGAATGGCTGTGGCGCAGCTTCACCTACCTGCGCTTGCCGTCGATGCGGCAGCAGCGGTTGCAGCCGGCGTAACGCACGCATCCGCACCA
This sequence comes from Noviluteimonas caseinilytica, assembly GCF_018406605.1. GTDB lineage: Bacteria > Pseudomonadota > Gammaproteobacteria > Xanthomonadales > Xanthomonadaceae > Noviluteimonas > Noviluteimonas caseinilytica. The sequence goes on along the minus strand of NZ_AP024545.1, from coordinate 393,309 downwards.
ACGAAAACGGCCCGCTTGCGCGGGCCGTTCCGTTCCGACGTGTCGCGATGGATCAGTTCACCGACACCGCGCTCCACGCACGCGCGACGGCGTTGTACTGCGCCGAACCGCTGCCGTAGAGATCCGTGGCCGCCTGCAACGTGGCGGCGCGCGCCTGCGGATACGTGGTGCTCGAGGTGAAGTACAGGTCGAGCGCGCGATACCAGATGCGCTGGGCGGCGTCGCGGCCGATGCCGGTCACGCCGGTGTCGCCGTTGCAGACCAGCTGCGAGGCCGTGTAGCTGAAACCGGCCGGCGAGACCGCGCCTTCCGCGAGCAGGTAGAAGAAGTGGTTGGCCGGGCCCGACGAGTAATGCGGATCCACGCCGCCCAGTCCACCGGCCGGATAGCAGTCATACGAGGCACCGTTGTCCGCCGCGCTCGGCTTGAACATGTAGCGCAGCGCCTTGGTTTCGCCCGGGTTCGACGCGTACAGCTCTTCGCCGATCTTGTAGTCCGGGGTGTCGTTGGCGTTGTTGGCGTAGAACTCCACCATCGTGCCGAAGATGTCGGATGTGGCTTCGTTGAGACCGCCCGAATCGTTCGAGTACGACAAGCCCGACGTTGCCTGCGTCACGCCGTGGCTCATTTCATGGCCCGCCACGTCGATCGCCACGAGCGGCAGGATGCTGCCGCCGCCGTCGCCGTAATACATCGCGTTGGCGTACCACGCCGCGTTGCCCCAGCTGCGGCCGACGTGCACGTAGCTCTTCACGCCCTTGCCGTCGTTGAAGATGCCGTTCCGGCCGAAGGTGTTCTTGTAGTAGTCCCACGTGGTGGCGACACCGAAGTGCGCATCGCCCGCCGCGCTGGCGCGGTCGGCGTTGGTGTTGTTGCCCCAGGTGTTGTCGGCGTCGGTGAACAGCGTCGCGCGGCTGGCGGCCGTGGTGTAGGCGACGTTGTTGGCGTCGTACGTGGCACCGTTGCCGCGCGTGGTGTCGGTCATGTTGAACGTGCCGCCGGAGCTGGCGGTGTTGATGGAGAGGTTGCCGTACAGCAGCGTGCGCGCGGTGCCCACGGCCGGCGTGCCGCCGCCCGAACCGCCGCCGCCCGGCTTGGCGGTATGCACCATGTCCCACTTGTCGAGGATCTTGCCGCTGTTGGCGTCGACGAAGTAATGCATCTCGGTCGGCGTCTGGTCGCGCTTGGTGCCGGAGAAGACCACTTCGTACGCCAGGCGCGGCGCGACGTTGCGCGCGTAGATCACCTTGGTGGCGTTGCGCATGCCGTCGAAGCCCGTGCCGAAGTCGGCGCCGGCCACGATGGTGGCTTCGTCGCCGCCGATGCGCGCGGTCATGTCCGGGCGCGCCGAGGACTTCAGCGACTGGCTGGCCGACTTGAACTGGCCGTTGCGCGAATGCACGACGAAGTCGCCGCCGATCACGGGCAGGCCGCGGAAGGTGCGTTCGAAGCGGACGTGTTCGGTGCCGTCGCGGTCGACGACGACATCCTTCACCGCGAACGCGTCGGCCGCGTTGCGATGGATGGCCGCTCCGGCGGTGCCATCGATCATGCCGACGGCACGGCCGACGGCGGGGTGGTTGGTGTTGGCCGCGTCGGCGGCGCCGGCGGACAGCGCGAGGACGACGGCGACGGCCAGCAGGCGTGGCGTGGACTGCATCTGTAGTACCCCCGAGGAATGGAATGGAAACCGCGCATGCCGTGGCATGCGAAGGCGCCTCTGTGGGCGCCTTCGGCCACGACCGTCGCGGGGCCGGCCGGGGCAAGTCACGCTGCATTGCGCAATCCGCGGAATTTGGCGGCGAACGGTCGCCTGCGGTCGATGAGCGGTCGCATCGCTGCCGGCGAGCGCGTGAAAGCGGGCTTCACGTCACGCAATTTGCGCAAGTCTGTCCCGCCGCGAAGCGGGCTGGCATCCTGCGCGGCGGGCGACCGACGGGGTCCGCGCCATCCAGGGGGAACCACAGCCAGTGCAATCGACGCCGAACCTGACGCCGGTGGATGTCCTCGTGGTCGGGGGCGGGGCGATCGGCCTGGCCTGCGCGCTCGCGCTGCGCGATGCCGGGCGGTCCGTGCGGCTGATCGAGGCCGCGCACGTCGGCGCCGGGGCCTCGCACGGCAACTGCGGCACGATCACGCCGAGCCACGCGCCCCCGCTGGCCTCGCCGGGGATGGTCGGCACCGCGCTGCGTTTCATGCTGCAGCCCGACGCACCGCTGTACATCAAGCCGCGCTTCGATCCGCGCCTGTGGGCGTGGCTGCTGCACTTCGCCGGGCGCTGCAACGTGCGCGACTGGGAAGCCAGCGCGCGGTCGAAGTCGGCGTTGCTCAACCATTCGCGCGCGCGGCTCGCCGACTGGGTGCACGCGAAGCAACTCGATTGCGAATTCGTCGAAGCCGGCGAGGACTACATCTTCCGCGATGCGCGGCGGATGGCGCACGACCTCGCGGAAGTGCCGCTGCTGCGCGAACTGGGCGTGGCGGTCGAGGAATTCGACGGCCCCGCGTACGAAGCGCGCGAGCCCGCGTTGAAGCCGGGCCTGGCGGGCGCGCTGCGCTTTTCCGGCGATGCGTCGCTGCGGCCGGATCGCTACGTGGATGAACTCGCGCGCGTGTTCGTCGCGGGTGGCGGCGAACTGATCGAACAGTGCGCGCTGCAGGACCTGGAAGAAGCCATCAACGGCGTGCGCGTGCAGACGTCGCGCGGCACGTTCGACGCCGGGCAGGTCGTGTGCGCGCTGGGTGCGTGGTCGCCGCGCATGGCGGACGCGATTGGCATGCGCGGCTTGCGGCGCGCGATGCAACCCGGCAAGGGCTACTCGATCACCTACGATCCGCCGGCGCGCGTGCCGAAGCATCCGCTGGTGCTGCGCGAACGCCAGGTGTGCGTGACGGCGTGGGAGCGCGGCTATCGCCTGGGCAGCACGATGGAATTCTCGGGCTACGACGACACGCTCAATGCGCGTCGCCTCGGCGCGCTCGAACGCGGCGCGGCGGAATACCTGCACGAACCGGTCGGCCGCCTCGTGCGCGAACGCTGGTTCGGCTGGCGCCCGATGTGCGCCGACGACGTGCCGCTGATCGGTCGCGTGCCCGGCCGTTCGCGCACGTGGCTGGCGACGGCCCACGGGATGATGGGCATCGGCATGAGCGTGGCCACCGGCGAACTCATCGCGGACCTGGTCACCGGCCGTGCGCCGACGCTCGATCCGAAGCCTTACGACCCCGTGCGATTCGCGTGACTTAGACTCGGCGCCATGGCCGATACCTTCACCCTCGAACGCGGCACCGCGCCGCTGCTGGTCAGCGTGCCGCACGACGGCAGCGAAATCCCCGCCGCGCTCGCCGCGCGCATGACCGAACGCGCGCGCACCGCGCCGGATACCGACTGGCACGTGGCGCGGCTGTACGACGTCGCGCGCGCGCTGGGTGCGTCGATCCTGCGCCCGCGTTTCTCGCGCTACGTGGTCGACCTCAACCGCCCGCGGGACGACACCTCGCTGTACCCGGGGCAGAACACGACCGGCCTGTGCCCGGCGGTGCAGTTCACGGGCGCGCCGGTGTATCTCGACGGACAGGCGCCGGACGAAACGGAAATCGCCGCGCGCGTCGCGACGTACTGGGCGCCGTACCACGCCGCGTTGCAGGCAGAACTGCAGCGCCTGCGCACCGCGCACGGTCGCGTCGTGTTGTGGGAAGGGCACACGATCCGCGGCAGCGACCTGGCGTTCCTGTTCGAAGGCCGGTTGCCCGACCTCAACCTCGGCACCGCGGGCGGCGCGAGTTGTTCGCCTGCGTTGCAGCAACGATTGGAATCGGTACTTGCCGCGCAGCCGGACCACGACTGGGTCGCGAACGGGCGCTTCAAGGGCGGCTACATCACGCGCCACTACGCCGCGCCGGAAAACGGCATCGACGCCGTGCAGCTCGAAATGAGCCAGCGCCTGTACATGGACGAAGACACGTTCGCATGGGACGCCGTGCGTGCGCCGAAGGCACAGGCGATCATCCGCGCGTTGCTGGAAGCGGCGATCGCGTAAAGCAACATCGCGACGTGCAACGGAAAAGGGCGGCCCGAAGGCCGCCCTTTTTTGTTTGCTGCGCCGCTGCGATTACTGCGTCGCGGCCGTGGTCGCGTTCGGACCGATGTACTTGTCGAGGAACGTGGCCATGCGGTTGTACAACTCGGTGATGTTGTCCGGGTTGGAGAAGCCGTGGCCTTCGCCCGGGGCGAGGAAGGTTTCCGGCGGCTGGCCGATGTCGCGCAGCGCCTTGTCCATCGCGCGGAACTGGCCCATGCGCACGTTGGAGTCGGCCTTGCCGTGCACCAGCATCACCGGCACCTTGACCTCCTTCGCGCGGAAGGCCGGCGACGCCTTGGCCAGCGCCGCGGTGTCCTCGCCGAGCGAGCGGACGAAGAAGCGCTCGGTGTCTTCGCTCTCCGATTCCTTGTTGCGCACCAGCATCGTCAGGTCGTACACGCCGACGTAGCCGATCGCGCACTTGTACATGCCGGGGTTGAGGATGGGCTGCATCAGCGCGGAGTAACCGCCGAAGCTGCCGCCGAACATGCAGATCCTCGAAGGGTCGGCCAGCTTCTGGTCGATCGCGTACTTCACGCCGTCGGTGATGTCGTTCTGGATCATCCCGCCCCACTCGCGCATCGCCTGGTTCATGAAGTTGTCGCCGCGACCGCCCGAACCGCGGTAGTTCACCTGCAGCACGCCGTAACCGCGGCTGGCGAGGAACTGCGCGTAGGCATCGAAGCCCCAGTCGTCCGACGGGCCGTACGGGCCACCGTGCGGCATGACGACCATCGGGCGCGGGCCCGTGCCGCCGCCGACCGGTGCGGTGTAGAAGCCGAACAGCTTCACGCCGTCGCGCGTCTTGAATTCGATCGGGCGCACCTGGGCGAGCGTCTTGCCGTCGAACCACGGCTTGCGCGAACCGACCTGCACGATCTTGTTGTTGTTGCCGCGATCGAGCAGGTAGTAGTTGCCCGGCTGGCGGTCGCCGCTGGTCCAGAACAGCACCTTGCTGTCGTCGCGCGTGAACTCCAGGAAGTACACCATCTGGCCCTTGAAGCGCTGCATCAGCGCCGCGTGCAGCTGCGCCCACTTCGAGGCCGGATCCAGGTACTGCACGGACGGCTTCGGCGAGGTGGTGGACACGCCGAAGGGTTCGCCGGCGCGGCCACCCAGCAGGATCGTGCCGACGCTGGCGTCGTCGCGGCCGAACAGCTTGGTGCGCGTGCCGGCCGCCATGTCGATCTTGTACAGCTGGGTCGCTTCGCCCTTGTCGGAGACGCGGCCGTAGAACGTGTTGTTGTCCTGCGCGAACACGCCGCCGGAGATTTCGTACCCGGCGATGGAGGCGGGCAGCGGCATCCACGGCGAGGTCGGCGTCGGGCGGTACGACATGTGCGGCGTGCCGTCCTCGTTGTCGGAATACGCCACGCGCGCGATGCCGTCGTGGTCGAACACGAGGCTGCTTTCGGAGTCGCCGTCCTTGATGCGCTCGACTTCCTTGCGGGTGCCGGTGCGCGAGTCGACCTTGAACACGATCGTGTCCGCCTTCTCGCCGCATTCCTTGATCGTCTGCCAGCAGTAGTAGCTGACCAGGATCTTGCCGGGTTCCTTGTCGAGCACTTCTTCCAGGTACGCCGAGCCTGCGTCCTTGTTGCGGCCGCGCTGGGTGAGTTCGTCCAGCGTGTAGGCGAACAGCGTGCGCTGCTTGTCGCCGGTGAGGTTGGTCGACATCAGCTCGCCCATGTGCGACTTGTATTCGACCATCGGGAAGCGCTTGGCGCGCGCGACGGTGATCTCGTCGTCGTCTGTCCACGTCACGTCCATCACGTGCGACTCGCGGCCGAAGCGCAACGTCTTCACGGTGCTGCCGTCGGACAGCTTGACGATCTGCAGGTTGGTCTCGTGGCCATCGACCGACGGCACGGCGAGCGCGAGGTATTCGCCGGTGGGCGACAGCGCGACTTCGTCGAGGTCGGCGTAGCGGGCGAAATCGGAAGCGGGAATCTGTTGCGCCATCGCCGGCGCGGCGACGAAGGCGAGCGCGCACGTCCAGCGCGCGAGAAGGGTGCGGGTCATGCAATCGTCCTGATGGTGAGCCTCTCCCCGAGGCGCCCGCAGGTTACCGGCTCGCCGCGCGCCGACCAATAGGCCGGAAGGCCCCTTGCCTGAACGGTCGCGGGCCTGCGTCGCGAATCGGACCGCGGGCGGCCCGAAGCGAGAAAAATTCGCATGGCGACGCGGGCCGCGACCCGCGTGGCGTCAGACCTCCAGCGTGGCCAGGTCGCCCTTGAGTTCGAGCCACGACTTGCGATCGCCGGCGCGCTTCTTCGCCAGCAGCATGTCCATCAGCGCGCGGGTCTCGTCGCCGTCGTCCACCGTGAGCTGCACCAGGCGGCGCGTGTCGGGATGGATGGTGGATTCGCGCAACTGCTGCGGGTTCATTTCGCCCAGGCCCTTGAAGCGCGTGACGTGCACGGCGCCCTTGAGCTTCTCGCGTTCGATGCGTTCCAGCAGCAACCGCTTTTCTTCTTCGTCCAGCGCGTAGAACACCTGCTTGCCCACGTCGACGCGGAACAGCGGCGGCATCGCGACGAACACGTTGCCGGCCGTGACCAGCGCGGGGAAATGCCTGAGGAACAACGCCGTGAGCAGCGTGGCGATGTGCAGGCCGTCGGAGTCGGCGTCGGCGAGGATGATCACCTTGCCGTAGCGCAGGCCGGTGATGTCGTCCTTGCCCGGATCGCAGCCGATGGCCACCGCGAGGTCGTGCACTTCGGTCGATGCGAGCACGCTGCCGGAGGCGACTTCCCACGTGTTGAGGATCTTGCCGCGCAACGGAAGGATGGCCTGGAAGTCCTTGTCGCGCGCCTGGCGCGCGCTGCCGCCGGCCGAGTCGCCTTCGACGAGGAAGAGTTCGGTGCGCGAGAGGTCCTGCGAAATGCAGTCGGCGAGCTTGCCGGGCAGGGCGGGGCCTTGCGTGACTTTCTTGCGGACGATCTGCTTTTCGGTCTTCAGGCGCGCGCTGGCGCGTTCGATGGCGAGCTGCGCGATGCGCGTGCCCATCTCGGTGTGCTGGTTGAGCCACAGCGAGAACGCATCGTGCGCGGCGCCTTCGACGAAGCCGGCGGCCTGGCGCGACGACAAGCGTTCCTTCGTCTGCCCGCTGAACTGCGGGTCGGTCATCTTCACCGACAGCACGAACGCGACGCGGTCCCACACGTCTTCCGGCGCCAGCTTCACGCCGCGCGGCAGGAGGTTGCGGAAATCGCAGAACTCGCGCAGCGCATCGGTGAAGCCCGTGCGCAGGCCGTTGACGTGCGTGCCGTGCTGCGCGGTGGGGATGAGGTTGACGTAGCTTTCCTGCACGAGGTCGCCTTCCGGCACCCAGGCCACGGCCCAGTCGACGATCTCGGTGTCCTTCTTCAGCGCGCCCACGAACAGATCCGGCGGCAGCACTTCGCGCGGGCCGTCGGCGTTGAGTTCGCCGCGCAGGTAATCGCGCAGGCCATCCTCGTAGCACCAGTGGACGCGCTCGCCGCTGGCTTCGTCGAACAGGCTCACCGCCAGGCCCGGGCACAGCACGGCCTTGGCGCGCAGCAGGTGCTTGAGCGAGCGCAGGTTGAACTTCGGCGTGTCGAAATATTTCGGATCGGGCCAGAAGCGCAGGCGCGTGCCGGTGTTCTTCTTGCCGACGCTGCCGACGATGTCGAGCGCGGAGGCGCGGTCGCCGTCGGCGAAGGACATGCGGTATTCGTTGCCGTCGCGCTTGATGTACACGTCGACGTGCTTCGACAGCGCGTTCACCACGCTCACGCCCACGCCGTGCAGGCCGCCGGAGAAGGTGTAGTTCTTGTTGCTGAACTTTCCGCCCGCGTGCAGGCGCGTGAGGATCAGTTCGACGCCGGGGATCTTCTGTTCCGGGTGGATGTCCACCGGCATGCCGCGGCCGTTGTCGGACACCTCGCAGCTGCCGTCGGCGTGCAGCACCACTTCGATGCTGTCGGCGTGGCCGGCGAGGGCTTCGTCCACCGCGTTGTCGACGACTTCCTGCGCCAGGTGGTTCGGGCGCGTGGTGTCGGTGTACATGCCCGGGCGGCGCTTGACGGGATCCAGGCCGGACAGGACTTCGATGTCGGCGGCGTTGTAGCGCGAATTCATGCGATGCGATCGATGCGGCGACGTGGGCGCGCAGGATAGCGCGGACGCCGCCGGGCGCCCGCGCTCGTTTTCGGATTACTGCGAGCCGGAAGGCGCCGCCCTGGTGTTGAGCTGCGCGCCCGTGAAGGGATTGAAGCGGTAGCTGCCCGGGAAGCGCTCGCCGGTCGCCGGGTCGAAGCGCGCGGGCAACACGCTGCCCAGCGGCAGCCGGAAGGGATAGGTCTCGTCGAACAGTTTCACGACCAGCTTGCCCTCGGCCAGCGGATCGGCCGTGCGCTTGCCGTCCTTCGCCTTGCCCGGGAAGACGTAGAAGTTGAGGTTGTTGCCCATCTCGCCGACCACGCTCGCCAGCATCGGCTTGAGGATCTGCAGCATCAGCGCGAGTTGCTTGTCGACCTGGTCGGGGGGCAGGGCGGTGTATTCACGGCCGGCGGGATCGACCAGGTGCAGGTCGGCGCGCACTTCGGCTTCGCTGCGGAACTTCTGGACGCCGATGGTGCCCATGTCGCCCACCACGACGCCCACGACCGTGTACTCGCGGAACAGCTCGATGATCGCCTGCTTCTCGGAGTCGGCGACCTTCTTGTCCGCCGCGGTGGCCGCCATCCAGAACTCGGCGGGAAGCCACCACACCAGGTCGATCTTCTGCGGCGAGGCGCTGCTGCGCTGCGTGTCGCGGATGATCTCGTCGAGCTGGTAGGCGACCGCCGGGCTGGCGGTGGCGTGGTTGGCGGCGGGTTCGGCGGCCCGGGCGGCGGGCGAGGCCAGCACGGCCAGCAGCAAGCCGGCCGCGCAAGTGCGGAGTCGCGACATCGTGTGTTTTTCCCCTGGTTGGTGCGCGCGAGCATGGGGAAACGGCGCCGGATCGGTCAAGCCGGTCGCGGTCCCGGGCCGCTCCCGGTAGACTACGGCTTTCCGGAAGCCTGCTTTCCCATGCGCCCTCCTGGTTCCCAGACACCGCTCGTGTTCGTCACCGGCGGCGTCGTCTCCTCGCTCGGCAAGGGCATCGCGGCGGCCTCGCTCGCGGCCATCCTCGAAACGCGCGGCCTGCGCGTGACGCTGATGAAGCTCGACCCGTACATCAACGTCGATCCCGGCACGATGAGCCCGTTCCAGCACGGCGAGGTGTACGTCACCGACGACGGCGCCGAGACCGACCTGGACCTGGGCCACTACGAGCGCTACGTCCGCACCCGCCTGTCGCGCAAGAACTCCATCACGACCGGCCGCATCTACGAGAACGTGATCCGCAAGGAGCGCCGCGGCGACTACCTCGGCGGCACCGTGCAGGTCATCCCGCACATCACCGACGAGATCAAGCGCTGCATCGACGAGGCCACCACCGGCTTCGACGTGGGGCTGGTGGAGATCGGCGGCACGGTGGGCGACATCGAGTCGCTGCCGTTCCTCGAGGCCATCCGCCAGATCCGCACCGAGCGCGGCCCCGAGCACGCGTTGTTCATGCACCTCACGCTGGTGCCGTTCATCGCGGCCGCGGGCGAGCTGAAGACCAAGCCGACGCAGCACTCGGTGAAGGAACTGCGTTCGATCGGCATCCAGCCGGACATCCTGTTGTGCCGCAGCGAGCAACCGCTGCCGGACGGCGAGCGCCGCAAGATCGCGCTGTTCACCAACGTGCCGGAAAAGGCGGTGATCTCGGCCGTCGACCTGGACAACATCTACAAGATCCCGATGTGGCTGCACGCGCAGGGCCTGGACCAGATCGTGGTCGAGCGCCTGCAACTCGATTGCAAGCCCGAAGCCGACCTGTCGGAATGGAACGCGGTGGTCGACGCGACCGAACACCCGGTCGACGAAGTCACCATCGCCGTCGTCGGCAAGTACGTCGACCACCAGGACGCGTACAAGTCGCTCGCCGAGGCGCTGAAGCACGGTGGCCTGCGCCAGCGCACGCGCGTGCGCCTGAAGTGGCTCGAATCGCAGGACGTGGAGAAGGACGGCGGCAAGGCGCTGGAAGGCGTCGACGGCATCCTGGTGCCCGGCGGCTTCGGCGATCGCGGTTTCGAAGGCAAGGTGCTCACCGCCAAGTTCGCGCGCGAACACCACGTGCCGTACTTCGGCATCTGCTACGGCATGCAGGCCGCGGTGGTCGATTACGCGCGCCACGTGCTCATGCTCGACGACGCCAACAGCACCGAGAACGACAAGCAGTCGAAGCACCCCGTCATCGGCCTGATCACCGAGTGGCGCACCGCCACCGGCGATGTCGAACGCCGCAGCGAAGAAAGCGACCTCGGCGGCACGATGCGCCTGGGCCTGCAGGACCAGCGCATCAAGCCCGGCACGCTCGCGCACGCGGTGTACGGCAAGGACGTGGTGGGCGAGCGTCATCGCCATCGTTACGAATTCAACAACCGCTATCGCACGCAGCTCGAAGACGCGGGCCTGGTCTTCAGCGCCAAGTCGATGGACGACCTGCTGGTCGAGATGATCGAACTGCCGCAGTCGCAGCATCCGTGGTTCCTGGCCTGCCAGGCGCACCCGGAGTTCCTGTCCACGCCGCGCGACGGGCATCCGCTGTTCATCGGCTTCATTCGCGCCGCGCGCGAACATAAAGCCAATGCAGGCCAGGCCGTCGGCCGCCTGCTCAAGGAGGCGAGCGCATGAACCTCGCGGGATTCGAGGTCGGCCTCGACAAGCCCTTCTTCCTCATCGCCGGCCCCTGCGTCATCGAGTCGATGGAGCTGCAACTGCAGACCGCCGGCACGCTGAAGGAAATCACCAGCGAACTCGGCATCCCCTTCATCTTCAAGTCGAGCTTCGACAAGGCCAACCGCACGTCGGGCACCAGCTTCCGCGGCCCCGGCCTGGAGGAAGGTCTCAAGGTGCTGGCCGAAGTGAAGCGCCAGCTCGGCGTGCCGGTGCTCACCGACGTGCACGAATACACGCCGATGAACGAAGTGGCCGAGGTCTGCGACGTGCTGCAGACGCCCGCGTTCCTGTGCCGCCAGACCGATTTCATCCGCAACGTCGCCAGCGCCGGCCGCCCGGTCAACATCAAGAAGGGCCAGTTCCTGTCGCCGTGGGAAATGAAGCACGTGGCGAACAAGGCGAAGGAAACCGGCAACGAGCAGATCATGGTCTGCGAGCGCGGCGCGAGCTTCGGCTACAACAACCTCGTCAGCGACATGCGTTCGCTGAGCGTGATGCGCGATACCAACTGCCCGGTGGTGTTCGACGCGACGCATTCGGTGCAGCTGCCGGGCGGCGCCGACGGCAAGAGCGGCGGCCAGCGCGAATTCGTGCCGGTGCTCTCGCGCGCCGCGATGGCGGTGGGCATCGCCGGCATCTTCATGGAAACGCACCCCGATCCCGACAAGGCCTTGAGCGACGGCCCCAACGCGTGGCCGCTGCCGAAGATGCGCGCGCTGCTCGAGACGCTGCTCGAGATCGACCGCATCACGAAGAAGAACGGATTCCTGGAAGACACACTGACCCGATGATGACCATCTCGAAGATCCACGCGCGCGAAATCCTCGACAGCCGCGGCAATCCCACCCTCGAAGCCGACGTCACGCTGTCCGACGGCAGCTTCGGCCGCGCGATGGTGCCGTCCGGCGCCTCCACCGGCACGAAGGAAGCGGTCGAGCTGCGCGACGGCGACAAGACGCGCTACCTCGGCAAGGGCGTGCGCAAGGCGGTGGGCAACGTCAACACGACGATCGCCACCGCGCTGCACGCCTTCGACGGCGACCAGGAAGCGCTCGACCGCCGCCTGATCGACCTCGACGGCACCGAGAACAAGGGTCGCCTGGGCGCCAACGCGCTGCTCGGCGTGTCGCTGGCCTTCGCGCATGCCGTCGCGGCCTCGCGCAAGTTGCCGCTGTGGCGTTCGCTCGCCACCTCGGACAACGTCACGCTGCCCGTGCCGATGATGAACATCATCAACGGCGGCGCGCATGCCGACAACAACGTCGACCTGCAGGAATTCATGGTGCTGCCGGTCGGCTTCGATTCGTTCGCCGAATCCCTGCGCGCCGGCACCGAGATCTTCCACGCGCTCAAGTCCGTGCTGAAGGGCCGCGGCCTGAGCAGCGCGGTGGGCGACGAAGGCGGCTTCGCGCCGGACCTGCGTTCGAACGAGGAAGCGCTGGAAACCATCCTCGAAGCGATCGGCAAGGCCGGCTACAAGGCCGGCGAAGACGTGCTGCTGGGCCTGGACGTCGCGTCGAGCGAATTCTTCGACAACGGCAAGTACAACCTCACCGGCGAAGGCAAGCGCCTGACGTCGGAACAGTTCGTCGACTTCCTCGCCGGCTGGGCCGCGCAGTACCCGATCATCACCATCGAAGACGGCATGGCCGAACACGACTGGGCCGGCTGGAAGCTGCTCACGCAGCGCCTCGGCGATCGCGTGCAGCTGGTCGGCGACGACCTGTTCGTCACCAACCCGCGCATCTTCAAGGAAGGCATCGAGCAGGGCGTGGCCAACGCGATCCTGATCAAGGTCAACCAGATCGGCACGCTCACCGAAACGCTGGAAGCCATCGCGATGGCCGACCACGCGCGCTATGCGGCGATCGTCTCGCACCGCTCCGGCGAAACCGAGGACACCACCATCGCCGACATCGCGGTGGCCACCACGGCGACGCAGATCAAGACCGGCTCGCTGTGCCGGTCCGACCGCGTGGCCAAGTACAACCAGTTGCTGCGCATCGAAGAACAGCTGGGCACGGCCGCGCGTTACGCCGGTCGCGATGCCTTCGTGTCGCTGAAGCGCTGAACGTCGCCATGCCCGCCCTGCGCTCCATGCGTTGGCTCGGCGCGATCGTGCTCGTGCTCGCCGTCCTGCTGGCGTGGCTGCAGTACCGGCTGTGGGTCGGGCACGGCGGCGCGCGCGAAGTGCAGGACCTGGCCGAACAGGTGCACCAGCAGCAGCGCGACAACGGCGGGCTGAAGCAGCGCAACGCGGAAGTCGCGGCGGAAGTGGAAGACCTCAAGTCGGGCGAAGCGGCGGTCGAAGAACGCGCGCGCAGCGAGCTGGGCATGATCAAGCCGGGCGAAACGTTCTATCGCGTGGTGGAACCGGCATCGACGGCGACCGCCGACGAGGCGCCCGCCGCCGATCCTGCGGAGACCCCGCAGTGATCTGGGCCATCGTGCCCGCCGCCGGTCGCGGTTCGCGCTATGGCGGCGCCATCCCGAAGCAATACCTCGACATCGCCGGCCTGCCGCTGATCGCGTATTCGCTGCGCGCGGTGCTCGCGCATCCATCGGTGGGCGGCGCGATGGTCGTGCTCGCGCAGGACGATGCGCTGTGGCCGGGCTGGACCGAAGTGGAAGGCAAGCCGGTGCGCACGTGCATCGGCGGCGATGCGCGCGCCGACTCGGTGCTCGCGGGCTTGTCCGCGTTGCCGGACGACGTACGCCCCGATGATTTCGTCCTCGTGCACGATGCAGCGCGTCCGCACCTGCGCGCGTCGGACCTCGAACGCCTGCTCGACCTCGGCCGCGGCGATCCCGTCGGCGCCATCCTCGCCACGCCCGTGCGCGACACGCTCAAGCTGGCGGGCGACGACGGCGGCATCGACGGCACGCAGTCGCGCGATCGCCTGTGGCGCGCGCTGACGCCGCAGTTGTTCCGCCGCTTCCAGCTCACGCGCGCGCTCGAAGCCGCGCGCGACGCGGGCATCGCCGTCACGGACGAAGCGATGGCGATGGAGCGCCAGGGCCATCGTCCGCTGCTGGTCGAAGGCAGCGACGACAACCTGAAAGTCACCACGCCCGCGGACCTGCCGCTGGCCGAATTCCTCCTGCGCCTGTCGCGCGAAGTGTCGATGCCGGAGCGTCGCCCATGAACATGCGCATCGGCCAGGGGTTCGACGTGCATGCCTTCGGGCCCGGCGACTTCGTGATGCTGGGCGGCGTGCGCATCCCGCACGATCGCGGCGTGGTCGCGCATTCCGACGGCGACGTGGTGCTGCACGCCCTGTGCGATGCGTTGCTCGGCGCGCTCGCGCTGGGCGACATCGGCCGGCACTTCCCGCCGAGCGATCCGCGCTGGGCCGGCGCCGACAGCCGCATGTTCGTGCGCCATTGCAACGCGATGCTCGCCGAACACGGCTGGGCACTCGGCAACGCCGACATCACCGTGATCTGCGAACGCCCGCGCATCGGGCCGCACGCGGGTGCGATGCGCGGCCTGATCGCCGCCGACCTCGGCGTGGCCGTGGATGCGATCTCGGTCAAGGCGACCACCACCGAACAACTGGGCTTCACCGGCCGCGGCGAAGGCATCGCCGCGCAGGCCGTGTGCCTGCTTATCCCGAAGTGAACGCAAGCCCCGCGATGCGTGCGCACGGCCCCGCCGTGTTGTCTGCGCGCCTGCGCGCGACGCCGGAGGATTTCCGCGTCGACGAGCTCGACGCGTTCGAGGCGAGCGGGCAGGGCGAGCACCTGCTGCTGACGATCGACAAGCGCGGGATGAACACCGCGTTCGCCGCGAAGCGCCTCGCGCAATGGGCGGGCATTCCCGAGATGGGCGTGAGCTACGCGGGCATGAAGGATCGCCACGCGGTGACGCGGCAGCGCTTCACCGTGCACTTGCCGAAGAAGGTCGCGCCCGACCTGGCCTTGCTGGAGTCGGACGACATGCACGTCGTCGACGCGCACTGGCATGCGCGCAAGTTGCCGCGCGGTGCGCTGGCGGGGAACGCGTTCGTGCTGGTGTTGCGCGATGTCGTGGGCGAGCGCGATGCGATCGATGCGCGCCTGCAGGCGATCGCGGCGCGCGGCGTGCCGAATGCGTTCGGCGTGCAGCGCTTCGGTCGCACCGGCGACAACGTGGCGCAGGCGCTGGCGATGTTCGGCGGGCGGCGCGTGAAGCGCGACCAGCGTTCGGTGCTGCTGTCCGCGGCGCGCTCGGCATTGTTCAACCGCGTGCTCGATGCGCGCGTTGCGGCCGGGACGTGGGACCAGGCGATCGATGGCGACGTGTGGATGCTCGATGGATCGCGCAGCGTGTTCGGGCCCGAACCCTTGGACGCGGCGTTGGCGGAACGCCTGCGCACGTTCGACATCCATCCGACCGGCCCGCTGTGGGGCCGCGGCGAATTGCGCACGACGGGCGCGGCGCAGGCGCTGGAGTTGCAGGCGCTGGACGACGCGACCTCGCTGGCGTTGCGCACCGGCCTGGAGTCGGAAGGCATGAAGCAGGAACGCCGAGCGCTGCGCTTGCTGCCGGCGAAGCTGCAGTGGGAATGGCAAGCGGACGACGTGTTGCAGCTCGCGTTCGAACTGCCGCCGGGCAGTTACGCGACGACGGTGCTGGCGGAAATCGGCGATTTCGGCGCGATCGACTAGCGTTTCGCCGCCAGCAACACCAGCACCGCGCCCGTCCCGCCCTGGTTGGCCGGCGCCGAATGGAACGCCAGCACGTCCGCGCGGTGGCGCAGCACGCGATCGACGAGGTTCTTCAGCACCGGCGCGCTGCTGTCGCCGTGCAGGCCCTTGCCGTGGATGATGCGCACGCAGCCATGGCCCTGCGCCCGCGCGTGCGCCAGGAATTCGCGCAGCATCGCTTCGGCCTGGCGCATGTCGGCCCAGTGCAGGTCGATCTCGTCCTGTGCGGCGAACTCGCCGCGCCGCAGCCGCTGCAACATCCGCGGCGGCACGTTGTCGCGCCGGTAGGAGAGCGCATCGCCCGCTTCCAGCGCATCGGCCGTCAGTGCGCGGCGGAACTCGCTCGCCGCGTCCGCCTCGTCCCGTTGCGCCATGCGCGGCACGGGGCGGGGGCGCGGGCGTTCGGGCGGCGGCGGTTGCTCGGGCAACGGGCGCACGAAGCCGATCGCATCGCGGAACAACGCGGCGTCGTCCACCGGTGGTTCGGGCGGTGCATCGTCACGCGGAGGCTTGGACCTGGCCATTCCCCACAGATTAGCGCGCGCGATGCACGCGCGAGGTCGCCATGCCCTGCGACGCGAGGCTATGATGCCCGCGTCAGGCCGCTGCCTTTGTCGCGGCATTCAAGGACAGGGCATTGCGCGTACTGGTCAGCAACGACGACGGCGTCGACGCCCCCGGCATCCGGATCCTCGCCGAGGGGCTGCGGGAAGCGGGGCATGAAGTGATCGTGGTCGCCCCCGACCGCGACCGCAGCGGCGCGAGCAATTCGCTCACCCTCGATGGCCCCGTGCGCGTGGTGGAACTGGAACCCGGCCGCTTCAAGGTGTACGGCACGCCCACCGACTGCGTGCACGTGGCGATCACCGGCATGCTGGAGGCCGAGCCCGACATCGTCGTGTCCGGCATCAACACCACCGCCAACCTCGGCGACGACGTCATCTATTCCGGCACCGTGGCCGCCGCGATGGAAGGCCGCTTCCTCGGCCTGCCCGCGGTCGCGGTGTCGCTGGCCACGCCGGACCACGTGGGCCGCCATTACGAAACCGCGGCGCGCGCGGCGGTGGAAATCACCGCGCGGCTGAAGACCGACCCGCTGCCGGCCGACACCATCCTCAACGTCAACGTGCCCGATCTTGCGTGGGCCGACATCGCCGGTTTCGAAGTCACGCGCCTGGGCCATCGCCATCGCGCCGAACCGTGCGTGCCGCAGCTGGATCCGCGCGGCCGCAACTGGTGGTGGATCGGCGCGGCCGGCCCGGAACAGGACGCCGGCCCCGGCACCGACTTCCACGCCGTGCGCACCGGGCACATTTCGATCACGCCGATCCACGTCGACCTCACGCGCTACCAGGCGCTGGAACAGGTCGCCAGCTGGGTCGGTGGGCTCGCTTCCTCGCTGGGGACGAAGGCATGACGGCGCGCATCCACTTGCAGCCCGAAGCGATCGGCATGGGCATGACCTCGCAGCGCGTGCGCGATCGCCTGATCGAACGCCTGCGCGGCAACGGCATCAGCGACGAGCGCGTGCTGAATGCGCTGCGCGCGGTGCCGCGGCATCTGTTCGTCGATGAAGCGCTCGCCACGCGTGCGTACGAAGACACCGCGCTGCCGATCGGCCACGGCCAGACGATTTCGCAACCGTGGGTCGTGGCGAAGATGACGCAGACGTTGCTCGACGCACCGACGCAGCCCAGGCGCGTGCTCGAGATCGGCACCGGCTCCGGCTACCAGGCCGCGATCCTCGCCGCGCTGGGGCTGGAAGTGTTCACGGTGGAACGCATCGGCGAACTGCTGCGCGTCGCGCGCAAGCGCTTCCGCACGCTCGGCTTCAACATCCGCACCAAGCACGACGACGGCCGCATCGGCTGGCCGGAACTCGCACCGTTCGACGCGATCATCGTCACCGCCGCGGCACCGGCGCTCGTGGATGCGCTGACCGAACAACTCGCGCCGGGCGGCACGCTCGTCGCACCGGTGGGCGCGAGCAGCGGGCAATCGCTGGTGCGCCTGCGCAAGGATGCCGACGGCACGATCGACGAGACGCAACTGGTGCCCGTCGTGTTCGTGCCGCTGCTGCCAGGGATGGTGGATTGACCGCATGAAACTGTTCGGACCGCTCTACGACCGCACGATCGGCTGGGCCAAGCACCCGCGCGCGCCGCTGTACCTGGTGATCCTGAGTTTCTTCGAAGCGATCATCTTCCCGGTGATGCCCGAAGTGATGCTGGTGCCGATGAGCGTGGCGAAGCCGCGCCGCGCGTTCTGGTTCGCCACGATCAGCCTCGCCGGCTCGATGGTGGGCGCGCTGGTCGGGTATTTCCTCGGGCATTACGCGTTCGAAGCGCTCAAGCCGATGTTCGCGGCGCTCGGGATGCTGCACGGCATCGAGTCGGGCATCGCGATCGTGCAGGCGAAGATGGCGCAGTCGCCGTGGGCGGTGTTCACGTTCCTCGTGCTCGGCGGCTTCATGCCGATCCCGATGAAGATCTTCACCTGGGCGTCGGGCATCGTCGGCGTGCCGATGCTGCCGTACATGGCCAGCATGCTGATCGGGCGCGGCAAGCGCGTGTTCCTGCTGGCGCTGTTGATCCGCCTCGGCGGCGAGCGCGCGGAGCAGACGCTGCGCAAGTACATCGAACCGGTGGGTTGGGTGGCGATGGTATTGCTGGTCGGCCTGGTCGGCTGGCTCGTCGTGCGGGCGAACGGCGCGTGATGCGCCTGCGCGCCCGCCTCGTGTTGCAGGCCGCGTGCGTGGCGGTGCTGGCCGCGTGCGGCAGCAGCCATGTCGTGCGGCGCGCGCCGACGTCGTCGCCGCCGCCGCGCGTGGCCGTGGCGAAGCCCGGGGAAGTCGCGGTGGTGAATCGCGGCGACACGCTGTACGGCATCGCATTCCGCAACGGCATCGACGTGCGCGACCTCGCCCGGTGGAACGGCATCGGTCCGCCGTACACGATCCATCCGGGGCAGCAGTTGCGCTTGTATCCGGGGTCGCGGCCTTCGTCGCGGCCGGCGACTGCGACGGCGGGTACCGCGTCGCGTCCGCCTGCGACATCGACGCAAACCCCGCGTCCCGCACCGCCGCCGCGTCCGGTCGCGCCGCCGCCACCGGCGGTGAGCCCGATCACGTGGACGTGGCCCGCGAGCGGCGGCGTGCTGTCCTCGTACGTGGCCGGCGAACCGACGAAGCAGGGCATCGACATCGCCGGCGACAACGGCGCGCCGGTGCGCGCGGCGGGCGATGGCGTGGTCGTGTATTCCGGCGCGGGCCTGGTCGGTTACGGCGAGCTGATCATCGTCAAGCACAACGACGCGTGGCTGTCCGCGTACGGCCACAACCGCCGCCGCCTGGTCAACGAAGGCCAGCTGGTGCAGGCGGGGCAGCAGATCGCCGAGATGGGCCACAGCGGCGCCGCGCGCGACATGCTGCACTTCGAGATCCGCTACAACGGCAAGCCGGTGGATCCGCTGGTCTATCTGCCGAAGCGCTGATTCAGGCGCGCGGAAACACGAACGCCACCACCACGCGGCGTCCTTCACCCGCGAGCACGCTGTACGTGCGCGCCGCCGCCGCGTTGTCCATCGTTTCCAGGCCGATGCCGCGCGACAGGCAGGCGTGCATGACGGCCGCGGGCGGGAAGCGCTGCGTCGGGCCGGTGCCGAGGACGATCAGTTCGGGTTCGAGCGCGAGCAGCGGCAGGAGGTCGTCGGGCGCCAGCGCCGAGGCGTCGGTGACCGGCCAGTCTTCGATCATCGAATCCGGCGACATCGCGAAGCCGCGGTCGAAGGTTCGGTCGTTGACGAGGGCGTGCGCCCCGTCGGCGCCGCGCAGGAACCAGGTGTAGTCGGGGCGTTCGAGGTTCAGCTGCATGGCGATGGCGGCCCGGGATCAGCCGCGCGGCAGCACGATGTGCCGGTGGTCCTTGCTGGGGCGGTACAGCACGGCGGTGTGGCCGATCCGCTGCACCAGCGCCGCGCCGGAGCGCTCGGCGAGCGTGGCGATCATCGCGTCGCGGGCCTCGCGGTCCTCGGCGGCGATCTTGATCTTGATGAGTTCGTGGTGCTCCAGGGCGTTGTCGACCTCGGAGATGAGGGAATCGGTGATCCCCTTGCCCCCCACCTGGAGGATGGCGCTCAGGTCGTGGGCCTGGCCCCGGAGGAAGCGCGTCTGCGCACTGGTCAATGAAACTGCGGGCGACATCGGATATCGGCGCGGGTCGCGCGCGGCCTGAACGGGGGAGGCGCAGGGTATCATGGCGACCCCGCTGGACCCCCACCATGGCCACCCGCAGCAAGTCCAGCCAGCGTTGGTTGAAGGAACACTTCTCCGATCCCTTCGTGAAGAAGGCACAGGCCGAGGGCCTGCGCTCGCGCGCCGCGTACAAGCTGGAGGAGCTGGTCGACCGCGACAAGCTGCTCAAGCCGGGCATGGTGGTGGTGGACCTGGGCGCCGCCCCGGGCGGCTGGTCCCAGTGGGTCCGGGCCGAGCTGGACCGCATGGCGAAGGGCCAGGATGCGGCGGGCCGCGTGATCGCGCTCGACATCCTGGAGATGCCCACCCTGGCCGGGGTGGAGTTCCTTCATGGCGATTTCAGGGACGATGACGTGTTATCGGCGCTGGAATTCGCGCTGGGCGGGAAGCCCGTGGACCTTGTTCTGTCCGACATGGCCCCCAACAAGAGTGGTGTGGACGCGGTGGACCAGCCGCGTGCGATGCACCTTGCAGAACTGGCGATGGAGTTCGCCGACCGCCATCTGAAGCCCGGCGGTACGTTCCTGATCAAGCTGTTCCAGGGCGTGGGTTTCGACGATTACGTGCGGTCGCTCCGGCAGCGGTATGCCAGGGTGGCCATCCGCAAGCCCGCGGCGTCGCGCAAGCGTTCGCCCGAGGTTTACGCCCTCGCGCAGGGCAGACTTTCGTGACTCCCGGGTGGAGTACAACAGGATGAACGACTTGGCCAAGAATCTGATGTTGTGGGTGGTGGTCGCCGTCGTGCTGATGGTGGTCTTCCAGAGCTTCAGCCCGAAGATGGGCGAGGGGAAGGAAGTCGTGTATTCGCAGTTCCAGCAGGACGTCGTCAACGACCGCATCAAGAAGGTCGAATTCGGCGCCGACGAACGCACGATCACCTTCGAGCGCAAGGACAACAGCGCGCAGGGCACCACCATCGCCCCGGCCCGCGACGAACACCTGATCGACGACCTGCTCAAGCACAACGTCGAGATCAAGCAGGTTCCGCAGTCCAGCAGCCCGTCGCTCTGGCAGATCCTCATCAACTTCCTGCCGATCCTGCTGATCATCGGGTTCTGGCTGTTCGTCATGCGGCAGATGCAGCAGGGCGGCGGCAAGGGCGCGATGTCCTTCGGCCGTTCGCGCGCCAAGCTGCTCAACGAAGACCAGACCAAGGCCACCTTCGCGGACGTCGCCGGTTGCGACGAGGCGAAGGAAGAAGTCAGCGAACTCGTCGAGTTCCTGCGCGACCCCGGCAAGTTCCAGAAGCTGGGCGGCAAGATCCCGCGCGGCGTGCTGATGGTGGGCCCGCCCGGCACCGGCAAGACGCTGCTCGCGCGTGCGATCGCCGGCGAAGCCAAGGTGCCATTCTTCTCGATCTCCGGTTCCGACTTCGTCGAGATGTTCGTCGGCGTCGGCGCCAGCCGCGTGCGCGACATGTTCGAGCAGGCGAAGAAGCACGCGCCGTGCATCATCTTCATCGACGAAATCGATGCCGTCGGCCGCCATCGCGGCGCCGGCCTCGGTGGCGGGCACGACGAGCGCGAGCAGACCCTCAACCAGCTGCTGGTCGAGATGGACGGTTTCGAAGGCGGCGAAGGCGTGATCGTGATCGCCGCGACCAACCGCCCCGACGTGCTCGATCCCGCGCTGCTGCGCCCGGGCCGCTTCGACCGCCAGGTCACCGTGGGCCTGCCGGACGTGAAGGGCCGCGAACAGATCCTGCGCGTGCACATGCGCCGCGTGCCGCTGGCCGACGACGTCGTGGCGATGACCATCGCGCGCGGCACGCCGGGCTTCAGCGGCGCCGACCTCGCCAACCTCGTCAACGAGGCGGCGCTGTTCGCCGCGCGCGAGAACGCCAAGGACGTGCGCATGGAGCACTTCGACCGCGCGCGCGACAAGATCCTGATGGGCACCGAGCGTCGCTCGATGGCCATGAGCGAACAGGAAAAGACGCTCACCGCGTACCACGAAGCCGGCCACGCGATCGTCGGCCGCCTGGTGCCGGAGCACGACCCCGTCTACAAGGTCACGATCATCCCGCGCGGCCGCGCGCTGGGCGTCACGATGTACCTGCCGGAAGGCGACAAGTACTCGTACAACCGCACCGCGATCGAATCGATGCTGTGCTCGCTGTACGGCGGCCGCGTCGCCGAGGAACTCATCTTTGGCAACGACAAGGTCACCACGGGCGCGTCCAACGACATCGAGCGCGCGACCAAGATGGCGCGCAACATGGCCACCAAGTGGGGCCTGTCGGACGAACTTGGTCCCATCGCGTACGGCGAGGAAGAAGACGAAGTGTTCCTGGGTCGCTCGGTCACGCAGCACAAGAACGTCTCCGACGACACCGCGCGCAAGATCGACGAAGTCGTGCACGGCATCCTCGACAA
Organism: Noviluteimonas caseinilytica; assembly: GCF_018406605.1. Classification (GTDB taxonomy): domain Bacteria; phylum Pseudomonadota; class Gammaproteobacteria; order Xanthomonadales; family Xanthomonadaceae; genus Noviluteimonas; species Noviluteimonas caseinilytica. The sequence continues at coordinate 371,134 of NZ_AP024545.1, read as the reverse complement.
GGCCTACAACCGCACCAAGGCGATCCTCACGGCCAACCTCGACAAGCTGCACGTGATGGCGAAGACGCTGCTGGAGTACGAGACCATCGACGTCCCGCAGATCGACGCGATCATGGAAGGCCGCGAACCGCCGCCGCCGATGGGCTGGGCGAAGAACGGCAAGGGCGAAGCACGCCCGCTGCCCCCGATCGGCGGACCCGCCGCGCAGACCTGACCGCGCGGCACGCCGGCACGGCCGTTGCGTGCCGGCCACCCCGTTGGATCGACTGGGCCTCCCGCGTGGAGGCCTCGTCGTTTTCCGGAGGCCCATGCGCGACCTCGCCGCCAGCATCCGCAACTCGATCGCCGAGCTCCGCCGGCGCCGCGTGTTCCGCGTGGCCGCCGTGTACCTGGTGGTGGGCTGGATCCTCGTGCAGGTCGCCGATGCGACGTTCCAGCCGCTGGGCTTCCCTGGCTGGGCGCCGCGCCTGCTGATCGTGCTGCTGGCGCTGGGCTTCGTGCTGGCGTGCGCGCTGGCGTGGATCTACGACGTGCAGCCCGGCGGGATCGAACGCACGCCGCCGCGCGATGCGGCGTCGCCGGTCACGGCCTTGCCGGACGCCGCCCCCGCGCGCCGCGCCTCCGACGCCGACCCCATCGTTGCGCCGCCGCCCGATGCCTCCGTCGCCATCCTGCCTTTCAGCGACCTCAGCGAAGCGCGCGACCAGGATTACTTCTGCGATGGCCTGGCCGAGGAAATCCTCAACGCGCTTGCGAAAGTGCGCGGCCTGCATGTCGCCTCGCGCACCGCGTCGTTCCGATTCCGCGACGGCACCGTCTCGCCGTCCGACATCGGCCGCCAGTTGCAGGTGGCCGCGATCATGGAAGGCAGCGTGCGCAAGGCCGGCGATCGCGTGCGCGTGACGGCGCAATTGGTCGACGCGTCCAACGGCTACCACCTGTGGTCGGAGAACTTCGACCGCAACATCGCCGACATCTTCGCCATCCAGGAGGAAATCGCGCGCAACGTGGTCGCTGCCGTGCGGCCTGCGCTGAAGACGCCACTCGCATTCGACCTGCAGAAGCACGCACCCCACGACATGCGCGCGTACGAGTTCTACCTGCGCGGCCGCCAGCAGGGCGCGCGCATGACCGAGATCTGGATGAAGCAGGCGCCGGAGATGTTCCGTCGCGCGATCGTCATCGATCCCGACTACGCGCAGGCGCACGCGGGCCTGGCCGATTCGTTGTGCGAACTGATGCTGTGGCGCATGGTGAACCGCGACGGCGGCGCGCTCGATGAAGCCCAGGCGGCCGCGCACCGCGCGCTGGAACTGGATCCCGACCTCGCCGAAGCGCACGTCGCGCGCGGCCACGCGCTGATGATCGCCGGCGACCGCGACGGCGCCACCGAAGCGTTCGAACACGCACTCAAGCTCGACCCCGAACTCTACGTCGCGCACTACTACTACGCGCGCCACTGCTACACGCAGGGCCACTACGCGCGCGCGGTGGACCTGTTCGTCGCCGCGCACCGCGTGCAGCCCGACGAATTCCAGGCGCTCGCGCTGGCCGTCAACGCCGCCGATGCCGCGGGCGACGAGACGCGCAAGGTGAAGCTCGCGATCGAAGGTCTCGCGTGCGCCAGCCACCAGGCGCGCATCGATCCCGAGAACGCCCGCGCGCACTACATGACCGCGGGATTGATGCAGCACCTCGGCGTCGGCGATCGCGGCCAGGAAGAAATGGATTACGCGCTGCGCATCCGCCCCGACGACTTCGACGTGCTCTACAACGCCGCCTGCTTCTACGCGCTCGGCGGCGACGCGGACCGCGCGCTCGACGTGCTGGAGCGCGCGATCATGCGCGGCGAAGGCTCGCTGGAATGGATCGAGCACGATTCGGACTTCCGCTCGTTGCACGACGACCCGCGGTTCGAGCGGATCAAGGCGACGCTGCGGGCGAAGGGGTGATCCTTTAGCATCGGCCCATGCCACCCGACCTCAAGCAACGCGAGCACGACGGTCGTGTCGTCGACGCCGCGCTCGCGGCCTTCGACAAGCCCAACCTGTACGCGCTGTGCGAAGCCGACATGACGCCGGACTTCATCGCCTGGATGCTGCAGCTGTTCGAAACCGTGCGCGACCCGATCGTGAAATTGCACGTCGGCGGGAAGCTGGTGGGCCCCTGGACGCGGCGCCATCCGGAAATCGAAGCGGCGCTCGTGCACGCCTTCCTGCGCGAGGCGGAAAACCCGGACCCGTTGACCGGGCACGATTCGATGCTGTGGGGCTTCGGCAGCGACCTGCAGCGCTTCGTGCGCCGCAAGTCGCCATTCCTGTCGACCTACCTCGCCATCGCATCGAATCCGCGCTACGGCGCCGCGCGCCAGATGTTCGTGGTGCTGCTGGGCCGATTCGACGCCGCGGCCGTGGAAGACACGCTCGTTCCGTTGCTGGAGGACCAGGACGTGCAGGGCCACGCCGCCCTGGCCCTGCGTCGCGCACCGTCGCCGCGCGCCTTGCCCGCGCTCACGGCGCTGGCGCGCAATGCGCCGCACAAGTGGATGCGGAAGCACGCCGAGGGTGCGATCCAGGCCATCGAGAAGCTGGCCGCGAAGCAGGCCGCATCCCGACCGGGATAATCTGCGGCCTGCGACAGGAGCCCCCGCATGTTCGACACCACCCCCACCCTGGATTGCGCCGGCCGCGCGCTGAAGCTCGACCGGCCGCGCGTCATCGGCATCGTCAACGTCACGCCGGATTCGTTTTCCGACGGCGGTGAACACGCGACCACCGACGCGGCCATCGCCCACGGCCTGCGCCTGGCAGGGGAGGGCGCCGACGCGCTGGACATCGGCGGCGAAAGCACGCGGCCCGGTGCCGACGACGTGCCGCTGGAAGAAGAACTCCGCCGAGTCATCCCGGTGATCGAAGCCCTCGCGCGCGCCACCACGCTGCCGATCTCCATCGACACGTCGAAACCCGAGGTCATGCGCGCCGCCATCGCCGCCGGTGCCGGCATGATCAACGATGTCTACGCACTCCGTCGCGAAGGCGCGCTCGATGCGGCCGCTTCGCTCAACGTCCCCGTGATCCTGATGCACATGCTCGGCGAGCCGCGGTCGATGCAGGACGCGCCGCAGTACGACGATGTGGTCGGCGACGTGCACCGCTTCCTCGCCGAACGCATCTTCGCCGCGGAGATGGCGGGCATCCCGAAGGCGCGCATCGTGGTCGATCCCGGCTTCGGCTTCGGCAAGACCACCGCGCACAACATCGCGCTGCTCGCGCGCCTGGACACGATCGCCGACCTCGGCGTGCCCGTGCTCGCCGGCCTGTCGCGCAAGCGCACGATCGGCCAGCTCACCGGGCGCGACGATCCGCACGCGCGCGTGCACGGCTCGGTGGCCGCGCACCTGATCGCGGCCCAGCGCGGGGCGAAGCTGCTGCGCGTCCACGACGTCGCGGCCACGGTCGATGCCTTGAAGATCTGGGCCGCCGTGGATGCGGTGCCCGCGCCCCGCGCCCGTGACGCAGCCCCTGCGATCCGCTGGCCCGACGACGACTGACCTGCCGGCGTGCCCGGCAACTTGCGCATCCGATGCGTGCAAAAGCCGCGTGTAACCGCTTCCGACCCTTGCACCGCGCGCCTTGCGCAGCCTAGTCTCGGCCCACGTCCCGAGCCGGTGCAGTCCTGGTGGCCGAATGACCCACGCACCCGAGCCCACGGCCTCCGTCGAAAGCGCGCTGGCGCACGCGTCGCAGCTGCTGTCCACGGACCCCGCGCTCGCCGGCCGCCAGGCCGAGGAAGTCCTCCGCGTCGTCCACGGCCACCCCGTCGCCCGCCTGCTGCTGGCCGCCTCGCACACCGCGTGCGGCGATCCGCGCAGCGCCACCGACATCCTCGTTCCCCTCGCGCTCGAGCAACCCCGGTCGCCGGCCGTCCAGCTGGAACTGGGCATCGCGCTGGGCCGCAGCGGCCGCGGCGACGATGCAGTGGCCGCGCTCCAGCGCGCCGTCGCGCTGAAACCCGAACTCCCGCGCGCCTGGCTCGCGCTGGCCGACCACTTCTCCGCCGTCGGCGACCAGGCCGCCGCCGACGCCGCCTACGCCGCCCACCTGGTGCACTCCGTGCGCGAACCGGCGCTGCTGCAGGCCGCCAGCGCCTTGCAGGCCAACCGCATCCCGGAAGCCGAAGCCACGCTGCGCACCCACCTGCGCCGCTCGCCCACCGACACCGCCGCGCTGCGCATGCTGGCCGAGACGCAGGCGCGCATGGGCCGCATCGAAGACGCCGAGTCGCTGCTCGCGCGCTGCGTGGAGCTGGCGCCGCAGTTCGAAGCCGCGCGCCACCACTACGCGATGGTCCTGCATCGCGCCAACAAGCCCGCCGAAGCGCTGGCCGAAATCGAAACGCTGCTCGCGAAGGATCCGGGCAACGCCGGCTATCGCACGCTGAAAGCGGTCGTGCAGTGCCGCACGGGCGACTACGACTCTGCGATCGCGCTGTACGAAGGCCTGTCGAAGGAATATCCGCGCCACGCGCGCCTGTGGCTCAGCTACGGCCATGCGCTGAAGACCGCGGGCCGTACCACCGACGCCATCGACGCCTACCGGCGCGCCGCCGCGCTCGAGCCCTGGTTCGGCGATGCGTGGTGGAGCCTGGCTAACCTCAAGACGTTCCGCTTCACCGCCGAGGACATCGCCACGCTGCGCGCGCAGTTCGCGCGCACCAACCTCTCGCCGGAAGACCGCCTGCACCTGGATTTCGCGCTGGGCAAGGCGCTGGAAGACGCAGAGGAATTCGCCGCGTCGTTCGAACACTACCGCCGCGGCAACGCGCAGCGCGTCGCGCTGGTGCCCTACGAAGCGCGCGACACCACGCTGCGCGTGCGCAAGGCGATGGCGCTGTACACGCAGGACTTCTTCCGCGAACGCGCCGGCATGGGCTGCGACGCGCGCGATCCGATCTTCATCGTCGGCATGCCGCGCGCGGGCTCCACGCTCATCGAGCAGATCCTCTCCAGCCATCCGTCCGTCGAAGGGACGATGGAATTGCCGGAGCTGCTGTCGCTCACGCGCGACCTGCGCCGCCGCGCGGAAGGCGAGGGCGGCACGCACTACCACGATGTGCTCGCGTCGCTCGACGCCGGTGCCATCGCCGACCTCGGCGCGCAATACCTCGAACACACGCGCATCCACCGCAAGTCCGACGCGCCGCTGTTCATCGACAAGATGCCGAACAACTGGCTGCACGTCGGCCTGATCATGCTCGCGCTGCCCAACGCGAAGATCATCGACGCGCGCCGGCATCCGCTCGCGTGCGGCTTCTCGCTGTTCAAGCAGCAGTTCGCGCGCGGGCAGAACTTCAGCTACCGGCTGGAGGACATCGGCCGCTACTACCGCGATTACGTCGCGCTGATGGCGCACTTCGACCGCGTGCAGCCCGGCCGCGTGCATCGCGTGGTCTACGAATCGATGGTCGATGACACCGAAGCCGAAACGCGCCGCCTGCTGGCGTTCTGCGGCCTGGATTTCGACCCGCAATGCCTGCGCTTCTTCGAGAACACGCGCCCCGTGCGGACCGCGAGTTCCGAACAGGTGCGCCAACCGATCTACCGCGACGGCCTGGACCAGTGGCGCAACTACGCGCCGTGGCTCGGGCCGCTGGAGGAACACCTGGGTCCGGTGCTCACGGCGTATCCCGCCGTGCCCGCCGACCCGTCGTTGCACTGACGTTCGCTCACCAACCAAGGGAAGGAGTCGGGAATGGGGACCTCGAAACACCAGCGGCGCGCCCCCGCGCGCCACGCAGCGTTGCGACCGTTGTCGAAGGGGACGCTCGCCGCGGCCATCTACGTCGCGTTCCAGTCGATGGCGTTCGCGCAAGCCGCGCCACAGGACCCGGCGCAGCAGCAGCCGGCACCGGCGCCCACCACGCAGCAGCGCCAGGCCACGCTCGACACGGTCACCGTGACCGCGTTGAAGCGCGAGCAGGACCTGCAGAAGGTGCCGATCAGCGTGCAGGCCGTCGGCGAACAGGAACTCGAACGCCATGACGTTGCGTCCTTCCAGGACTACGCCAAGCTGATCCCCAGCGTCTCCTTCGGCACCGCCGGCGGCGGCGTGTTCTCCGGCCCGGGCTTCCTGCAGGTCTACATGCGCGGCGTGGCCAGCGGCGGCGACGGCAACCATTCCGGTTCGCAGCCCAGCGTGGGCGTGTACCTGGACGAACAGCCGATCACCACGATCACCGGCGCGCTCGATGTCCACATGTACGACATCAACCGCGTCGAAGCGCTGCCGGGCCCGCAGGGCACGCTGTACGGCGCCAGCTCGCAGGCGGGCACGCTGCGCATCATCACCAACAAGCCGGATGCGTCGGCGTTCGCCGCGAGTGCCGCGGCGGAAGTCAACGTGATCGAGAACGGCGGCATCGGCCACGTCTTCGAAGGCATGGTCAACGTGCCGATCAACGATCGCACCGCGGTGCGCATCGTGGGCTGGAACAAGCACGACGCCGGCTACGTGGACAACGTGGCGGGCACGCGCGTGTTCCCGACCTCGGGCATCGTGCAGAACAACGACCTCCTGGCGAAGGGCAACTACAACGAAGCCAACGCCACGGGCGCGCGCGTTGCGTTGAAGTTCGACCTCAACGACGCCTGGTCGATCACGCCGATGATCATGGGCCAGAAGCAGACGGCCACCGGCAGCACCGGCTGGGATCCGAGCGTCGGCGAGTTCAAGGTCAACCACGCGTACCCGGAATCCTCGAAGGACACCTGGACGCAGGCCGCGCTGACCATCCAGGGCAAGATCGGCAACTTCGACCTCACGTACGCCTTCGGTCACCTCAAGCGCGACGTGGACTCCGAAGCCGACTACAGCGACTACGGCTTCTGGTACGACACGATCTCCGGCTACGGCGCGTACTTCTACGACGACGACTTCAACCTGGTGAATCCTTCGCAGTACATCCAGGCGAAGGATGCGTACACGATGACCAGCCACGAGCTGCGCATCGCCTCGCCGGCGGAAGATCGCCTGCGCTTCGTCGGCGGCGTGTTCTGGCAGGAACACAAGCACGACATCGAGCAGCGCTACCGCGTCGACGGCCTGGCCGATTCGCTGAGCGTGCAGGGCTGGCCCGACACCATCTGGCTGACCGAGCAGGACCGCAACGACAAGGACGAAGCGGTGTTCGGCGAACTCACCTTCGACATCAACGATGCGTGGAGCGTCACGGCCGGTGGTCGCTGGTTCCGTTCGACCAACGGGCTGCAGGGCTACTTCGGTTTCGCCGACGGCTATTCCTCGCTCGAAAGCGCGCAGTCCAACGGCGTGCCGCCGTACGGCGAAGCCGCGTGCCGCCTGCAGTTCGGCGACAACCGCGCCAACTGGCCCGGTTACGAAGGCGCGCCGTGCTCGGTGTTCAACAAGCGTGTCAAGGAAAGCGGCTCGCTGGGCCGCTTCAACGTCAACTGGAAGCTGACCGACGACGCGCTGCTGTACGCCACGTATTCGGAAGGCTATCGCCCGGGCGGCATCAACCGCCGCGGCACGCTGCCGCCATACCTGTCGGATTACCTGAAGAACTACGAGATGGGCTGGAAGACCTCGTGGCTCGACAAGCGCCTGACGTTCAACGGTGCCGTGTTCCGCCAGGACTGGGACGACTTCCAGTATTCGTACCTGGGCCAGAACGGCCTGACGGAAATCCGCAACGCCGCCAAGGCGCGCATCGACGGCCTGGAAGCCGAACTGCAGTGGGCGGTGAACTACAACTTCCTGCTGACCGGCGGCTTTGCGTACTACGACGCCAAGCTCACGGAAACCTACTGCGGCTTCACCGACCTGCTCGGCAACCCGGTCACGGTGTGCCCGGCGGGCACGATCAATCCGCAGACCGGCGAGGCGGTGGACGGCCCGCAGGCGCTGAGCGGCGCACGCCTGCCGATCACCGCGCGCTTCAAGGGCAACCTGACGGGCCGCTACACCTGGGACATCGGCGAGTACGAAGCGCACGTGCAGGGGGCGGTCTTCCACCAGGGCGACCGTCGCACCGACCTGCGCGATGCGGAATCGGCATTGCTCGGCACGCTCGACGCGTACACCACGCTGGATCTGTCCGCGGGCTGGCGCCGCGGCGCCTGGTCGATGGACATCTTCATCAAGAACGCGACGAACGAAACGACGGAGCTCTCCAAGTTCGCCGAATGCGCGGTGCTGACCTGCGGCAACCAGCCGTACACGGTGAGCACCCCGCCGCGCACCTTCGGGGTGCGGTGGTCGCGCGATTTCTGATGCGATAAGCGACGTGGATCGAAGGGCCGGCGCAAGCCGGCCCTTTTTTTGCGGCCCGGCTCTGCGGCTACACTCGCCCATCGCGCACGGAACCCGCCCATGACCGCCAGCACGCCGCTCCTGATCACCTTCGCCATCTACCTGCTCGCCATGGTGGGCATCGGCATCGCGGCGTACCGGTCGACGAACAGCTTCGACGACTACATCCTCGGCGGGCGATCGCTCGGGAGCTACGTCACCGCGCTGTCCGCCGGTGCCTCCGACATGAGCGGCTGGCTGCTCCTCGGCTTGCCCGGCGCGCTGTACCTCGGCGGCTTGTCGGAAGCATGGATCGCGATCGGCCTGATCCTCGGTGCGTGGTGCAACTGGAAATTCGTCGCGGGCCCCTTGCGCGTCTACACCGAGAAGACACGCAACGCGCTCACGTTGCCCGACTACTTCACGCATCGCTTCGACGATCGCAGCCGCGTGCTGCGCGTGTTGTCGGCGCTGGTGATCCTGGTGTTCTTCGCCGTGTATTGCGCGAGCGGCATCGTCGCGGGCGCGCGCCTGTTCGAGAGCGTGTTCGGCGTGCCGTACGCGCAGGCGCTGTGGTGGGGCGCGGCGGCGACGATCCTCTACACGCTGATCGGCGGGTTCCTCGCGGTGAGCTGGACCGACACGGTGCAGGCCTCGCTGATGCTGTTCGCGCTGGTGCTCACGCCGGTGATCGTGATCGTGGGCTCGGGCGGGTTCGACACCAGCATGGCGGCGATCCGCGCGGTGGATCCGGCGCGGCTGGATCCGTTCAAGGGCGGCACGCTCGGCGTCGTCGGCATCGTGTCGCTGCTCGCCTGGGGGCTCGGGTATTTCGGGCAGCCGCACATCCTGGCGCGCTTCATGGCCGCCGACGACCTGGCCACCATTCCCAAGGCGCGCCGCATCGGCATGACGTGGATGGTGCTGTGCCTGTTCGGCGCGATGGCGGTGGGGTTCTTCGGCATCGCGTACTTCGGCGAGCACCCGGGCCAGTCCGGCATGGTGCGCGACAACCCGGAACGCGTGTTCATCGCGCTCGCCGAACTGCTGTTCAATCCGTGGATCGCGGGCGTGCTGTTGTCGGCGATCCTCGCCGCGATCATGAGCACGCTGTCGTGCCAGTTGCTGGTGTGTTCCAGCGCGCTGACGGAAGACTTCTACAAGGGCTTCCTGCGCCCGCGCGCAGGGCAGCGCGAACTGGTGTGGTTCGGCCGCGCGATGGTGCTGTCGGTGGCGTTGCTCGCGATGTGGATCGCGCGCGATCCCGACAGCCGCGTGCTGGGACTGGTGAGCTACGCATGGGCGGGCTTCGGTGCGGCGTTCGGCCCGGTGGTGCTGTTCTCGCTGTTCTGGTCGCGCATGACGCGCAACGGCGCGCTGGCCGGCATGGTGGTCGGCGCCGTCACGGTGATCCTGTGGAAGCAGACCGGCAGCCCGCTGTACGAAATGGTGCCGGGCTTCATCGCTGCGTCGGTCGCGATCGTGCTGGGCAGCGTGCTTGATCGCGTGCCGGTGGCGCAGGTGCGCGAAACGCACGCGCAGGTGCACGCCGCGCTCGCCGAGAACGGGTACTGAGGCCACGATGGATCCGCGCGAGGACCAACGCCCGCGCGCGCTCGCCATCGCGGGGCCCACCGCATCCGGCAAGACCGCCTTCGCGCTCGCGTGCGCACGGCAGTACGACGGGGAAATCATCAGCGTCGATTCGGCGCTGGTGTATCGCGGACTCGACATCGGCGCGGCCAAGCCGACGCGGGAAGAACGCGCGGGCATCCCGCATCACCTGATCGACGTGCGCGAGTCGTGGGAACCGTACTCGGCCGCGGACTTCGCGCGCGATGCGCGCGCGGCGCTGGACGACATCGTCGCGCGCGGCAAGCTGCCGATCCTCGCCGGCGGCACCGGTCTGTATTTCCAGGCGTTGCTGCAGGGCCTGGCGCCGATGCCCGAAGCCGATCCGTCCCTGCGCGCGCAACTTGCCGACGAAGCCACGCGCCTCGGCTGGCCCGCGTTGCATGCCGAATTGGCGCGCGTGGATCCCGACGCCGCCCGCCGCATCCACGCGACCGATCCGCAACGCATCCAGCGCGCGCTGGAGGTGTATCGCGCGAGCGGGCGCCCGATTTCCGACTGGCAACGCGCGCATGCCGCGCAGCGATTGCCGGTGCGCGTGCTGAAACTCGTCCTCGCCCCGCGCGAGCGCAGCGTGCTGCATGCGCGCATCGAGGCGCGCTTCGACGCGATGCTCGCGGCCGGTTTCCTCGACGAAGTGCGCGCGTTGCGGATCTTGCCCGCCCTGCAGGCGCACCCCGCGCCGCGCGACCTGCCGGCGATCCGCGCGGTCGGTTACCGGCAGGCGTGGGAATTCCTCGATGGCGAAGGCGACGCGGCCGCGTTCCGCGAACGCGCCATCGCGGCCACCCGCCAGCTCGCGAAACGACAATGGACGTGGCTGCGCGGCGAGCGCGACGCGGTCTGGTGCGAGCCGGGCCGCGACGATCGCAGGCTGGCGTCGACGGTCGCCGCCTTCCTCGACTAGCCTCCGGTGGTACCGCCGGACCCTGCCGGCGTGCACGCGCCCGGGGCAGGGCGGGCCGTGTACCATCGGCCGGTCGCCGCCGCGGGGAGTGCGGGTCGGGCGATGGCGGAGCGCGCTCCGTGTCCCAACATCGAACAACAACTTGGGGAAACACCCATGTCGAAGGGCCAATCCTTGCAGGACCCGTTCCTGAACGCGCTGCGCCGCGAACGCGTGCCGGTCTCGATCTACCTCGTCAACGGCATCAAGCTCCAGGGCACGATCGAATCGTTCGACCAGTTCGTCGTCCTGCTCCGCAACACCGTCAGCCAGATGGTCTACAAGCACGCGATCTCCACCGTGGTGCCGGCGCGCAACGTGCGCGTGGGCCCGGGCGGCGGCTACGTGCAGGCCGCCGACGGGTCGGAGAGCGGGCCGGGCGACGAGGGCGACGAGGTCGAGTAACGGCCGGGACGAGGGACCGGGGACCAGGGACCGGGGTCTCGTCGGTCCCATTTGCGTCGCATTGCTTGAACGGTCCTTCTGCAATCGTGCGCGTGCATTGCGATTGCTGATCGCACGCCCCATCTCCCTTGTCCCCAGTCCCTGGTCCCCGGTCCCGAATTGACTTCCTCGATGTTCGAACGCAGCAAGAAGGGCGAAATCGCCCTCCTCATCCAGCCCCACGCCGGCGGTCCGCCGGATGACGGCGCGGTGGAGGAGTTCGCCGACCTCGCCCGTTCCGCGGGCGCGCGCGTCGCGCACATGCTCACCGCGCGCATCGACAAGCCCAATCCGGCCACGCTCATCGGCACCGGCAAGCTGGAGGAAGTGAAGGCCGCGGCCGACGCCAGCGGCGCGGACCTGATCCTGGTCAACCATCCGCTCTCGCCCGGCCAGGAACGCAACCTCGAGAAACTGCTCGAGCGCCGCGTGGTCGATCGCACGGGCCTGATCCTCGACATCTTCGCGCAGCGCGCGCGCAGCCACGAAGGCAAGCTGCAGGTCGAACTGGCGCAGCTGCGGCACATGGCCACGCGCCTCGTGCGCGGGTGGACGCACCTGGAGCGCCAGCGCGGTGGTTCCATCGGCCTGCGCGGCCCGGGTGAAACGCAGCTGGAAACCGACCGTCGCCTGCTGCAGAAGCGCGTCGAACAATTGCAGCGCCGCCTCGAAAAAGTGGAAGTGCAGCGCACGCAGATGCGCCGCGCGCGCGTGCGCAGCGAACTGCCGCGCGTCGCCCTCGTCGGCTACACCAACGCCGGCAAGTCCACGCTGTTCAACGCATTGACCGGGGCGGATGCGTACGCCGCCGACCTGCTGTTCGCCACGCTCGATCCCACCGTGCGCCGCATCGCGTTGCCGGGCGGCAGCGTGGTGCTGGCCGACACCGTCGGCTTCGTGCGCGACCTGCCGCACGAACTCGTCGCGGCGTTCCGTTCCACCCTCGCCGAAGCGCGCGAAGCCGACCTGCTGCTGCACATCATCGACGCCGCCGATCCGCTGCGCGAAGAACGCATCGCGCAAGTGGACGCCGTGCTCGAAGAAATCGGTGCGGGACAGATCCCGCAACTGCTCGTCTACAACAAGATCGATCGCATCGAAGGGGCGCAAGCGCGCCACGATGCCACCGGCGATGCGCACGACCCGGTGCATGCGCGCGCCGCGCGTGAACGCGTCTGGCTCTCCGCGCGCGACGGCAACGGCCTGGACCTGCTGCGCGACGCCCTCGGCGCACGCCTGGGCCTGCGCCGCGTGGCCGGCGAAGTGAGCCTGCCGCCGGGCGCGGGCCGCCTACGCGCCCGCCTGCACGAACTCGGCGCCGTGCTGGCCGAACACCACGACGAACACGGCTGGACCCTCAGCCTGGACCTCGCCGAGGCCGACGCCGAGCGCATCGTCGCCCATGCCTACGGTGAACCGCTCCGGCCGCTCTTGGTTGAGGCGGCGGGCACCCCCACCTAGAATCGCTCGTCGTCCCGCCGCTGGCGGTGGCGCAAAGCCGTCGGGACTTCGCCCGCGGCGCACAGGAGCAGGCATGGCCTGGAACACCCCCGGCGGTTCCTCCAACAAGGATGGCCGCAACCCGTGGCAGAAGCGTGGCGGTGGCGGAGGCCTCGACCGGTTCCTCGACCCGTTGCGCGGCCTGTTCGGCAATGGCGGCGGCGGCATCGGCCGCTGGATCGCCGTGCTGGCCGTGCTGTGGCTTGCCTTCAATACCTTCGTGCTGATCACCGCGCAGCAGCGCGGCGTGGTCCTGCGCTTCGGCCACTTCGACCGCGTGCTGCAGCCCGGCCCGCACTTCAAGCTGCCCTGGCCCATCGAGACCGTCGCCAAGGTCGAGACCACGCAGATCAAGACGTTCTCCGACTCCGTGCCGGTCCTCACGCGCGACGAGAACATCGTGCGCGTGGAGATCAACGTGCAGTACCGCGTGGGCGATGCGAAGCAATACCTCTTCAGCAGCCGCGACGCCGATGCCGTGCTGCAGCAGGCGGCGCTGAGCACCGTGCGCGAACAGGTGGGCCGCTCCACGCTCGACACCGTGCTCGGCGCACGCAGTGCGTTGTCGGTCACCGCGCGCCAGCGCCTGCAGGCCTCGCTCGATGCCTATCGCACCGGCCTGATCGTCACCGAACTCAACCTGCCCAACGCCCGTCCGCCGGAAGAAGTGAAGCCCGCCTTCGACGACGTCAACAGCGCGCAGCAGGACAAGGACCGCCTGATCAGCGAATCGCAGGCATACGCGGCGGAAGTCGTGCCGGTGGCGCGCGGCCAGGCCGCGCAGATCCGCACCGAGGCCTCGGGTTACAAGACGTCCAACATCGCGAAGGCGACCGGTGACGCGGACCGATTCACGCTGCTGCTCGACCAGTACCACGGCGCGCCGGAAGTCACGCGCAAGCGCCTGTGGCTGGAAACCGTGCAGGACGTGCTGCGCCGCAACCGCAAGATCGTCGGCGGCGACAGCCGCCAGTTGCTGTACGTCCCGCTGCCGGGCGCGCCCGCGCAGACGACCCCGCCGGTCGTCCCGATCGAGATGGCCTCGCCGGCCGTCGAAGCCACCCCCAGCAGCGACACGCGCCCGGATCGCGGTGATCGCGCCGGTCGCGCGGAGGACAGCCGATGAGAGTTTCCGCCTGGATCGCCACCGCCGTCACGGCGCTGCTGTTGCTGCTCGGTTCGGTCTACACCGTCAAGGAAGGCGAGGGCGCCATCGTCCTCAACCTCGGGCGCGTGGTGCGCACCGACAGCGGCCCCGGCCTGCACTTCAAGTGGCCGCTGGTCGAAAGCGCGTTGATCTACGACCGCCGCCTCAAAGTCATCAGCACCGACCCGGAGCGCTACCTCACCTCCGAGCGCAAGGACGTCAGCGTCGACTTCTTCGCCATCGGGCGCATCGAAGACCTGCGCGCGTTCTACCTGGCCACCGGCGGCAGCGAAGAAACCGCCGAGGCGCGCCTGGCCCCGATCATCAAGGACTCGCTGCGCAACGAGATCAACTCGCGCACGTTGTCGCAGGTGGTCTCGGGCGATCGCGCGCTGATCGTCAACAAGCAGCTCGCCGCGATCAACAAGGGTGCGGCCACGCTCGGCGTGCGCATCGTCGACCTGCGCATCAAGCAGATCGACCTGCCCACCGACAGCAAGGTCATCGCCGACGTCTACAGCCGCATGCGCGCCCAGCGCCAGCAGGTGGCCAGCCGCCTGCGCGCCGAGGGCAAGGAGAAGGCCGCGCAGATCCGCGCCAATGCCGACCGCGACAAGGTCGTCATCGTGGCCGACGCCGAGCGCGACGCACAGAAGCTGCGCGGTGAAGGCGACGCCGAAGCCGCGCGCATCTACGGCACGGCGGCCAGCCGGGATCCGGCCTTCTATGCCTTCCAGCGCAGCCTGGAGGCCTACAGCCAGTCCTTCGCCGACGGCGGCACGACCATCGTGCTCGACAAGGACGACCCGTTCCTGCAGTACATGAAGAGCGACCGCTGAGCAAAAAACCCCGCGCCTTCACGCGCGCGGGGTTCCGGCGGGGGCCGGAAACCCGGATAATCCGCAAAAGCCGGACGGGCCCTTCGCCCTCCGGCTTTTCCTTTGCGCGCAGCAGGAGCCAGCCATGGGCCAGTCAGTCGTCGTTCTCGGTGCCCAGTGGGGCGATGAAGGCAAGGGCAAGATCGTCGACCTGCTCACCGAGGAAATCGGGGCGGTCGTGCGTTTCCAGGGCGGCCACAACGCCGGCCACACGCTGGTCATCAACGGCAAGAAGACCGTGCTGCACCTCATCCCGTCCGGCATCCTGCGCCCCGATGCGCTGTGCCTGATCGGCAACGGCGTGGTGCTGCACCCGGGCGCGCTGCGCAAGGAAATCGGCGAACTCGAAGCCACCGGCGTCGACGTGCGCTCGCGCCTGAAGATCAGCCCGGCCACGCCGATCATCATGCCGTACCACATCGCGCTGGATCAGGCGCGCGAGAAGGCCGCCGGCGGCAAGGCCATCGGCACCACCGGGCGCGGCATCGGCCCGGCGTACGAAGACAAAGTCGCCCGTCGTGGCATTCGTGTCGCCGACCTGAGCTATCCGAAGGAACTCGCCGAAAAACTGCGCGAGACGCTGGATTACCACAACTTCGTGCTCACGCAGTACCTGAAGACCGACGCCGTCGATTTCCAGAAGACGCTCGATGAAGCGCTGGAGTTCGGCCAGTACATCGAACCGATGAAGTCCGACGTTGCCGGCATCCTCCACGAGCTGCGCAAGCAGGGGAAGAAGGTCCTGTACGAAGGCGCGCAGGGCTCGCTGCTCGACATCGACCACGGCACGTATCCGTACGTCACCTCGTCCAACACCACGGTGGGCGGCGCGCTCGCCGGCACCGGCGTCGGCGCCGATGCGATCGACTACGTGCTCGGCATCGCGAAGGCCTACGCCACGCGCGTCGGCGGTGGCCCGTTCCCGACCGAACTCGACGACGACGTCGGCCAGGGCATCCGCGACCGCGGCCAGGAATACGGCGCCACCACGGGCCGCCCGCGCCGCTGCGGCTGGATGGACATCGTGGCGCTCAAGCGCGCGGTCGCCATCAACGGCATCACCGGCCTGTGCATCACCAAGCTCGACATCCTCGACGGGATGAAGACGCTGAAGATCTGCATTGCCTACGAATACCGCGGCAAGCGCACCGAATACGCGCCGCTGGACGCCGCCGGCTGGGAAGAGTGCACGCCCGTGTACCTCGAATTCCCGGGCTGGGACGACAGCACCCACGGCATCACCGAATGGGACAAGCTGCCGGCCGCCGCGCGCGCCTACCTGCGCGCGCTGGAAGAACTGGCGGGCTGCCCGCTGGCGATCGTCTCCACGGGCCCCGACCGCGACGCCAATATCGTGCTGCGCGATCCCTTCGCGTAACGACTCACGTCGCCTGCACCGGGTCCGCGGCCAAGCTCGGCCGTGGACCTCAAATCCGGTTATCCCTTCTGGGCCGTCAAGAACGGCCTCATGACCGCGTTCCCGCCGTTGCGCGGGGACGTGCGTTGCGACGTCGCCATCGTGGGCGGCGGCATCACGTCCGCGCTGATCGCGCGTGAACTGGCCGCGCACGGGCACGAGGTGTGCGTGGTCGAACAACGCGACATCGCGTGGGGCAGCACCGCGGCCAGCACGGCGTTGCTGCAGTACGAGATCGACGAGCACCTGGTCGACATCTCGAAACAGTACGGCGACGACAACGGCGCGCTCGCGTATCGCGCGTGCGCCTCGGCGATCGATCAATTGCAGGACGTCTCACGCGCGGTGCGCGACGTCGGATTCGCGCGCTGCGACAGCCTGTATTACGCGAGCCGGCCCTGGCACGTGCGGCGCTTGCGCGCGGAAGGCGAGGCGCGCCGGCGCATCGGGCTGGATTCGCGCTGGTTGGAAGCGGACGACATCCGCGACCGCTACGGCATCGAAGCCCCGGCCGCGTTGTTGACGTCGCAGGCTGCGTCGGTGGATCCGTACCGCCTGGCCTCGCGCATCTTCCAGCAACTCGAGAAACAAGGCGTGGCCGTCCACGACCGCACGACGGTGACGGACATCGCGTCCACGTCGCGCCGCGTGGTCCTGCGCACCGAGGCCGGCCCGTCGATCACCGCCTCGCACGCCATCCTCGCCGCCGGTTACGCCACGCAGCAGTGGCTCGACCAGCGCGTCGCGCGCAACCGCAGCAGCTACGCCTTCATCAGCGATCCGCTCGAAGCCGGCGCGCTGGGCGCGATCGAAAACACCTGCGCGTGGGAAACCGCGCGCCCCTATCTCTACCTGCGCACGACGCCGGACCAGCGCCTGCTCGTCGGCGGCGACGACGATCGCATCGATGTGCCGGCGCGTCGCGATGCGCGCGTCGAGAAGAAAGCGACGAAGCTGCGCGATCGCGCGCAGGCGCTGCTGCCGCGCTTGCCGACGCTGGCGCCGGGCTTCTCCTGGGCGGGCACGTTCGCCGAAACCGCGGATGGATTGCCGTTCTTCGGCGCGCATGCGCAGCGCGGGCCGCGCGTGCACTACGCGATGGCGTACGGCGGCAACGGCATCACGTACTCGATGCTGGGGGCAGGTTTGTTGCGTGCGCAGATCGAGCGGCGCGCGCATCCCTTGGCGAAGCTGTTCGGCTTCGCACGCCTCGGATAGAGTGCACCGAATGCGCGCGCAACGCCCCACCGCCACGCCCGACACCCACGTCCGCGTCCGCGGCGCGCGCGAACACAACCTCAAGGACGTGGACCTCGACATCCCGCGCGACGCGCTCGTCGTGTTCTCGGGCGTCTCGGGCTCCGGCAAATCGTCGCTCGCCTTCGGCACGATCTACGCGGAAGCACAACGCCGTTACCTCGAATCCGTCGCGCCCTACGCGCGCCGCCTGATCGACCAGGCCGGCGTGCCCGATGTCGATTCGATCGAAGGCCTGCCGCCCGCGGTCGCCCTGCAGCAACAACGCGGCACGCCGAGCGTGCGCTCGTCGGTGGGCAGCGTCACCACGCTGTCGAGCCTCGTGCGCATGCTGTATTCGCGCGCCGGCACGTATCCGGCGAAGCAGCCGATGCTGTACGCGGAGGACTTCTCGCCGAACACCGCGCAGGGCGCGTGCACGCACTGCCACGGCCTCGGCCACGTGTTCGAAGTCACCGAAGCCTCGATGGTGCCCGACCCGTCGCTGAGCATCCGCGGCAAGGCGATCGCGGCGTGGCCGCCGGCGTGGCACGGGCAGAACCTGCGCGACATCCTGGTGACGCTCGGCTACGACGTCGACGTGCCCTGGCGCGACCTGCCGAAAAAGGACCGCGACTGGATCCTGTTCACCGACGAACAACCCGTCGCGCCGGTCTATCCCGGCTTCACGCCGAAGGAAACGCGCGCCGCGCTGCGCCGCAAGGAGGAGCCCGCGTACATGGGCACTTTCATGGGGGCGCGCAAATACGTGCTGCACACCTTCGCCACCACGCAGAGCGCGACGATGAAGAAGCGCGTCGCGCGCTACATGGTGGGCAGCGTGTGCCCGGTGTGCGAGGGCAAGCGCCTGAAGCGCGAGGCCCTGTCGGTGACGTTCGCGGGCCTGGACATCGCCGAACTCACCGCGTTGTCGCTGGATCGCATGGCGGAGACGCTGCAGCCTGCGGTCGATGGCCGATCGCGCAAGTTGTCGGACGACAAGCGCCTCGCCGCGCAACGCCTCGCGCAGGATCTCGTCGAACGCATCGGCACGTTGCAGGCGCTCGGGCTCGGGTACCTCGCGATGGATCGCGCGACGCCGACGCTGTCGCCCGGTGAGTTGCAACGGCTGCGGCTGGCCACGCAACTCCGTTCGCACCTGTTCGGCGTGATCTACGTGCTGGACGAACCCACCGCCGGCCTGCATCCGGCCGACAGCGAAGCCTTGCACCACGCGCTCGATCAATTGCGCGCGGCGGGCAATTCGATCTTCGTCGTCGAACACGATCTCGAGATGATGCGCCGCGCCGATTGGCTGGTGGACGTCGGCCCGGATGCGGGGCAGCACGGCGGCCGCGTGCTCTACAGCGGACCCCCGGCGGGATTGCGCGAGGTGACGCAATCGCGCACCGCGCGCTATCTCTTCGATCGGGAAACGCAGGCACCGCGCACGCGCCGCAAGCCGACGCAGTGGCTCGCCCTCGAACACGTCTCGCGCAACAACCTGCACGCGCTCGATGCACGCTTCCCGCTCGGCGCGTTCACCGCCGTCACCGGCGTGTCCGGCTCCGGGAAGTCGAGCCTCGTCAGCCAGGCGCTCGTCGACCTGGTGTGCGCACACCTCGGCACCGCACCGGAAGCCGACGAACAGGAAAGCGACGTTCCCACCGTCGTCGTGCAGACCTCGGGACGCATCGCCTCCGGCGCCGACGCGATCCGTCGCCTGGTGAACGTCGACCAGAAACCCATCGGCCGCACCCCGCGTTCCAACCTCGCCACCTACACCGGCCTGTTCGACCACGTGCGCAAGC
Organism: Noviluteimonas caseinilytica; assembly: GCF_018406605.1. GTDB lineage: Bacteria > Pseudomonadota > Gammaproteobacteria > Xanthomonadales > Xanthomonadaceae > Noviluteimonas > Noviluteimonas caseinilytica. Next base: position 351,817 of record NZ_AP024545.1, on the reverse strand, counting down.
TCTTCGCCGCGACGAAGGCCGCGAAGGCGCGCCACTACGACGCGGGCCGCTTCTCCTTCAATGTCGCCAAGGGCCGCTGCGAAACCTGCGAAGGCGAAGGCTTCGTCATGGTCGAACTGTTGTTCCTGCCCAGCGTGTTCACCCCGTGCCCCACGTGCCACGGCGCGCGCTACAACGCGAAGACGCTCGAGATCCAATGGCAGGGGAAGAACATCGCGGACGTGCTCGGCATGACGGTCGAGGAAGCGCTCGCGTTCTTCGCCGACGAAGCCGCGCTGCAACGCCCGCTGCACCTGTTGCACGCGATCGGCCTGGGCTACCTGCGCCTCGGCCAGCCCGCCACCGAACTCTCCGGCGGCGAAGCGCAACGCATCAAGCTCGCCACCGAACTGCAGCGCAGCCATCGCGGCGACACGCTGTACGTGCTCGACGAACCGACCACGGGATTGCATCCGGCCGACGTCGATCGCCTGATGGTGCAGCTGCACGAACTGGTCGACGCCGGCAACACCGTCATCGTCGTCGAACACGAAATGCGCGTCGTCGCCGATGCCGATTGGGTCATCGACGTGGGGCCCGGGGCAGGGGATGCGGGCGGGAAGATCGTCGCGGCGGGCACGCCGGAGCAAGTGGCCAGGACCAAGGGCAGCCGGACTTCGTCCTATCTGCGCAAGACGATGGACGCACGCGCCTGACGCGTCAGGCGGCGGAACTCTCCGCGCCGGCCCGCCGCTGGAGATTGGACCGCGTCGCTTCCAGCAACGCCGACAACCGCGTGATGTCCGCCGGCTTGCGGAAGTGGTCCGCGAAGCCCAGCGCACGCGTCTTCTGCTGGTCCTGCGCGCCGGCCCAGCCGGTGATCGCGATCAGCACCGTGCCGGCGTGGCGCGGATCGTTGCGCAGGCGGCGCGCGAGTTCGTAGCCATCCATGCCCGGCAAGCCGATGTCCAGCAAGCCGACCTGCGGGGAGAAGCGCGCGGCTTCCTCCAGCGCGGTCTCGCCGTCGCACGCGATGCGGTATTCCATGCCGAGCAGTTCGACCATCAGGGCCAGCGTGCGGGCGGCGTCTTCGTTGTCATCGACGATCAGCACGCGCAGCGCTTCGCTTTCGAGCGGGCGCGACACCGGGGCGAGGTCCTGCGCTTCTTCCGCCTCGGGCGTGGCCTGCACGAGGCGCGGCAGGCGCACCAGCACGCGCGTGCCCTGGTCCAGGCCGTCGCTGTTCACTTCCACGCGCCCGTCGTGCTGTTCGACCAGCTGCTTCACCAGCGCCAGGCCGATGCCCAGGCCGTCCTGCAGCCGATGGCGGTCTCGGCGGCCCTGCGTGAACAACTCGAACACGTGCGGCAACACGCTGGATTCGATGCCGATGCCGTCGTCGGCCACTTCGACCACGACCGCATCGCCCACCGCCGACGCGCGCACCCAGATGCGACCGCCCGGACGTCCGTACTTCGCGGCGTTGTTCAACAGGTTGCCGAACACCTGCGACAGGCGCACCGGGTCGGCGTGCACGCTCAGCGGCACGTCGGGCATGTCCACGCGCAGCGTGTAGCAGCCCGCGTCGACCAGGGGTTTGCTCAGCTCCACCGCGTTGCGCAAGACCTCGCGCAGGTCGATCACGGCGCGGCGCAGGTCGATGCGCCCGTGCGAGACGCGCGAGGCTTCGAGCAGGTCGTCGACCAGGCGCACCATGTGGTCCACTTGGCGGCCCATCGTGGCGCGCAACGCGGCGCGGCGTTCGGGATCGGCATCGTCCATCGAGAGCACGTGCAGCGCGTTGCGGATCGGGGCGAGCGGATTGCGCAGTTCGTGCGCGAGCATCGCGAGGAATTCATCCTTGCGGCGCACGGCCTGCGCTTCGGCGTCGCGCGCGCGTTCCAGCGCCATCAAGTGATCGCGGATCTCGTATTGCCGCGCCCGCGCGCGCAATGCCGTGCGCAGCGCACTCAGCAGCGCGGTCACGCGCATCGGCCGCTCCAGCAACGTGACGTTGCCGAGCATCGCCACCGCGTCGCCGACCGCGAGCGAATCCGCGCCGCGCCCGGTGAGGATCAGCACGGGCAGGTCCGACCACGCCCCCTGCGAATCCAGCGCTTCGGCCACCGCCGCATGCACGCCTTCGCCCTGCAGGAGTTCTTCGCCGACCAGGACCGCGCCGGCGCCGAGCGCCAGTTCGGCGCGCAGTTCGCCCGCGTCGCGGCACACGTGGCCCACCAGCCCGTTGTCTTCCAGGATCGTGCGGGTGATGTCGGCGTCGCGCGCGGTCGGAAGCAACAGCAGGACGCGGGCGCGCAGGCCCGGTCCGGGCAGGGGATGGTTCACGACACCCCGGGCGCCATGCCCACGCGCATGCTGACTTCCCGGTGGCCGTCGTCTTCCTGCGGCACGCCGGTCAGCACGCCGCGGAAGTTGCGCAGCGGTTCGCCGATGTGCAGGCCGTCGGACGAAATGCGCAGTTCGCGGATGGTGCGTTCGTGCGGCCCGGTGCGCTTCTTGAGCACCGAGATCGCCTGCTTCACCTCGCCGCGGCTCTCGAAGTAGCGCAGCAGCACCACGGTGTCGGCGAGGTAGCTGACATCCAGCGTGGTGTGCATGTGCCCGATCAGGCCCGCCTGCGAGGCGATGAGGATGGTGGTGACGTCCAGCGCCGCGAGGTACGACAGCAGTTCGTGCAGCTGGATCAGCACGTGGTGTTCTTCGGCCATCGCGTTGAGGAAGCCGTTGAGGCTGTCGATCACCACGACGCGCGCTTCGTCGACTTCCACCGCGTGGCGGATGCGCTGGATGAATTCGCCGGGCGACAGTTCCGCCGGATCGATCGGTTGCACGTCCACCGACCCATCCGCCATGCGCGCTTCGATATCGAAGCCGATGCCCTTCGATCGCGTGGTCAGGGCCCGCATGCTTTCGTCGAAGAGGAACATCGCCGAATGTTCGCCGCGGGCGCACGCCGCGCGCACGAAGTGCGAGGCCAGCGACGACTTGCCCGCGCCCGCGGCGCCGATCAGCAGCGTGCTGGTGCCGCGGTCCAGGCCGCCGCCCAGCAGGTCATCGAGCGCGGGCAGGTCGCTGGCCACGGGCGCATTGGCGCCGCTGCGGCGGAAGTGCGCCGCGATCAGGCGCGGATACACGCGCACGCCGCCGGTCTCGATCTTGTAGTCGTGGAAGCCGGACCGGAACGCGCGCCCGCGCATCTTGCTCACGCGCAGGCGCCGGCGATCGCCGCCGAAGTCCGGCAACAGGTGGTCCAGCTGGATCGCGCCGTGCACGATCGTGTGCACGTGCAGGCCCTGGTCGGCCACCTGGCTCTGGTCGATCATCAGCACGGTCGTGCCCTTGCCGCCGAAGTACTGCTTCAGCGCCAGGACCTGCCGGCGGAAGCGCAGCATCGAGCCGGCCAGCAGCCGGAGCTCGGCCAGCGAGTCGAAGACCACGCGATCGGGCTTCAGCCGTTCCACCTCGTCCAGTACGCGGCGGGTGGTCTCGGCCAGCTCCACCTCGGAGGGGTGGAACATCGTGTACTGCGATTCCGGGTCCAGCTGGTCGCCGGTGGGGAACAGCTCATGCACGTGGATCCCGTCGAGCGTCCAGCCGTGCGCGTGGGCCACCTCGCGCAGTTCGCGCTCGGATTCGGACAGGGTCACGTACAGGACGCGCTCGCCCGCTTCCACGCCCGCGCGCAGGAACTGCAGGGCCATGGTGGTCTTGCCCGAGCCCGGGACTCCCTCGATGAGGTAGAGCCGGTGCGGGGTCAGGCCGCCATCGAGGACAACATCGAGGCCTTCCACGCCGGTACGGATCGGCGCGGGGAGCGCGAGGGATTGGGAGGGCATGGACGGATTTTCCGTAAACGCGGTGTCAACGCCACGTGCACGGGCCGTCACGCGTCACGGTTCCCTTCAGGCGATGCCATGACTTCCGGCGGTGGGGCTGGCGGGCGCCACCCCTCACCATCGGCCAGTTCCGCCCAACGGGGCGGATTTTTCCTCCATAGGACTCCCACATGCGTCGCACCCTGGTCACCGCCATCACGCTCGCCCTGGCCGGCGCCGCCCTCGATGTTGCTGCGTTCGATGCGGCCGCCCAGGCGCCCGACATGAATTCCGCACCGGCGGTCACCAACGCCACCACGCAGTTGCCGCGCACCGTGCGCCCGACGAACTACACGATCGCCGTCACGCCGCACGCCGACAAGATGACGTTCGACGGCAAGGTCTCCATCGCCATCGACGTGCTGGAGCCGACCGACAAGATCGTGCTCAACGCCGTGGACATGACGTTCGCCAACGTGGTGCTGAACCCGGCGAACGGCCGCGTGCAGAAGCCGAAGGTGGCCGTCGATGCCGAGGCGCAGACCGCCACGTTCACCGTCGACAAGCCGCTGCCCGCCGGCAAGTACCTGCTCTCGATGGACTACACCGGCAAGATCGGCACGCAGGCCAACGGCCTGTTCGCGATCGACTACGACACCAAGGCCGGCAAGAAGCGCGCGCTGTACACGCAGTTCGAAAACTCCGACGCGCGCAAGTTCGTGCCGTCGTGGGACGAACCGAACTACAAGGCGATCTTCGACCTGTCCGCCGACGTGCCGGCCAAGCAGATGGCCGTGAGCAACATGCCGGCCGCCGACACGAAGGACCTGGGCAACGGCATGAAGCGCGTGCGCTTCCAGACCTCGCCGAAGATGTCCACCTACCTGCTGTTCTTCGGCCTCGGAGATTTCGAGCGCGCGACGATGCAGGCCGGCGCCACCGAAGTGGGCGTGGTCGCGCAGACCGGTTCGGTCGACCAGGCCAAGTTCGCGCTGCAGTCGTCGGCCGATGTGCTGCGCGAATACAACGATTACTTCGGCACGCCGTACCCGCTGCCCAAGCTCGACAACGTGGCCTCGCCGGGCCGCAGCCAGTTCTTCGGCGCGATGGAGAACTGGGGCGCGATCTACACGTTCGAGTACGCGCTGCTGCTCGATCCCACGATTTCCACGCAGTCCGACAAGCAGGGCGTGTTCTCCATCGCCGCGCACGAGATCGCGCACCAGTGGTTCGGCGACCTCGTCACGATGAGCTGGTGGGACGACCTGTGGCTCAACGAAGGCTTCGCCACGTGGATGGCCGCGCGCACCACGCAGAAGCTGCACCCGGAATGGAACACCGGCCTGTACGCCGTGGGGTCGCGCGAGCAGGCGATGAACCGCGACGCCGTGGCGACGACGCACCCGGTGGTGCAGCACGTCGAGACGGTGGAGCAGGCGAGCCAGGCGTTCGATGCGATCACCTACCAGAAGGGCGGTGCGGTCATCTCGATGCTCGAAGGCTACGTCGGCGCCGATGCGTGGCGCGAAGGCGTGCGCCGTTACATCAAGAAGCACGCGTACGGCAACACGGTGTCCGACGACTTGTGGATGGCCGTGCAGGAAGCGGCGGGGAAGCCGATCGTCGACATCGCGCATGACTTCACGCTGCAGCCGGGCATCCCGCTGATCACCGTCACCTCGTCCACCTGCACCGGCGGCAAGACCACGCTGCAGCTGAAGCAGGGCGAGTTCACGCGCGATCGTCCCGACAAGCAGTCGCTCACCTGGCGCGTGCCGGTGATCGCGCAGGGCGTCGGCGGCAAGCCGGTGCGCACGCTGGTCGAAAACGGATCGGGCTCCATCGAAGTCCCGGGTTGCGCGCCGGTGATCCTCAACGCGGGCCAGAGCGGCTACTACCGCACGCTGTACGCGCCGACGCAGTTCGCCGCGATCCGCGACCAGTTCGGCAACCTCGCGCCGATCGACCAGCTGGGCCTGATGAACGACATCTGGTCGCTGGGCATGGCGGGCCTGCAGCCTTCGTCGGATTACCTGGACCTGGCGATGCGTGCCAAGCCCGACGCCGATCCGGCGATCTGGGCGGACATCGCCGACAGCTTCACCAGCATCGATCGTTATTACGACGGCGATGCGCAGGGCCAGGCGCGCTTCCGCAAGTTCGCGATCAAGACGCTGCAGCCGGCGTTCGCGCGCATCGGCTGGGAAGCGAAGGCGAACGAAAGCGATCCGGTCGCGATCCTGCGCACGCAGCTGATCGGTGCGTTGTCGGATCTCGGCGATGCGCAGGTGATCGCCGAAGCGCGTCGCCGCTTCGACGCCTCGGCCACCGACGAGAAGGCGATGCCGACCGCGCTGCGCCGCACGATCCTGGGCGTGGTCGCGCAGCATGCCGACGCCGCCACGTGGGACAAGCTGCACGAGATGGCAAAGGCGGAGAAGACCGCGCTGGTGAAGGACCAGTACTACACGATGCTGTCGATCCCGGAAGACAAGGCGCTGGCGCAGAAGGCGCTCGACCTTGCGCTGACGGACGAACCGGGCGAGACCAACAGCGCGAGCATGATCTCGGTGGTGTCCGGGCAGCATCCGGACCTGGCGTTCGACTACGCGGTGGCGCACCAGAAGCAGCTGGAATCGAAGATCGACTCGACCTCCCGCAGCCGCTACTACCCGGGCCTGGCACGCAACTCGCTGGATCCGGCGATGATCGGCAAGCTGAAGGCGTACGCGGACAAGAACATCGTGGCCTCGTCGCGCCGCGAGACCGATACCGCGGTCGCCAACATCACGTACCGCTCGAAGGTGAAGAAGGAACGCCTGCCCGCGATCGGCGCGTGGCTGGGCAAGCACGGGAGCTGATTCCGCCCGTCGTTGAAGACGCGAAACGCCGGGCAGTTGCCCGGCGTTTTTCGTTGCGCGGCCAAAAAATAGTCCATCCGTACCCACGCCCGCCGAGACTTCCGCCAACGCCCATGGCCGCCCCCCGGCCACCGCTCCCGTTCCTCCATTGCCCCTCCACGCCATGCCCATGCGCGACCACGCCCGCCCTCCCGCCGCGCCCGCCGACCGCCCACGCCGATGGCTTGCGGTCGCGGCGGTCGCGTTGTGCCTCGCGTGCGCGGGCGCGGCGATCGCGCAGGAGGCCAGCAAGGGCGATCTCGACAAGCGGGTGGAAACGTTGCGCGCCGAACTCGGGCCGCCCTCCGATTCGCTCACCGAGGATCGCCCCGAATTTCTGCGCCGCCTGCTGCTGGCCTCGCTCGAACGTCGCCGCGACGTGCAGGGCGCGATCAAGGATGTCGCGCGCCTGGGCGCGGCGCCGATCACCGTGCCGGTGCCCGACGGCGTGCTCGCGCTCGACGACCTGCGCCGCGAACTGCAACGCCTCGACGCCGACATCGCCGGCAACACGCGGCGTCGCGCCATCCTGGTCGAAGAGCGCGCCGCGCTCGCCACGCAACTCGCCGATCGCGTCGCGCGGCTGCGCACGCTCACCGAAACGGGGGCGGATGCGCAGTCGCGCACCATCGCCGCGCTCGAAGCGCAATTGAACGAATCGGCGACCGCCGAGACCGACCTGATGCTGCGCCTGCTCGACGTGCAGCAATCGCTCGCGCGCCGCCAGCGGGATGCGTATGCCGCACGATTGCGCGAGACGAGCACGCGCACGCTGCCCGCGAGTGCGCGCGATGCGGCCACCATCGATGCGCGCCTGGGCGCCCGCGGCGATGCCTTGCGCCAGCGCATGTCGGCCGCCGCGAAAGCGCGCGAGCGCACGCGCGCCGACTGGCTCGCGATCGCCAGCACCGCCACGCCGCTGCAGGCGGAGGCCGCGAAGGAGCGTATCGCCAACGCCGACATCGACCTGGAGCTCGCGCGCGAAGCGCTCACCAACCTCGCCACCGAACAACTGGCCTGGCAATTCGCGCTGCGCTTCTACCGCGACCACGATGCGGCCGCGCTGATCGAAGCGCGCCGCAACGGGCCGGTGCTGCTCGCGCGCCTGCAACGGCGCCATGATTTCCTGCAGGCCTTCCGCGACCAGATCCTCGCGCGCAGCGGCGCGCTGGGCAACGAGCTTGCGCAGGCCCCCGGCGCGCCCGACGCGGCCGACAAGCACGCATTGCGCGATGTGTTCGATGCGCGCCTGCAGATGGTGGATCGCGCGATCTTCGACGAACGCCAGCTCGGGCAATTGATCGATCGCCTGCGCACCGACTTCGACGCGCGCGCCGGCCAGACCGACTGGCGCGAACGCGTGCGCATCGGTTGGGCGATCGTGCGCGACGGCATCGCGCGCGCCTGGAACTTCGAATTGTTCAGCGTCGACCAGACCATCGAAGTCGAGGGCCGCAAGACCGTCGTGCCACGCGGCGTCACCGTCGGCAAGGTGATCAAGGCGCCATTGCTGTTGGTGCTCGGCATCTGGCTGGCGACGATCTCCACCGGCTGGGCCGAACGCTGGCTGCATCGTCGTCGCCACGTCGATGAAGGCCGCGCGCGCCTGATGCGGCGCTGGGCCTTGGCGATCCTGATCGCGGCGTGCGTGCTGGCGAGCCTGGCGATCGCGGGTATTCCGTTCGCGGCGTTCGCGTTCATCGGCGGTGCGGTGGCGATCGGCATCGGCTTCGGGATGCAGTCGCTCTTCAAGAACCTGATCAGCGGCGTGCTGGTGCTGGTGGAGCGGCCGTTCCGCCTCGGCGATGTCATCGAAGTCGGCGGCTTGCAGGGCACCGTGGTCGACATCGACCTGCGCACGTCCGTGGTGCGCGACGGCGATGGCGCGGAAACGCTGATCCCGAATTCGGTGCTGATGGAGGAGAACGTCAAGAACGTGACGTTCCGGACCCGTCGCCATCGGCAATCTCTTGCAGTCGTCGTGGATGGCGATTCCGATCCGCGCGCGGTCGCCGATGCGATGCGCGCGGCGGCCTCGCGCCACGGCCAGCTGGCGGACGATCCGGAACCGGTGGTCCTGCTGGAAGACTTCGCCGACAACGGCCTGCGTTTCGCGTTGCATTACTGGATCGACCTGGTGCCCGCCGTCGACCGCCGCCGCATCGCCAGCGACCTGCGGCTGATGGTGCTGGGGGCGTTCGAGGATGCCGGCATCCGCTTGGCGCCGCCGCCCCGCACGGTGGCTTGAAGCACGGGAACACCGCCGGATCGCGGGGGTATGATCGCGGCGTCCTGACGAGAGGGCGTGTCGTGGCGCACGCGAAACTCACGCGGCCGAAACTGCACCAGGTCCTCCCGCGCGAGCGCCTGTTCGCGCGGCTCGACGAATGTCGCAGTCGCCCGCTGGTGTGGGTGGTCGGTCCGCCCGGCGCAGGCAAGACCGCGCTGGTCGCAAGCTGGCTCGATGCGCACCGCGTCGGCGGCCTGTGGTACCAGGTGGACCCGGGCGATCGCGACCTCGCCACGTTCTTCCATTACCTCGGACGCGCCGCGCCCGCGCCGCGCAAGCGCGATGCGCCGCTGCCCACGTTCACCGCCGAACACGCCGCCGATCCCGCGGGCTTCGCGCGCCTGTATTTCCGCGCGCTGTTCGAACGCATGAAGCCGCCCGCGGCGATCGTGCTCGACAACTATCACGAGCTGCCCGCCGGCGCGCCGCTGCACGCGATGCTGGAGGCGATCGCGCGAGAAGTACCCGAACGCCTCGTCATCGTCGCGACCAGCCGCGGCGAACCCCCACCGGAGTGCGCCGCGTTGCGCGCGACCGACCGCATCGCGCTGCTGGACTGGGACGAACTGCGCCTCACCTTCGACGAAACCTGCGGCATCGCCAACCTGCGCCAGCACCTCGACGAATCCACGTTGCGCAGCGTGCACGCGCAGGCCGACGGCTGGCCGGTGGGCCTGGTGCTCACGCTGGAACAGGTGAAGCGCCGCGGCGCCGATGCCGCGATGCCGGATACGCAGGGACGCGAGGTGTTGTTCGCGTATTTCGCCGCGCAGATCGTCGGTGCGTTGCCGGAGCGCGTGCGCGGACACCTGATGCGCATCGCGCTGCTGCCGCGCGCCACGCCCGACCAGGCGGCGGCGATCGCCGGTGATGCGCACGCGGGTGCGGTGCTCGACCAGTTGTATCGCAAGCGCCTGTTCGTCGAGCGGCGTGGCGATGCGTACCAGTTCCATGACCTGTTCCGCGCCTACCTGGTGCAGGAACTCGAACGCACGCTGGATGCGGAGACGGTGGCGTCCGCACGCCGCACGGCCGTCGAGTTGCTGCTGCAATCCGAACAACTGGAAGCGGCCTTCGATTGCGCCGCTGCCGCGCAGGACTGGGCGGTCGCGGCCTCGATCGTCGTGCGCTTCGCGCCGAAGCTGCTCGAGCTCGGGCGCCTGGCCACCTTGCGCGCGTGGTGCGAGGCGTTGCCCGAGCGCGTGCTGGCTGCGTCGCCGTGGCTGGGCTTGTGGAAAGGCATCTCGCTGTCGGCGTTCGCGCCGCTGGAGTCGCGTGCGATCTTCGAGGCCGCGTACGCCGGCTTCGGCGACGACACGCTGGGGCGCGTGCTGAGTTGCGCGGCGATCCTCGCCACGCATTACCTGGAGTTCGACCACGGGCAGGTCGACCACTGGATCGATGCGTTGCTTTCGCACCTCGCCGAGGCGCCCGCGTTCCCGGCGCTTGCGGCGGAGCTGCGCGTGCATGCCGCGTTGTTGTTCGCCCTGAGTTACCAGCGCCCGCGCGCGGACCTGGTGGAAGCGTGCCTGGCGCGGATGCGCGTGCTGCTGCAGACGCCGGGCGTGCCGGTCAATCCGCGCGTGGACGCCGCGACGCTGATGCTGGCGCACGCGCAGGTCGTCGCGGATTTCGACGAAGCCGACCGCATCGCCGCGATGGTCGCGCCGTGGCTCGCGGATCCGGAACTCACGGCCAACTACCGCGCGATGTGGACGCTGCAGTACGCGCACGCACTCAACAAGATGGGCCGCGACGAGGAAGCGCTGAAGGCCTACGACATCGCACGCCGCGTTGCCGACGAGAACGCGCTGGTGCTGCCGCCGTTGCGCGTGTACGGCCATCTCGGGCGCGCGAGCGTGGCGCTGTGCCTGGGCGATCCCGAAGAGGCCGAGCGCGAGCGCGCCCTCGGCGCGGCGTACTGGAATTTCGGGCGCAAGCTGGATCGCGCGATCGATACCAGCGTGCGCGGCTCGATCGCGGTGCATCGCGGCGCGCTCGCCGAAGCGGTGGGCTGCTACCGCGCGATGATTTCGCAGATGGACGACTACGGGCCGGTGTGGCTGCGGCTTGCGGCACGCATGCAGTTGGCGCTGGCGGAATTCGAGGTCGACCCCCACGCCGATGTCGCGCCGTTGCTGGCGCAGGCGCGCGCGCTGCTCGCAGGTTCGTGCCTGACGCGCCATGCCCCGGCGATCGACACGGTGGAAGCCTGGATGCAACTGCGCACGCAGGGCGCGGAGGCGGCGCGCGCGGCGATCGAACGGTGCGTGGCCGGGCGCGAATCGCGGCACGGCCAATGCCTGCTGCGCCTGCATCCGCGCGTCCTGCCGGAGATGCATGCGGCGGCGTTGCGACTGGGCATCGGCGGCGGCGACGTGCGCGATGCGATCCGCCAGTACCACATGCGCGCGCCGGAAGCCGATCCGCCCGGTTGGCCGTGGCCGTTCGAAGTACGGATGCTCGGCCGCTTCGAAGTGCTGCGCGATGGCCAGCCGCTCGCGTTCTCGCGCAAGGTGCCGAAGAAGACGCTCGCCCTGTTGAAGGCCGTCGTCGCGCTGGGCGGGCGCAGCGTGTCGGAGCAGCGCCTGATCGATGCGCTGTGGCCGGACGAAGAAGGCGACGCCGCGGCGCGCGCGCTCGACGCCACGGTGTTGCGCCTGCGAACGTTGCTCGGTGATCCGCGCGCGATCGCGCAACGCGGCGGGCGCGTGGCGATCGATGCCGAACGCGTGTGGGTGGATGTATTCGCGTTCGAGCAGGCGCTGGCATCGGACGGGCAGGGCAGCGGGCCTGCCCTGCAGCGCGCGCTCGAGCTGTACGGCGGCGCGTTCCTGGCCGAGGACGAAGGCGAAGCCTGGCCCGTCGCCGCGCGCGAACGCCTGCGCGGCCGCTTCATCCACGCCCTCGCACGCCAGGCCGAAGCCTTCGAAGCGGCCGGCGACGACGATCGCGCGATCGCCGCCTACCTGCGCGGCATCGATGCGGATCCGGCGATCGAGTCGTTCTACCAGGGCCTGATGCGGTGCTACGACCGCCTGGGGCGCCGCGGGGAGGCGATCGCGGCCTACCAGCGGATGCGGCAGATCCTGTCGATCACGCTGGGCCTGCAGCCCTCGGCGGGCAGCGAGCGGATGTACCAGCAGTTGCGGCAGTAGGCGCTCAGCGTTCGAACGCCCCGATATCCGGCGCCGCGCCGCGCACCCGCGCGAACGGCGTGCCGCGCTGGTCGAAGCTGCGCAGCAGCAGATTGTTGCCGCGATCGATCAACGGGCTGCCCGCCAGCACTGCGTGCGTGCGCGTCGGTCCGCCGTTCGAGGCGAGCGGTCCGAGACCATGGGTGGCGGAAAAGATCGTGTCCGGAGGCAACGACACGGAGGCACTGCCGACCAGGTTGTGGCTGCCGGTCACTTGGGCATTCTGTGCCGGGAGGTCGCCGATGTCCCGCGTGAAGCCGGCATCGCACGTGTTGCCGGTCACCACCGTGCTTTCCATGGACATGCCGAAGGTGAACACCGCGCCCCAGCATTCGTCGGTGGTCGCTTCATGGTTGTCCACGATCGTGCTGTTGAAGATCCTGCCCTCTGCGGACACGAACGCAATCGCACTGACGCGGTCGTCCGCGCTGTTGCCGGAGATGGTGCTCTCGGCGATCACCGCCTCTGTATTGGCGGGACCGGCGTTGAACTGCAAGCCACCGGCCGCCTCGTTCGAATGGTTGCCGGAAACCGTCGACTTGTTGATCTCCGCATTGCCTGTCACGTTGGCGCCGCCTCCGAATTCGTTCGCGAGATTGTCCTGCAGGAGCGAATACGTCATGCGGAAGCCGTCCTCGGGGGCGACGCCGCCGCCCCAGTCCGCGCTGTTGTCGTAGACCTGGCTCTGCAGCATCGTCGTCTTGCCCAGCGACGACACACCGCCGCCCAGCGATTCCACGAGCGCCATCGCGTGGCTCTCGAACACGCTGCTGCGATCGAGCAGCACGGCGCCGTCGGCGTGGATCGCACCACCGCGCGCGATGGCCTGGTCGCCGCTGTCCGCGTCGGCAAGGCAATGGTGCGCACGCGATTGCCGCAGCGTGACGTTGCCGGTGGATTCGATGCAGCCGCCGAACGCGGTGGCGCCGTGGACGAAGCCATACGACACGCTCAATCGTTCGACAGTCAGCGTGCCGGTGCCCGTGTGGTGCAGCACGCGCGTCACGCGGTTTCCGTGCAGCGTCATCGCGAGGCGATCGCGTCCCAGCAGCCGGAGGTTGGTTTGCGGCAGCAGGATCTCGCTTGCGAGCGTGATGCGCGTGCAGGACAGCCCCGAAAGGTCGAGGGTGTCGCCGCTGGCCGCGGTCGATGCCACGGCGCGCAAGCTGCCGGCGCCGCTGTTGTTGCAGTTGGTCACGACGCGCGTCGCCGCATGGACATCACCGACGGGCAGGGCGGCCGCACCGCACAAAGCCAGCGCTGCGACGAGGGAGGTGCGACGAATGCCGCCGCACGCGATCGACATGGACATGGGTTCCTCCTTGGGCGCGCATTCGTGGGGCGCGTACTGCCACTACGCGCGCGCATGCGAAGAACCGGTCAAGCGCGACCGACGCGCAACCAGCGTGCGCATTCATGCAGGCGACGGGGAGTAGCTCAGCCGTGGGGCACGTGGTCCCGACCTTCGGCAATCCGTACCCAATAAGTAGCCCCCCTCCGGCGAGGCTCTCCGCATCAGATCGGAGAGGCCCCCGTGACCCCCATCCGCGCCTACGTCGTGCGCATCTACCGGCAGGAACGCACCGGCATCGACGGCGTCGTCGAGGACGTGAAGACCGGCCGTGCGCGGCCGTTCCACTCCATCGTCGAGCTGTGGGATGCGCTGCGCACGACACGGCGTGGCGGCGCGCGCAAGGACGCACCGCCCCCCGCGCCACCCCTCGAAGACTGACGTCCCCCACCGCCCCCACGCCCCCTCGGATCCCGCCATGTCCCGTTCCGCCTTGCTCGTCCCCGCCGCTTTGGCCGTGTGCCTCCTGGGCGCCTGCAACGACGCACCGCAAACCGCCGAAGCCGCGCGGCCCGTGCGCGTCCTGCGCGTCGGCGCCCAGGCCGATGCCGTGGGCGCCACGTACTCGGGCGAAATCAGCGCGCGCCGCGACGCCGCGCTCGGTTTCCTCGTCGGCGGCCGCATCCAGCAGCGGCTCGTCGAAGTCGGCGATACGGTCGCCGCCGGCACGCCGCTGTTCCGGCTGGATCCCACCGACGCCACGCTCAACGCCAACGCCTCGCGCAGCCAGGTGGCCTCCGCGCGCAGCCAGTACGAACAGGCGAAGGCCGACTACGCGCGCTATTCGCAGCTCGCCGGCGCGCAATACGTGTCGCGTTCCGAACTCGACAAGGCGCGCATGAGTTTGCAGACCGCGCAGGAAGCGCTGCGCGCGGCGCAGGCCAGCTACGGCGTGGTCGCCAACCAGGCGACGTACACGACGTTGCGCGCCACCACCGCGGGCGTGGTCACCAGCCTCGAAGCGGAAGCGGGCCAAGTGGTGTCGGCGGGCCAGGTGGTCGTGCGCATCGCCGAACGCGGCGAACGCGAACTCGTCGTCAGCGTGCCCGAGTCGCGCGTCGATGAACTGCGCAACGCGCGCGCGCTCACCGTCGACCTGTGGGCCGACCCGCGCCATCGCTACACCGGCCGCCTGCGCGAACTCGCGCCCGACGCCGATGCGGTGACGCGCACCTACACCGCGAAGATCTCCGTGCTCGGCGCCGACGACGCGCTGCGCCTGGGCATGACCGCGAAGCTGCACGTCGCGCTGCCGGTCAACGGCACGCTGCGCCGCGTGCCGCTGACGGCGATCTACGACCCGCGCGGCAAGCCGCACGTGTGGATCGTCGACGAGAAGACCTCGCGCGTGCGCCTGCAGCCGGTGGACCTGGCGCAAGCGCAGAACGATGGCGTGCTGGTGCGCAGCGGCCTGCGCGACGGGCAGGTCGTCGTCACCGCTGGCGTCAACCTGCTGCATGCCGGCCAGAAGGTGCAGCTGTGAAGGACCACGAGACGAAGTTCAACCTCTCGCGCTGGGCCATCGCGCATCCGCAGTTCGTGCTGTTCCTGATGCTGCTGTTCGCGCTGGGCGGCGTGTATTCGTGGCGGCACCTCGGGCAGATGGAAGACCCGGCCTTCACCGTCAAGGCGATGGTCGTGCAGGCGCAGTGGCCCGGCGCCACCGCCGACCAGGTGGCGCAGCAGGTCACCGACCGCATCGAACGCAAGCTGCAGGAAGTGGCCGAAGTCGACTACCTCAGCAGCTTCTCCAAGCCCGGCGTGTCGCAGATCACCGTGGTGCTGCGCGAGTCCGTGCCCGCGAAGAAGGTGCCGGACGTCTGGTACCAGGTGCGCAAGAAGATCGCCGACATCCAGGGCACGCTGCCCGAAGGCGTGCGCGGCCCGGCGTTCAACGATGAATTCGGCGATACGTTCGGCAACCTTTACGCATTCACCGCCGACGGGTTCACCTACGCCGAGCTGCGCAAGTTCGTGGACCAGGCGCGCGACGAATTCCTGCGCGTGCCCGACGTCAGCAAGGTGCAATACATCGGCGTGCAGGACGAGAAGATCTTCGTCGAAGCCTCTTCGGCCAAGCTCGCCTCGATTGGCCTGGATCCGCGCCTGATCGCCGACGCGCTGCAGAAGACCAACGCGCTCGTGCCCGCCGGCGTGGTGCAGGCCGGCGCGCAGCGCGTGGCGATCAAGGCCACCGGCGAGTTCGATTCGGTGGCGTCGATCGCCAACATCGGCGTGGACGCGAACGGCCGCACGCTGCGCCTGGGCGACATCGCGCGCGTGTACCGCGGCTACACCGATCCGGTCGAAAGCAAGATGCACTTCGACGGGCACGATGCGATTGGCCTGGCGATCGCGATGCGCGACGGCGGCGACGTGATCCGCATGGGCCACGACCTCGACGCGGCGGTGGCGCGCGTGCAGGCGGCGATGCCGGTGGGCGTGGAAATCCACGCCGTTTCCAACCAGCCCGAGGTCGTGCACGAATCGGTGCACGAGTTCACCAAGAGCCTGGGCGAGGCGATCATCATCGTGCTGGCCGTGAGTTTCCTGTCGCTGGGCTGGCGTACGGGCATCGTGGTCGCGCTGTCGATCCCGCTCGTGCTCGCGATGACGTTCCTCGTGATGTACGCCTTCGGCATCGACCTGCAGCGCATTTCGCTCGGCGCGCTGATCATCGCGCTCGGCCTGCTGGTCGACGACGCGATCATCGCGGTGGAAATGATGGCGCTGAAGCTGGAACAAGGCTGGGATCGCGCGCGCGCCGCCAGCTTCGCGTACACCGCCACCGCGTTCCCGATGCTCACCGGCACGCTGATCACCGCGGCGGGCTTCCTGCCGGTGGGCCTGGCGAAGTCGGGCGCGGGCGAATACACGATCTCGATCTTCCAGGTCGTCGGCATCGCGCTGATGCTGTCGTGGCTGGTGGCGGTGCTGTTCACGCCGTACCTCGGTTACAAGCTGCTGCCCGAATCGAAGGGCGGGCATGCGCACGATGCGCACGCGGTGGACGGCACGCGCGGCTTCTACGGGATCTTCCGCCGCCTGCTGGAGTGGTGCCTGCGTCGTCGCGGCCTGGTGCTGGGCTGGACGGTCGCGGTGTTCATCGGTGCGCTCGCGCTGTTCCAGGCGGTGCCGCAGCAGTTCTTCCCGGCGTCGAGCCGTCCCGAGCTGATGGTCGATCTGTGGTTGCCGGAAGCCGCGAGCATCGCCGCGACCGACGACGCCGTGTCGCGCTTCGAAAAGCAGGTCCAGCGTGACCCCGACGTCGTCGCCGTCACCGGCTACATCGGCATGGGCAGCCCGCGCTTCTACCTGCCGCTCGACGTGCAGTTGCCCAACACCAACTTCGGCCAGGTCATGGTGATGACCAAGGGCGAGCACGAGCGCGAAAAAGTGTTGAAGCGCATCGAAGCGATGTTCGCGAAGGATTTCCCGAACGTGCGCGGCCGCGTGCAGCGCCTGGAGAACGGCCCGCCGGTGGGGTATCCGATCAAGCTGCGCGTGTCCGGCCCCGATCCGCTGAAGCTGCCGGCGATCGTCGACCAGGTGCAGGGCGTGCTGCGCGCCGATCCGGCGATCCGCGATGTCAACTCCGACATGGGCGAGCGCCTGCAGACGATGCGGCTGGTGATCGACCAGGACAAGGCGCGCGCGCTGGGCGTGACGTCGCAGCAGATCGCCGACACGACGCAGAACTCGCTCTCGGGCGTGGGCATCACCCAGTTCCGCGAGAACGACCAGCTGATCGACGTGGTCACGCGCCTGGAAGGGCAGGAGCGCACCGACCTCGACAACCTCAAGGACGTGAAGCTGTACGTGCGCGATGGCCAATATGTCGCGCTGTCGCAGGTCGCGCACATCGAACTGGGCAGCGAGCAGAGCATCGTGTGGCGTCGCAATCGCATGCCCACCGTCACGGTGCGGGCGGACGTGTCGGGCGCCGAAGCGGTGGATGTCACGCAGCGCACGTGGCCGGCGATCCAGGCGATCGCGGCGAAGCTGCCGCTCGGCTATCGCATCGAGGTCGGTGGCGCGGCGGAATCGAGCAAGACCAGCCAGGATTCCATCGCCGCCGTCGTGCCGTTCGCCGTCGCCGTGATCCTGGTGCTGCTGATGGTGCAGTTGCAGGACATGAAGAAGATGCTGCTGGTGCTGGGCACCGCGCCGCTCGGGATGATCGGCGTGTCGCTGGTGCTCGCGGTGTTCCGCGTGCCGTTCGGGTTCGTGGCGATGCTGGGAACGATCGCGCTGGCGGGCATGATCATGCGCAACTCGGTGATCCTGATCGACCAGATCGACCAGGACCTCGCGCAGGGCGCGACGCCGTGGGATGCGATCGTCGGCGCCACGCTGCGTCGCTTCCGCCCGATCGTGCTGACCGCGCTCGCCGCGATCCTGGCGATGATCCCGCTCACGCGCTCCACGTTCTGGGGCCCGATGGCGTGGGCGATCATGGGCGGCCTCACCGTCGCCACGCTGCTGACGCTGATCGTGCTGCCCACGTTGTATGCCTGGGCCTATCGCGTGAAGCGCGAGACGCCGGCGCAGGTGCCGACGCCTGCGACGGTGGCGACGCACGACGACATCGCGCCTCGCGGATTGCCGCAAACGGCCTGACCTTCCCCCCGTTCGTCGTCGGTCGCGCGTGCTCCCTCCCCCCGAAGCGCGCGGCCGGCGGCGATCGTTTCTTTCGAAGCGAGTGCTCCATTCCCGTCTTTCACCCGCAACGTCGCTACCATCGCCCCAATGGACGCCACCTCCCGAACGGACGCCAAGCCCGGCCTGTCGACCAAGCGCCTCGCCGTGCTGCTCGGCGGCCTGGCGATGTTCGGGCCGTTCTCGATCGACACGATCTTCCCGGCCTTCCCGCAGATGGGCGCGCAGCTCGGTGCGGACAAGCTGGCGATGCAGCAGACGATCAGCGTCTACTTGATCGCGTATGCGCTCACGAGCCTGGTGCACGGGCCGCTGTCGGATGCGATCGGGCGGCGGCGCGTGATCCTCGGCGGGCTGGCGATCTTCGCCGCGGCGTCGGCCGGGTGCGCGCTGTCGACGGACCTGACGACGCTGCTGCTGTTCCGCGCGCTGCAGGGCCTCAGTGCGGGCGTGGGCCTGATCGTGGGACGCGCGGTGATCCGCGACGTGCTGCATGGCCACGATGCGCAACGCTTGATGAGCCAGGTGTCGATGATCTTCGGCATCGCGCCGGCGATCGCGCCGGTGATCGGCGGCTGGATGCTGGGCTGGAGCGCGTGGCCGACGATCTTCTGGTTCCTCGTCGCGTTCTCCGCGCTGCTGTGGATCGCAACGCTGCTCGCGCTTCCGGAAACGCATCCGCCGCAGGCGCGCCTGAAGCTGCGCGGCAAGGCCTTGTTGCGCGACTACGTGGCGATCTTCCTCAACCCGCGGTTCCAGCGGCTCGCGGCGGCGGGCACGTTCAACTTCGGTGCGTTGTTCCTGTACATCGCATCGGCGCCGGCGTTCGTGCTGGACCTGCTGAAGCTCGACCAGCGCAGCTTCGCGTGGTTCTTCGTGCCGATGATCGGCGGGATGATGCTCGGGGCGTTCACGTCGGGCCGCATCGCGGGCAAAGTGGCCGCGACGCAGCAGGTGCGCCTGGGCTTTGCGTGCTGCGGGGCGGCGGCGGTGGCCAACCTGGCCTACAACGTGTTCGTGCCGGTGCCGACGGTGCCTTGGGCGGTGTTGCCGATGATGTTGAATTCGTTCGGCATCGCGCTGGTGTTCCCGATCCTGACGCTCGCGATCCTCGACATGTATCCGCGCCAGCGCGGCAGTGCGTCGTCGCTGCAGGCCTTCACCGGCCTGGTCAGCAATGCGTTCATCGCCGGCGTGCTGTCGCCGCTGCTCAGCCAGTCGCCGCTGCGCCTGGCGATCGGCGCGGCGTGCTTCACCACGCTGGGCTGGGCGTTCTGGAAGTGGGAATCGCGGTCGAACGTGCCGATGGCGGCATGCGCGCCGTCGGAAGCGGCGGCGCTGGAACCGACGGAGCGGCTTTAACCTTCTTCTTCGGCTTCGTACTGCGCATCCGTCACGCGCGCATCGAGCTTGCACGACTGCGTGGCGCCCTGCGCGGTGCAGGTGCACTGGCCGGCTTCGACGAGCGTGCGCGTGCGGCCTTCGGACTTGCCGCGCTTGACCCAGTCGCGCGCCTGCTTGTTGGCGGCGTCGCAGGCCTGCGCTTCGCTGCTGCCGGTGGCGGTGAAGGTCTTCGTCGCTTCCTGCGCATGCACGGCGGGTGCAAGGGCGAGCGCGAAGGCGAGGGCGATCAGGGTGATGCGCATCGGAATCCCCAGGGGGCTTTGAACGGCGCCGGTTTTGACGCGGCGCGATTCTACGCAGTCGCGGCCCTGTACCGCATGAACGCAAATACCGGCAGGCCCGCCAGCAGCAAGGCGCCGCCCCACAACAGGGATTCGCTGCCCGTGCCCACCAGCGCATACAGGCTGTAAAGCAGCGCCAGCGCGGCCAGGATGCGGCCGTTGCGCTCGCCGGTGCGTAGCCACGCTGCGCTGCTGACCACGTAGGGCAGCAACGTCGCCGCCGTGGACAGCAGGATGGAGAACGTGAACAGTTCCACCAGCGAGTGGCTGAAGTTGGCCATCACCAGCAACGACGCCAGCACGCTGCTGGCGACGACGCCGAACACCGGCGTGCCGTTCGCATGCAGGCGCGCGAAGGGTTTCGGCAACATGCCGTCCTGCGCGGCCGCCAGCGGCACCTGGCCGGAGACCAGCACCCAGCCGTTGAGCGCGCCGAACGTGGAGATCGTGGCGACCACCGCGAGCGCGATGCCCGCACCCGGACCCCACAAGCTGCTCGCGGCATCCGCCATCGGCGCCTGCGAATCCTTCAGCACGTCGCCCGGCAACAGGCCCAACACCACGGTGCACGCGAGGATCGTCGCGACGCCCGCGAGCAGCGTGCCGAAGATCGTGGCGCGCGGAATGGTGCGCGACGCATCGGTGATCGCGCCGGCGGGGATCGTCGCCGCTTCCAGGCCGAGGAACGCCCACAACGTCAGCGCGACCGTGGCCTGCACGACGTGGCCCATCGGCTCGCCGCTGCGGTTGAACGGCACGTAGTGCGTGGTGTCGACGAACCACAGCGCGACCACGGCGAACAACAGCAGCGGGACCAGCTTCAATACCGTGGTGAGCAATTGCACGCGGCCCGCTTCGCGCACGCCGGCGAGGTTGACCGCGGTGCAGATCCACAACGCACCGAGCGCGCACATCGCCGAACGCAGCGGCGTGGCGGTGAGCGGCGGGAACACCGCGCCGATGCTGCCGGCGAAGGCGACCGCGATCGCCGCGTTGGCGCACCACACCGAGATCCAGTAACTCCACGCGATCACGAAGCCCGCGACATCACCGAACCCGTTGCGCGCATACACGTACGGCCCGCCGGTCTGCGGCCAGCGCGCGGACAACTTGCAGAACGTGAGCGCCAGGAGGATCGCGCCGCACAAGGTGATGCCCCAGCCGAGCAGGCTCGCGGCGCCGTACGGCGCGAGCGACGCAGGCAGCAGGAACACGCCGCTGCCGATCATGCTGCCGACGACGAGCGCGATCGCCGACCACAGGCCGAGCGGCCGGGCCGATGAGGTTTGCGGTTCCGCTTCGAGCGACGTCACGCGCCGGTCCGGTACAGCCGGCGCAGCAGTTCGTGGAAATGGTGGACGGCGTTCTCGCGCAACGGATTCAGGCGCCCGGGCACGTACGAACCCGACGACAACCCGCGCTGCACGTCTTCGCAGATGGTGAGGTCTTCCACCTGCACCTCGTCGCTGAAGCTCAGGTCCGCGGCGCGGCGCGCGACGCCGGCTTCGGACTCGTCCATCGCGTAGTAGAAATCGAACTCCACGCGGCAGCGATCGATGCCCAGCGGGATGATGCGGTTGGTCTGCAGGCGGCCGGGCAGGATGTTGAGCATCGTGTTCGGCCACATCCAGTAATAGAGCGCATCGCCCGCGCCGTACAGGGCGTCGCCGCTTTCCAGCGGGCTGAACTGGTAGGAGTACCACTCCGCCGTCTCGGTGATGTAGCTGCGGTAATCCAGCAGCTTGTTCAGGCCGGGATGGATGTGCGGGACGTGGTAGCCCTCGAGGTAGTTGTCGACGTACACCTTCCAGTTGCACGCGACTTCGTAACCGACGCGGTGGTGGTGGCCGTAGTGTTCGAGCCCGCGGTCGGGGCCCAGGCGTGCATCGATTCCGGCGACGAATGCATCGAAGTCCGGCGCATGCGCACTATCCACGCACGCGAATACCATGCCCTGCCACACGCGCACCGACAGTTGCGGCAGGCGGATGTCGGACGGTACGAAGTCCGGCGCGCCGCCCATTTCCGGCGCCGAACGCAGCACGCCTTCGAGCGTGTAGGTCCAGCCGTGGTAGCGGCAGCGCAGCGCCTTGGCGCCCAGGCCATCGCACTGCGCGATCGGGCCGGCGCGATGGCGGCACACGTTGTGGAAGACGCGGATTTCGTTGTCGGCGCCGCGCACCGCGATCACCGGCAGGCCGGCGAAATTGGCGATGGCGTGGTCGCCCGCGTTGCGCAACTGGCACACGTGCGCGATGAGTTGCCAGCCGCGATCGAAGATCAGCGCGCGGTCGACGGCGACGTACGCAGGATCTGCGTAGAAGCGCGCGGGCAGGGCGGTGGCGTGGTCGAGCGGCTGCGGATCCAGGTCGGACGGCGGCGGCGGAACCTGCGGGCGGGTGGCGGTCTGCGTCATGCGCCCGAGTATGCCGCGCGCGCGCGCGCCGCGCATGCCCGGCAGGTCACGCGGGGCCAACCCTCGCAGGATTACGGTCGCCGGCAGGAGGGCGCCCGTGGCGGATTTCAGCCAGCAACGCGATGCGATGGTCCGGCACCAGCTCGCCGCGCGCGGGCTGCACGATCCGCGCGTGCTCGACGCGATGGGCCGGGTGCCGCGCGAGCCCTTCGTCGGCGCGTCGATGCAGGCGTTCGCCTACGACGACGGGCCGTTGCCGATCGATGCCGGGCAGACGATCTCGCAGCCCTACATCGTCGCGCGCATGGTCGAGCTTGCCCGCATCGCGCCGGGCGACCGGGTGCTGGAGATCGGCGCGGGGTCGGGCTACGCCGCGGCGGTGATGGCGGCGATCGCGGCGCGCGTGTTCACGATCGACCGCATCGAACGGCTGGCGGCGCTGGCGCGCGGGCGCTTCGAATCGCTGGGCTACGACAACATCGACGTGCGCACGGGCGATGGCACGCAGGGATGGCCGGAGGCGGCGCCGTTCGATGCGATCGTGGCGTCCGCCGGCGGGCCGGGCGTGCCGGACGTGTTGAAGGGACAGCTGGCGATCGGCGGGCGGCTGGTGATGCCGGTGGGCGCTTCGCTGCATGCCCAGCAGCTGGTGCGGGTGACGCGCGTGGAGGCGGCGCGCTTCGAGACCGAAGCGAAGGATCACGTGGCGTTCGTGCCGTTGATCGGGGTGTTCGGGTGGGGCGACGAGGCGGCGTACTGAATTGCGCGGCGATCGGGGCGTTCCTTCCCCGGCCCTCCCCGCGGAGCGGGAAGGGAGGGGTGCGCGTCAGTTGCGCTTCGTCGTCGTCGCGGGTGCGGTGGCCACCGGGCCCGAACTCCAGCCGCAGGTCTGGCCTTCGTTCTGCTTCTTCAGCCATTCCTGCAGCGGGGCGAAGTATTCGAGCACCGCGCTCGCGTCCATCTTGTCGCTGCCCGTCATTTCCTTGAGCGTCGCCTGCCACGGCTGGCTCGCGCCGCGCGACAGCATCGTCTGCAGTTTCTTCCCGGCGTCCTTGTTGCCGTAGAAGCTGCATTCGTACAGCGGGCCCTTGTAGCCGGCCGTGTCGCACAGCGCCTTGTAGAACTGGAACTGCAGGATGTGCGAGAGGAAATAGCGCGTGTACGGCGTGTTGCCCGGTACGTGGTACTTCGCGCCCGGATCGAAGAACTCCTCGCCGCGCGGCGTCACCGGGGCCACGCCCTGGTACTTCGCCTTCAGGTCCCACCACGCCTTGTTGTACTGGTCGGGCTTGATCGAACCGTCGAACACGCCCCAGCGCCAGCGATCGATCATCAACCCGAACGGCAGGAACGACACCTTCGCCAGCGCCATGCGCATCTGCGCGTTGATCAGCGCCTGGTCGCCCTGCTGCTGTTCGCCGACCAGGCCGATCGACTGCAGGTACTTCGGCGTCATCGCCAGCACGATCGTGTCGCCGATCGCTTCGTGGAAGCCATCGTGCGCGCCGGTCTGGAACAGCGGCGGCAGGTTGTTGTACGACAGGTAGTAATAGACGTGGCCGAGCTCGTGGTAGATCGTGGTGAAGTCTTCCTCGGTCGGCTTGATGCACATCTTCGTGCGCACGTCGCCGGCCATGTTCATGTCCCACGCGCTGGCGTGGCAGACCACGTCGCGGTCGCGCGGCTTGATGAACTGCGTCTTCTCCCAGTAGCTCGCGGGCAGCTTGGGCATGCCGAGCGAGGTGTAGAAATCCTGCGCGCGTTCGGTCATGCGCTTGGCGGTGGACAGCGCGGCGACCTGGTGCAGGTCGGCGAGCTGTTCGGGGTTCGGGAGATCCGGGCCCGAGAGCTTGGACATCTCTTCGGCTTCGTCGGCCTTGGCGAGCTGGTCCAGCTTCTGGTTGATGTCGAGGTCGCCGGCGTCCTTGTACGGCTGCAGCATGTCCCAAAGGTTGCTCCAGTCCTGCTGCCACATGTTGCCCATCAGGTGCGCGGGCAGCAGGCCGCCGGCCACTTCGCCGCGCTCGCCGTATTTCGCCTTCAGTTGCGTGCGCGCGTAGCAGTGCAGCTGTTCGTACAGCGGCTTGACCTGCGTCCACAGGCGATCGGTTTCCGCGGCGATCTGCGCGGGCGTCATGTCGTAGCCGGCGCGCCACAGCTCGCCCGTGTCGGCGTAGCCCATGTCGCGTGCACCGGTGTTCACCAGTTCGACGAAGCGCGTGTAGTCCTTGCGCATCGGGATCGCGGTGGCGTGCCAGCCTTGCCAGGCGTCCAGCTGCGCGTCGTAGTCGTGGTCCTTGCTGGCCAGCACGGCTTCCAGGTCGCCGAGCTGGCGGCACACCTTCGCCGAGCCCTCGCCCTTGCAGTACGTGCCCTTGCCGTACATGCCTTCCATCTTCGAGGCGATCTGGGTGAGCTCTTCGAGCTGCTTGGGATCGT